>NZ_LMIS01000001.1:2411795-2713269 GCF_001428805.1 Aeromicrobium sp. Root236 | reverse complement strand
CGCTCGCGATGTCGCTGGCCGGCGAGGGCAAGCGGGTCCTGCTCTGCGAGGTCGAGGGGCGGCAGGGCATCGCCCAGCTCTTCGACGTGCCTCCGCTGCCCTACGAGGAGCGCAAGATCGCGGTCGGCCTCGGCGGCGGCGAGGTGTACGCCCTGGCGATCGACCCCGAGTCGGCGCTGCTGGAGTACCTCGCCATGTACTACCGGCTCGGCCGCGCCGGCAAGGCCCTCGACCGGTTCGGCATCATCGACTTCGCCACCACGATCGCGCCGGGCGTGCGCGACGTGCTGCTGACGGGCAAGGTGTACGAGGCGGCGCGGCGCCGCAACGGCAAGGGCTTCGCGTACGACGCCGTGATCATGGACGCCCCGCCGACCGGACGCATCACCCGGTTCCTCAACGTCAACGCCGAGGTCGCCGGCCTGGCCAAGGTCGGCCCCATCCGCCGCCAGGCCGACTCGATCATGCAGATGATGCGCTCGAGCGACACCCACGTGCACCTCGTCACGGTGCTGGAGGAGATGCCCGTGCAGGAGACGATCGACGGCATCGCCGAGCTGCAGTCCGAGCGGCTGCCCGTCGGCCGGGTCATCCTCAACCTCGTACGCCCGCCGCTGCTGTCGGCCGGCACCCGCACCGCGCTGGAGGACGGCAAGCTGACCACGAGCAAGGTCGTGCAGTCCCTCGCCAAGGCGTCGCTCGAGCCGGCCGCCGCCCCCGCACTGATCGCCGGTGGCCAGGCTCACCTCGAGCGCCAGCGGCTGCAGGACGGGCAGCGCGCGATCCTCGAGGACTGCGGCCAGCCCCTCGTCGAGCTGCCCGCGCTGACCGACGGGATCGACCTCGGCGCCCTGTTCGAGCTGGCCGAGAAGCTGAAGGACCCAGCATGACCGGCCGCCCCCGTACGTCTCCTTCAGCGCGCAAGGATCGCAGCTCGCCGCGCGGCGCACCGGGCGGACCACCCGCCGGGTCGCTCGACGTCGACGCGCTGCTCGCCGACCGTACGACCGAGATCATCGTGTGCTGCGGATCCGGGGGCGTCGGCAAGACCACGACCGCTGCCGCCCTCGCGCTCCGCGCCGCCGAGCAGGGCCGCAACGTGTGCGTCCTGACGATCGACCCGGCCCGGCGCCTCGCCCAGGCGATGGGCCTGACGGAGCTCGACAACACCCCGCGCCCGGTCAAGGACGTCGGCGCCGGCGGCGGCACCCTCGACGCGATGATGCTCGACATGAAGCGCACGTTCGACGAGGTCGTCGAGGCGCACGCGACGCCCGAGAAGGCGCAGCAGATCCTGGCCAACCCGTTCTACGTCGCCCTGTCGAGCTCGTTCGCGGGCACGCAGGAGTACATGGCCATGGAAAAGCTGGGGCAGCTCCATGCCGAGGCGGTCGACGAGGAGCGGCGATGGGACCTCATCGTCGTCGACACTCCCCCGTCGCGGTCCGCGCTCGACTTCCTCGACGCACCTGACCGGCTCTCCTCGATGCTCGACGGCCGGTTCATCAAGCTGCTGCTGGCGCCCGCGAAGGGCCCGGCCCGCCTGCTGAGCGCCGGGTTCGGCATCGTCACGAGCGCCCTCAACAAGGTGCTCGGTGCGCAGGTGCTCACCGACATGCAGACGTTCGTCGCCGCGTTCGACACGCTCTTCGGCGGGTTCCGGCAGCGGGCCGAGAGCACGTACGCGCTGCTGCAGGCGCGGGAGACCGCCTTCGTCGTGGTCGCCGCGCCGGAGCCGGCGGCGATGCGCGAGGCGTCCTACTTCGTCGAGCGGCTCGCCGGTGAGCAGATGCCACTGGCCGGGCTGGTGGTCAACCGGGTCCATGAGAACGGTGCCGACGGCATCTCCGGGGCCGACGCGGAGTCAGCCGGCCGCAAGCTCGAGGCGGGCAACGCGGCCGACCGGATGACCGCCGACCTCCTGGCGATCCACGCCGAACGCATGCGGGTCGCGGCACGCGAGTCGCGCCTCAAGCGCAGCTTCAGTGCGGCGCACCCGGGCGTACCCACGGCATCGGTCGCGGCGCTCGCCGGAGACGTGCACGACCTCGACGGACTGCGCGAGATCGGTCAGCTGCTGGCCGGACAGAGCCAGCCGACGCCCTAGACGGCGACGGAGAGGATGCTGCGCCAGGCCGTGACGTTGGGCCGGCGACGCAGCAGCGCACGGCGCTCGCGCTCGGTCATACCGCCCCAGACACCCCACTCGATGCGGTTGTCCAGCGCTTCGGCCAGGCACTCCGCCCGTACGTGGCAGGTGCCACAGACCTGCTTGGCGCGGTTCTGCTCAGCGCCCTTGACGAACAGTGCGTCGGACTTCCCGCGACACGCGGCCTCAGCCGCCCAGTTTTCATTCCACATGATCAAGAACCTCCCCGAGACCGATCCCTTGTTGGATCGAAGTTGGTTGTTGAGATCAATCTAAGAATTCGGCGGGACAACCGTCAGAGCGATTGTGACCATCTTTCTCTAGTCCTGATGGACTAGACACGTTGTCGCCACTGAGGGCTTCTCGGCATCGTCACGTAACCTGACCCCATGTCTTGGGAAGAACTCCGCGCCTCGCTGCGCCAGACCGCACAGCGCGAGAAGCGCCACGACGGACCACTGTCGATCGTGGGCACGATGGCGCTGCTGTCGGCCGTGGCCGGCATCCTCGTCGCGGCGATCTTCATCCCCGGCACGGCCCTGTTCGCCTCGACGGCCAACAACCTCAGCAACGACATCGTCAACCTCCCGCTGGAGCTCGACGACCAGCCGAGCGCCCAGACGACCCGCCTGCTGGCCGCCAACGGCGACCTCATCGCGTACTTCTACGAGGAGAACCGCCAGGACATCCCGCTGTCCAAGATCTCCCCGCTGATGCAGGACGCGATCCTGTCGATCGAGGACGCCCGCTTCTACGAGCACGGGGCGCTCGACCTCAAGGGCACGCTCCGCGCGCTCGTCAACAACGCGTCGGAGGGGCAGACGCAGGGTGGCTCGTCGATCACGCAGCAGCTCGTCAAGCTGACCCTCGTCTCCCAGGCGACGACCAAGAAGCAGCAGCTGGCCGCGATCAAGAAGTCCACGGCCCGCAAGATCCGTGAGCTCAAGCTCGCGATCCAGTACGAGGAGACGCACACCAAGAAGGAGATCCTCGAGCGCTACCTCAACCTCGCCTACTTCGGCGACAGCGCGTACGGCATCAGTGCGGCGTCCTACCACTACTTCTCCGTGAGCCCGGCGAAGCTCAACGTACGCCAGGCAGCGACGCTCGCCGGCCTCGTCAAGAACCCGGTGCAGTTCGACCCCCGCGTCTACCCCGAGAAGGCGCTGGCCCGCCGCAACACCGTGCTGGCCGTCATGGCGCGGCTCGGCAAGATCTCCGAGGCCGACGCCAAGCGCTACCAGGCCGCCCCGCTGGGCCTCAAGGTCACCAAGTTCCCCAATGGCTGCGTCTCGACCGTCGCCGAGTTCTCCTGCGCCTACATCCAGAGCTACCTGCTGAGGTCGACCGCGCTCGGCCCCACCGTCGCGGATCGGCAGCGCGCGCTCGAGCGTGGCGGTCTGACGATCAAGTCCAACGTCGACGTCCGCATGCAGAAGGCCATCAACAAGGCCGTCACGTCGACCGTCGCTGCCAAGGACAAGGCGCTCGGCGCCATGGCGCTCCTCGAGCCGGGCACCGGCAAGGTCAAGGGACTCGCCCAGTCCAAGCCGATGGGGCGCAACAAGAAGAAGGGCCAGTCGTTCATCAACTTCACCGTGCCCACGAGGTTCGGCAACTCCGGCGGCTTCCCCGCCGGCTCGACGTTCAAGATGTTCACCGTCGCCGCGGCGCTCAAGCAGGGCATCGACGTCGGCCAGACGTTCAAGTCGCCGGCCAAGATGACGGTTCCGGCCGGCAGCTACTTCGCCTGCAACGGTGGCGGCACTTCCCCGTGGCCGGTCAAGAACTCGACGACGAGCGGCACCAAGAACATGTACACGGGCACCCGCGAGTCGGTGAACACCTACTTCGCGCAGCTCGAGAAGAAGGCGGGGCTCTGCAACGTCGTGCGCGCCGCGGAGTCGATGGGCATCAAGGTGCCCGATGACGACCAGGTAGGACCGTTCACCCTCGGCGTCACCAGCGTCAGCCCCCTCGACATGGCCGCCGCGTACGCCGTGCCGGCCTCCGGCGGCATGTACTGCGCTCCCCTTCCGGTCGACTCGATCATCGACGCCAACGGCAAGACGATCCGCAAGTTCCACCCCAACTGCGAGCGCGTCATGAGCAAGGACGACGCCGCCCAGATCAACGACATCCTGCGCGGCGTCCAGGAGCCGGGCGGCTTCGGCTACGACTTGGGTGGCACGGGCCTCAAGATCCCGTCGGCGGCCAAGACCGGAACCGCCCAGGACAACCAGGCGGTCTGGTACGCCGGCTACACGCCCAAGCTCGCCGCCATGGCGATGCTCGCCGGCGTCAAGAGCAACGGCAACCCCCGCACCCTGGCGGGCGTGACGATCAACGGGAGCTTCCTCGACTTCCACACCGTCGGCGGCAGCTCGCTGGCCGGGCCGATGTGGGCCAAGGCGATGCACGTCATCCAGGACTTCCTGCCGTCGGTCAACTTCGACCCGCCGCCCAAGACCAAGCCGTCGGCGCCCAAGAAGGCCAAGAAGAAGCCGTCGAACGACGGCAACACCGGCACCACCGGTGGTGGCGGCGGTGGCGGCAACGGGACCGATGGGCCGGGCAACGGCACGGACGGTCCAGGCAACGGGACGAACGGCTGAGCGTCAGGCGCCTCCTTCGAGACGCGTCCTCTGCTCGCAAGCTCTCAGAGCTCGCTCCTCAGGAACCGTTGATCTGCCGCTTGACCTCAGCGGCGACGGCGCCGCCGTCGGCCTTGCCCTTGACCTGGGGTGACACGATCCCCATGACCTTGCCCATGGCCTTCATGCCCTCGCCCGCGGCGCCGGCGGATTCGACGGCAGCCGACACGATGGCGGCGATCTCTTCAGCGCTCAGCTGAGCCGGCAGGTACTCGGCGAGGATCTCCGCCTCGGCGCGCTCCTTGTCGGCGAGCTCGGGGCGGTTGCCCTCGGCGAACGCCTGAGCGGCCTCACGGCGCTTCTTGGCCTCCGAGCCCAGCACCGTGATGATGTCCTCGTCGCTCAGCTCGCGGACCTCCTTGCCGGCGACCTCGGCGTTGGTGATCGCCGTGAGCACCATGCGCAGCGTCGACGTGCGCAGCGCATCGCGCGCCTTCATCGAGGTGGTGAGGTCGTCGTGCAGCTGGTCCTTGAGTCCTGACATACGTCACATTGTCGCAGGACCGGGCGGCGGTAGCGTCGCGGCCATGAGGGACTCCCGACCCGCCCCCACCGTGCGGTGGCGGCCCTCCGCCGAGCTGGTCCGCGCGATCGTCACGATGTCGGCCGTGCTCGGAAGCTTCGGCACGACGCTGGCCCTGCACGACATCGCCGGCTTCAGCTCGACGCTCATCATCCTGTCGGTCGTGCTCGCCCTGACGCTGGGCCGGCTCGAGGGCCACGGGTCCTGGCGGAGTCGCGGAGCACGACTCGCGACGCTCGTGGTCGTGGCGATCGCGGCGCGGTACGTCGCCGAGGTCCTGTTCCACCACGAGGCGGTCGGCGGCGGTCTGCTCGCCGTGGGCTTGAGCGCACCCATCCTGCTGCGCCGGCTGGGCCCGGTCGCGAGCCGCCTCGGCACCCTCATGTCGTTGCCGTTCATCGCCGTGCTGACCACGCCGGCCGTGGCCGCCCCCGCCGCCCACGACGCGTGGTGGACGCCTGTCGTCGCGGTCGTGGCGTACGTGTGGGCCGCTGCCGCGACGACGGTCGCGCACTCCCTCGGGCTGCTGCACGACGTTCCGCCGGCACCGGCACGACGGCGAGCCGGTCGAGTGCTCGACGCGAGCACCCGGATGGCGATCCAGATGCTGGTGTCGCTCGGTGTCGCCCTGGTCATCGGCCACCTCGCGTTCGACGAGCACTGGCCGTGGGTCGTCATCACGGCGTTCGTCGTGAACAGCGGCAACCGCGGGCGCGGCGACGTGCTCACCAAGAGCGTGCTGCGTGTCCTCGGCGCCCTCGTCGGCACGACGGCCGCGACGCTGATCGCCGGTCGGGTCACCCCGGGATCGCACGCCTCCGTGGTGGCGATCTTCGTCGTGCTGGCGATCGGCACCTGGCTGCGACCTCGCGGGTACGCGTACTGGGCCGGGTGCGTCACCGCGGTGCTGGCCCTGCTCTACGGCTACTACGGGACAGGTGAGGGCAGTCAGCTCGAGGTCCGGCTGCTCGCCATCGTCATCGGCGGGGCGATCGCGGTCGCGGTCTCGTGGTTCCTGCTGCCCGTACGCACACGAGATGTCGCCCGGCGCCGCACCGCTGATGTCCTCGCGGCCGTGCAGGACGTCCTCAAGGGGCGCCTCGAGGGAGGCGAGCCTGATCTCTCCGCCCTCCATGCTGCACGGCACCACCTCGAGCTCGTCCGGCCGACGTGGCGCCTGCACCACAGACTCAGGCGACCGACGACGGCACCCGCTCACGCGCTCGATGCGGTGCTCGCAGTCGCCGACGCAGCGGCGGACCTCGGTCCGACCCCGCACCGGGCGACCCTCGGCCAGGCGGCCCGCGACCTCGGCAACGTACGCCGCCTCCTGCGGGACTCCGACCACGTCACCGGACTGACTCCCGACCTCGTCGCCGTCGCCACGCGACTCCGTGAGGCGAGTGCCCAGGCGTGAGGGAGACTGGACCCGTGCGCCCCTTGCTCTGGCCCTTCGCGGCTGCCGCGGCCGGGCTGGCGTACGCCTCGGTCTACGAGGTACGCGCATTCACCCTCCGCGAGGTCACGGTGCCGGTGCTCGCAGCCGGGTCGGAGCCGCTGCGCGTGCTGCACCTCTCCGACACCCACATGACGCCGAGCCAGCACAAGAAGCAGCACTGGCTGCGCGGCCTCGCCGACCTCCAGCCCGACCTGGTCGTCAACACCGGCGACAACCTCGCGCACCTCGACGCCGTGCCGTCGGTGCTGCGCGCGTACGGCGACCTGCTGGACCTGCCCGGCGCGTTCGTGTTCGGGTCGAACGACTACTTCTCCCCCGTCGCCAAGAACCCGGTCAACTACCTCCGGGGTGGCACGGGCGGTGAGTGGAAGCGCAAGCGCGACCTGCCGTTCGACCAGCTGCGTCACGCGTTCGAGCAGCGCGGTTGGGTCGACCTCAGCAACCGCCACGCGTCGTTCGTCGCCGGTGGGCGGCGCCTCGCGTTCGTCGGGGTCGACGACCCGCACCTCAACTACGACGTGCTCGACGAGGTCCCGGCCGACACCACGGCAGACCTGGCGATCGGCGTGGCCCATGCCCCCTACCTGCGGGTCCTCGACCGTTGGAACACGCTCGGCTACCCGCTGATCATGGCCGGCCACACCCACGGCGGCCAGCTGCGCATCCCGTTCTACGGGGCGCTCGTCACCAACTGCGACCTCGACCGGGCCCGTGCTCGCGGGCTGCACCGGCACCAGGTCGACGGTCACGACCCGTCGTGGCTCCACGTGTCCGCCGGGCTCGGCACGTCGCCCTACACGCCCGTACGTTTCGCGTGCCGCCCCGAGGCGACGCTGCTCACCCTGACTGGGATAGACTCTTCCGGTTCCCTCATCTAGGGAGCATTCGGGCTGTGGCGCAGCTTGGTAGCGCGCGTCGTTCGGGACGACGAGGCCGCAGGTTCAAATCCTGTCAGCCCGACACAGTGAATGGCCGGACCCCCAGGGTCCGGCCATTCCTCGTCTCCGCTCAGAAGCGCGGGCTGAAGGTCATGACCGGGACCGATCCGCGCTCGTGACGGCGCAGCTCGGGGGCTTCCAGGCCCCAGCTCGTGGCCTTCAGGACCGCGTTCGTCAGCTGCTTCAGGAATGCGTACATCGGGATGCCTCTCGTCGGGTGCCGCCTCCGGAGCGGCCTCTACACGTACGACGAACGGGCCCGCTCCGGATCCGACATCTCGGCCAGGTGGATCTCGCTGAGCGCAGAACTCAACCTGATCGCAACGTTCGACCGCCTGTGACGTGACATCCGCTGTGAAAGACTCAGCGCATGGTCGACGAGCAGCAGCCCGCCAAGAAGGTGGTCAAACGCGTCGTCAAGAAGACCGTCGTACGCCCTGCGTCACCGCCGCCGGACAAGACCGTCCGCTACGGCCGGCCGGTCTCGACGACCCGCACGAAGCCGCAGGCCAAGGTCGCCAGCCGCCCGGGCTCCAAGCCCGCCGGGACGACGAAGACCCGCCCCCGCGTCAACGTGGGCGCGGCCGGCAAGGCACTGACCTCGCGCGGTGCGGGCGTCGCATCGGGGGTCGCGGGAGCCACGGGCTCTGCGGCGAGGGCCACCGGTACGTTCGTCGCCGACCGGTTCCGCGCGATCATCGCCTGGCGCGTCCCGCACATCGACGGCCGGTTGGCTGCCCTCATCACGGGCCTCGTCGTCGGCCTGGCGTCGGTGGGTCTCGGGCTGATCGCCCTCGAGATCTTCAACGACGTACGCGGCGTCGCCTCCGGCGGCAAGCAGTGGGGCTCGCTGACGTTCGTCGTCGTCACCTTCATCGCGATCATCATCGGTGACCTGCTCCTGACGGCGTTCGGCACCGCCAAGGCCGGACTCATCAGCTTCCTGGCGGTGGTCCTGACGATCGTCGCGATCCTGGGGCTCTTCCTCGACATGGCCGACGACCGGAGGGCACTCGTGCTCGTGCCGGCCCTGGGCGCGGTGACCTATCTCCTGTCCTACTGGCTCATCACGGTGGCCGAGAGCAGCCCTACAATTCCCGAGTGACCGACGTTCTCTGGAGCCCGCCGCTCGACGGCACCTCGAGGCTCGAGCGGTTCATGCAAGGGCTGGACCAGACGTTCGCCGACTACGACGCGCTCTGGGCCTGGTCGGTGGAGCAGCCCAACGACTTCTGGCGCGCCGCGTGGCAGCACTTCGACGTCCCCGCCGACGGCGACCCGACGATCGCCCTCGCCGACGCGTCGATGCCCGGCGCGGTGTGGTTCCCCGACGTACGCCTCAACTACGCCGAGGCGATGTTGCGGATGCCCGGCCGGACCGACGACGACGTCGTCGTGGTCGCCGCCTCGCAGAGCCGCGACGACGTACGTCTGACCGCGGGCGAGCTCCGTGACCAGGTGGCACGCGCCCGCGCCGGCCTCCAGCGCGCCGGCGTCGAGGCGGGAGACCGGGTCGCCGCCTACTCCCCCAACATCCCGGAGACGCTGGTGCTGCTCCTGGCCGCGGCGAGCCTCGGCGCGGTGTTCTCGTCGTGCGCGCCGGAGTTCGGCACCCAGAGCGTGGTCGACCGGTGGCAGCAGATCGAGCCGACCGTCCTGCTGGCGGTCGACGGCTATCGCTACGGCACCAAGGGCGTCGACCGGCGGGCCGAGGTCGAGGCGATCACCAGCAGCCTGCCGAGCCTGTGCACCGTCGTGTGGCTGCCCTACCTGGACGCCGACGCCGCGGCTCCTGACGGCGCGATCACGTGGGCCGAGCTCACCGCCGAGTCCGGGCCGCTCGAGTTCGTACGCCTGCCGTTCGCGGCGCCGCTCTACGTGCTGTTCTCGTCGGGCACCACCGGACTGCCGAAGCCGATCGTGCACGGCCACGGCGGCATCACGCTCGAGCACCTCAAGTCGCTGGCGTTCCACCACGACCTCGGCCGCGCGGACCGCTTCTTCTGGTTCTCGACGACCGGCTGGATGATGTGGAACCTGCTGATCTCGGGCCTCGCGGTCGGCTCGACGATCGTGCTGTTCGACGGCAATCCGGGACACCCCGACCTCGCGATGCTGTGGCAGCTCGCCGAGCGGCTCGAGATGACGTACTTCGGCACCAGCGCGCCCTATCTGCTGCAGTGCCGCAAGGAAGGGCTCGTGCCGCACGAGGTCGCCGACCTGTCACGGCTCCGCGGCGTCGGCTCGACCGGCGCACCGCTGCCCGCCGAGGGATTCCGCTGGGTCTACGACGCGGTCAGCCCGACGGTGCAGCTCGGCTCGATCTCCGGCGGCACGGACGTGTGCTCCGGGTTCGTCGGCGCCGCGCCGACCGTCCCGGTCTACGCCGGGGAGATCTCGTGCCGCATGCTCGGCTGCGCCGTCGAGGCGTACGACGAGGAACGTCACCCCGTGATCGGCTCGCTCGGCGAGCTCGTCATCACGCAGCCGATGCCGTCGATGCCGGTCGGGTTCTGGGGCGACGCCGACGGTTCCCGCTATCGGGCGGCCTACTTCGAGGACATCCCCGGCGTCTGGCGCCACGGCGACTGGATCACGATCACCGAGCGCGGCACCTGCATCATCACGGGTCGCAGCGACGCGACGCTCAACCGTGGAGGCGTACGCCTGGGGACCGCCGAGTTCTACACCGTCGTCGAGGCGTTGCCCGAGGTCGTCGACAGCCTTGTGGTCCACCTCGAGGACGCCGAGGGCGGCGCCGGCCGGCTCCTGCTGTTCGTCGTGCTCACCGACGGGCTCGACCTCGACGAGGCGCTCCACCAGCGACTCGCGCTCGCCCTGCGCACGCAGCTGTCGCCCCGGCACGTCCCCGACGCGATCCATCAGGTCGCGGCGCTCCCCCGCACCCTGTCGGGCAAGAAGCTCGAGGTGCCGGTCAAGAAGATCCTGCAGGGTGCGTCGATCGAGGATGCTGCCGCCAAGGGCGCGCTGACCGATCCCACGTCCCTCGACGCGTTCGTCACGATCCGCGAGACCCTGTGATCCGCTCAGCCATGCGGAGCGACGGCCGCTAGACCAGCAGCTCGGCGATCTGGATCGTGTTGAGGGCGGCACCCTTGCGGAGGTTGTCGCCGCTGACGAACAGCACGAGACCGCGCTGGTCGTCGACGCTCTGGTCCTGACGGATGCGGCCGACGAGACTCGGGTCGGTGCCGGCCGCCTGCAGCGGGGTCGGCACGTCGACGAGCTTGACGCCCGCGGCGTCCGCCAGCAGCTCCGTGGCGCGCTCAGGCGTGATCGACCGCGCGAACTCGGCGTTGATCGACAGCGAGTGCCCGGTGAACACCGGAACGCGTACGCACGTGCCGGCAACCTTGAGGTCGGGGATGTGGAGGATCTTGCGGCTCTCGTTGCGGAGCTTCTGCTCCTCGTCGGTCTCGTACGACCCGTCGTCGACGATCGAGCCGGCCATCGGGAGGACGTTGAACGCGATCGGTGCGACGTACTTGACCGGTGCCGGGAACGTGACGGCGCTGCCGTCGTAGGCCAGCTCGTTGGCCTTGTCGACGACCGCGAGCGCCTGGCCGTGCAGCTCCTGGACGCCGGCGATGCCGGAGCCCGAGACCGCCTGATAGCTGCTGACCACGAGGCGTACGAGCTGGGCCTCGTCGTGCAGGGGCTTGAGGACCGGCATCGCGGCCATCGTGGTGCAGTTGGGGTTGGCGATGATGTTCTGGGTCGCCTTGGCGACGTCCTCGGGGTTGACCTCGCTGACGATCAATGGGATGTCGGGGTCCTTGCGGAACGCCGACGAGTTGTCGATGACCATCGCGCCTGCGGCGGCGAAGCGGGGCGCCTGCGCCTTGGAGGTCGTGGCTCCGGCGGAGAACAGAGCGATGTCGATGCCGGACGGGTCCGCGGTCGCAGCGTCCTCGATGACGATCTCGCCACCCTTCCACGGCAGCGTCTTGCCGGCCGAGCGCGAGGACGCGAAGAACCGCACCTCGTCGGCGGGGAAGTTGCGCTCCTCGAGGATGCTGCGCATGGCGACGCCGACCTGCCCGGTCGCGCCGACGATTCCGATGGTGGTCATCGTCCGGTTCCTCCGTAGACCACGGCCTCGACCTCGTCGGTGCCGAGGTCGAAGGCGGCGTGCGCGGCGTTGACGGCCGCGTCGATCTGGTTCTCGGTCACGACGACGGAGATGCGGATCTCCGAGGTCGAGATCATCTCGATGTTGACCCCCGCGTCGGCGAGCGCGCGGAAGAAGCGGGCCGTGATGCCCGGTGACGAGCGCATGCCGGCGCCGACGATCGACACCTTGCCGACGCTGTCGTCGTACTGGAGCTGCTCGAAGCCGACCTGATCCTTGAGCCGGGCGAGCGCGGTCATCGCGGTCTGGCCGTCGGCCCGGGGCAGCGTGAACGAGATGTCGGTCAGCGACGTCGTGGCGGCGGAGACGTTCTGCACGATCATGTCGATGTTGATCTGCGCGTCCGCGAGCGCCTGCAGGATCGTGGCGGCCTCGCCGACCTTGTCGGGCACGCCGACGACGGTGATCTTGGCCTCGCTGCGGTCGTGCGCGACGCCGGAAATAATGGCTTGTTCCATGGGGTGCCCCTCTTGGATGACGTCCTCGGTCTTGACGACCCAGGTGCCGGTCTTGTCGGAGAACGACGAACGTACGTGAATCGGCATGTCGTTGCGGCGGGCGTACTCGACGCAGCGCAGGTGCAGGATCTTGGCGCCGTTGGCCGCCATCTCGAGCATCTCCTCGTACGAGATGCGCGGGATCTGGCGGGCGTTGGGCACGATGCGCGGATCGGCGGTGAAGATGCCGTCGACGTCGGTGTAGATCTCGCAGACGTCGGCGTTGAGCGCCGCGGCGAGTGCGACGGCCGTGGTGTCCGAGCCGCCGCGACCCAGCGTCGTGATGTCCTTGGTGGTCTGCGAGACGCCCTGGAAGCCGGCGACGATCGCGATTGCACCCTCGGCGAGCGCGGCCTCGATGCGGCCGGGGGTGACGTCGATGATCTTGGCCCGGCCGTGCTCGGAGTCGGTGATGACGCCGGCCTGCGAGCCCGTGAACGAGCGCGCCTCCTGGCCGAGCGTGCCGATCGCCATCGCGAGGACCGCCATGCTGATGCGTTCGCCCGCGGTCAGCAGCATGTCGAGCTCGCGGCCCGGGGGCAGCGGCGCGACCTGGCTCGCGAGATCGATCAGCTCGTCGGTCGTGTCGCCCATGGCGGAGACGACGACAACGACGTCGTGACCGGCCTTCTTGGTCGCGACGATGCGCTGGGCGACCCTCTTGATGCTGGTTGCGTCGGCAACCGAGGAGCCGCCGTACTTCTGGACGACAATGCCCACGGGATTTCCTAGTCCTGGGAAACGTACGGTTTGCGCGACGCTGCGCGCGACAAGTCTACCGGTTCGTCCGGAGGGGCAGACTCGTGATCCTGCCGATGGACAGTGAGAAGCCGTCAGCTTCCGACGGCGGCGTTGCCGATGGTCGTTCGACCCTCGAACGCGCGGCCGAGGGTGAGCTCGTCGGCGTACTCCAGGTCGCCGCCGACGGGCAGGCCACTCGCGAGCTTGCTGACCCGCAGGCCGAGCGGGGTGAGCATGCGGATGAGGTAGGTGGCGGTCGCCTCCCCCTCGAGGTTGGGGTCGGTCGCGATGATGACCTCGGTGACGACGCCGTCCTGCAGGCGCTGGAGCAGCTCCTTGATGCGGAGCTGGTCGGGGCCGATGCCGGCGATCGGCGAGATCGCACCGCCGAGCACGTGATAGCGGCCGCGGAACTCCCGCGTGCGCTCGATCGCGACGACGTCCTTGGACTCCTCGACGACGCAGATCACGCTGAGGTCGCGGCGCGGATCGGCGCAGACCCGGCACTCGGTGTCGACCGTGACGTTGCCGCAGATCGAGCAGAAGTGGACCTTGGCCTTGACCTCGACGAGCGTCGCGGCGAAGCGCCGTACGTCCTCGGGATCGGCGTCGAGCAGGTGGAAGGCGATGCGTTGCGCGCTCTTGGGACCGATGCCGGGGAGTTGCCCGAGCTCATCGATCAGATCTTGAATCACGCCGTCATACATAAGGGGATCAGTCTACGGAACCGAGGAAGGACTGGAGCATCTCGTGGCCGCGCGCCGTGAGGATGGATTCGGGATGCATCTGCACACCCTCTACGGGATGACTGCGGTGACGGACGCCCATGACGATGCCGGACGCGGTGTGGGCCGTGGCCTCGAGCTCGCCGGGCAGCGTCGCGGGGTCGATCACGAGCGAGTGGTAGCGGGCACAGACCAGCGGCGTCGGCAGTCCGGCGTAGACGCCCCGGCCGTCGTGGTGCACCAGGGACGGCTTGCCGTGGACGACCTCAGGGGCCCGGACGACGCTGGCCCCGTAGGCCTCGCCGATCGCCTGGTGACCGAGGCACACCCCGAGGATCGGCGTCGTCGGGCCCAGCCGGCGAATCGCCTCGATGCTGACGCCGGCGTCGGACGGCGCGCCGGGGCCGGGCGACACGACGACGTGGGTGAAGTCGCCGCGTTCACGCGCTGCGACGAGCTCCTCAACGGTGACGGCATCGTTGCGGACGACCTCGGCCTGCGCGCCGAGCTCACCGGCGTACTGGACGAGGTTGTAGACGAACGAGTCGTAGTTGTCGATGAACAGGACCTTGGCGGCATGCGCTCCTTGAGCTATGGGGGTCCCCCCAACAGGAAGGGCGTAGCCGTTGGGGGAGCGAAAGGACTGCGACTGTCCTTTCGACGAGCTCAAGGAGCCGGGTTGGGACCAGAAGCGGCGCAGCTCGTCGCGGAGCCACGTCGTCGTACGCCCGACCGGCCACGATCCGACACCCTCGCACGCGACGACCGGCACGACCCCGCGCAGCGAGTTGCTGACGAACACCTCGGTCGCCGCCGTCAGGTCGTCGACGGTGAGCCGGCGCTGGAACACCGGCACCGACGCCTCACGCAGGATCTCGATGACGCGCGCCCTGGCCGTGCCCGGCAGGATGCGTCCGTCGGTCGGCGGCGTGTGGACCCCGTCGTCGTGCACGACGAAGACGTTGGCGCGGGCCGTCTCGAGGATCGCGCCGTCCTCGGCGAGCAGCAGCAGGTCACGGTCGGGCGCGCGGTCGAAGGCCAGCGCCGTACGGTCGGCCCACTTGTGCTGCCCGAACCCGCCCTCGAGAGTCCGCGGCGTCAACGTCCACGCCTCCGCATCGTCGTCGATGACCCGGCTCGTCATCGTCACCACCACGCCGTCGGCACCCGGGACTGCGTCGATGCGCATGCGCTGGCGACCCGTGAGCCTCACCGCGCGCCGCAGCACCGCGTCGTCGAGCCCGGCGCGGATCGTCGTGCCGTAGACGGCGCGGACGCTGGCGTCGAGCCGGGCCAGGTGGGCCTCGAGGTCGGCGACGTGGCCGTCCTCGACCAGCAGGGTGTCGTAGATGCCGAGCGACTCGTCGACCGTCTCGATGGGGTCCGGGGCGTCGGTGGTGGGCACCTCGGCGACGTCCGGCACGTCGGCCGTCAGCTCGAGCACTCCCCCGATCGCCTCGATCAGCGGGCGCGCCTTGACCAGGCACTCGGCGTACTCACCATCGGGCGTGGAGTCCGCCACGACGCCACCGCCGACACCGAGCCACACCCGGTCGCCGGAGAACTCGAACGTACGGATGACGACGTTGAGCTCGAGCCCGGCGGCGGGGCTCACATGACCGATGGCTCCGGTGTAGGCCTCGCGCCCGGTCATCTCGAGGTCGTTGATGATCTCCATCGCGCGCACCTTGGGGGCACCCGTGACCGATCCCGGCGGGAACGTCGCGCGCAGCAGCTCCGAGTCGCGTACGCCGTGCGGCACATGGCCCACGACGTCGGACACGAGGTGCCAGACCGCGTGACGCTCCGCCCGGGTGATCGCCGGGACGCGGACCGAGCCTGGCACGCTGACGCGGCCGAGGTCGTTGCGCATCAGGTCGACGATCATGATGTTCTCGGCCCGGTTCTTGGCCGAGGCGACGAGCTCGTCGGGGTCGGTGTCGAGCGGCGCCGTGCCCTTGATCGGCGAGGTCAGCACCTCGTCGCCCGTGCGGCGCAGGAACAGCTCCGGCGAGAAGCTGACCAAGGCCCCCTCGGGGCTCGACACGTAGGCGGCGTAGGCGGGGTGCAGCCGCCCGACGCCGGCGCAGAACACGTCGAGGGGATCGCCGCTGAACGATGCCTCGAGCCGGGTGCACAGGTTGGCCTGGAAGATGTCGCCGGCCGCGATGTGCTCGAGCACGGTGGCGAGCGCCGCCCGGTGCGCTTCGGGGGACGGCGTCATCTCGAACGCCCCGACCTCGTACGCCTGTCCGGTCGCAGTGCCGCGGAGCGCCTCGACGATCCGGGCGTCCCGCTCCGCGTCCGGCACCAAGGACTCCAGCCACCAGGTGCCGTCGGTGCGCCGCAGCACGTGGTCGTAGAACGCGATGCGGTGATCGGGTTGCGGGATCGGGCGCTGCGGGGGCGACGGCAGCTCCTCGACGAGGCGACCGAGCTGGTAGCCCCACGCACCGATCCAGCCGCCACCGAACCCGCCGACGTCGGACGGCAGCGGCTCGAGGTCGATGCCGGTGAACGGGTCGCCGTCGAGCACTGCGACCGGGTCGAACGCGATCAGCGCCTCACCGTGGTGCCAGGCGCCGAGCAGCGCGACGAGCCGGTCGCGGCCGCGGAACAGCCGCAGGACGTCGAGCGGATCGAGGTCGAGGTCGAGCCGGGTGCGGCCGAGGCCGTGGTCAGTCGTGGCGGGACTCGTCAATGACGTGCGCCCCCAGCTCCCGGCTCAAGAGGTCCTCGGGGTCGATCTCCTCGTGGTCCACGACGGGGTCGTCGCGGGTGGCCGAGGCGTCGGGATCCTCGCGGGCCTCGGGGGTGACCGGGTCGCGCAGCGCCTCGCGTACGGACTCGGGCGCCGAGACACCCTTGCGGGGGGTCGCTGCGGGCGCCGGGTCGGCCGACGCCGGCTCGTCGGAGCTGCCGGCGCCGGGGCGGGCGCTCGGGTCGACGATCGCCTCGATCTTCCAGGTGACGCCGAGCACGGCGTGCAGCGCCTGCTGGACGTACTCCTCGGACCGGCTGTTGATGAACGAGTCACGGGCACCGGCGTTGACCAGGGCGATCGTCAGGGTCGACCCGTCGAGGCCGGTGACCTGGGCGTTCTGGCTGAGCATGACCCAGGCGAAGCGCCGCAGATCGCGGATCTTGTCGAGGATCTCGGGCCACAGCCGGCGTACGTCCGCGATCGTGAGGTTGCCGGTTGCCGGCACCGGATCCGTCGCGGGTTCCACGGCGACGGGCTGGGTGGCCGGTGCGGGTTCGACGGATTCGGGCTCGGCGACCGGGGCGGGTGCCTCGGCGACGGGTTCGGCGACCGGCGCCGGTGCCGTGTCGACGGGCTCGGCGACGGGAGCAACGACCTGGGGTGCCGGGGATTCGACGGGTGCCGCCGGAGCAGCCGGAGCGGGCGGAGCAGCCGAGGCCGGCGGTGCAGCCGGAGCGACAGGAGCCGGGGCGGCGCCGCCGTCGATCGACAGCCGGCGCTCCAGGCGGTCGAGCCGGGCCTGGAATCCCTGCGCCGAGTTGTCGGACCCCGGCACGAGGATGCGGGCGCACATCAGCTCGAGCAGCAGCCGCGGCGCCGTGGCCCCGCGGAACTCGATCAGCGCGGCGTTGACGATGTCGGCGGCGCGGGTGAGCTCCGAGGGGCCGAAGTTGCTGGCCTGGCTCAGCAGTCGCTCCGCCCGGTCGCCGGGCACGTCGAGCAGTCCCTTGGACAGCGCATCGGGCACCGCGGCGACGATCACGAGGTCGCGCAGCCGCTGCAGCAGGTCCTCGGCGAACCGGCGCGGGTCCTGGCCCGACTCGATGACCTTGTCGACCACGCCGAAGACGGTCGAGCCGTCGCTCGCGGCGAACGCGTCGACGACTTCGTCGAGCAGCGAGTCAGGGGTGTAGCCGAGCAGTTGGACCGCGAGGTCGTAGGTCACGCCCTCCGGACCGGCGCCGCCCAGCAGCTGGTCGAGCACACTGAGGGTGTCGCGGACCGAGCCCTGCCCCGCGCGTACGACCAGGGGCAGCGCGTTGGGCTGGAGCGCGACATGCTCGGCCTCGCACAGCTGCATGAGGTAGTCGCCGAGGGTCTTGGGCGGCACCAGCCGGAACGGGTAGTGGTGCGTGCGCGAGCGGATCGTGCCGATGACCTTGTCGGGCTCGGTCGTGGCGAAGATGAACCGGAGGTGCGGCGGCGGCTCCTCGACGAGCTTGAGCAGCGCGTTGAAGCCCTGCGGCGAGACCATGTGCGCCTCGTCGATGATGTAGACCTTGTAGCGGCTGTTGACCGGGGCGAAGAACGCGCGCTCGCGCAGGTCACGCGCGTCGTCGACACCGCCGTGGCTGGCCGCGTCGATCTCGATGACGTCGATGCTGCCCGGTCCGCCGCGGGCCAGGTCACGGCAGCTCTGGCACTCGCCGCACGGGTCGGCGATCGGCGCCTTCTCGCAGTTGAGCGCGCGTGCCAGGATGCGGGCGCTGGTGGTCTTGCCGCAGCCTCGAGGCCCGGAGAACAGGTAGGCGTGATTGACCCGGTTGGCGGCCAGCGCGTGGCGCAGCGGCTCGGTCACGTGATCCTGCCCGATCACCTCGGCGAACGTCTCCGGCCGATAGCGGCGATAGAGGGCAAGGGGGGCATCCACGGAGTAGAGCCTAACCACCCCGGACGACATCGCCTACGGCCCGATCGGGCCCGGCCCGCGACCTCAGGAGATCTCGACGCCGATCAGCGCCTTCAGGCGATCCGCACCGAGGTCGGTGAGGTCGACCGCCCGGTGGCGCGGCCGGCGAGCCACCCAGCCCGCCGACAGGAACTGCGTCAGGAGGTCAGCCCCCAGCCGGCCGCCGAGGTGATGCCGTTGCTCGCTCCAGTCGACGCAGAACCGCAGCAGCGGTCGCGCGCCGGCCGCGCTGGCGGTGTCGGGCGGGAGGCCCAGCGACGTCAGCACGTCAGTCGCAGCGGGCCCCAGCTCGTACGGCGCATCGGTGACCCGCGAGGACAGCCGGTCGTCCGGCCGGCGCTCGGTCGTCGTACGTTCATCAGTCCGCACCAGCGCGCCGCGCTCCAGCAGCGCGGCGGTCACAGCGCAGCCGAGGCGGCCGGCCAGGTGGTCGTAGCAGGTGCGCGCTCGTCGCAGCGCCGCTGCGCGCGTGCCCTCGCGCAGGGAGCGGACCGGCTCCGTCGGCGCGATCACGGCGAGCGCCTCGAGGATCGTGGCGACCTGGTCGGAGGCGAGCCGGTAGTAGCGGTGCCGCCCCGACTGCTCGACGTCGATCAGCCCGTTGTCGCGCAACCGGGCGAGCTGGGCGCTGGCCGCCTGGGCCGACACGCCCGCCTCGGTCGCGAGCACACCGGCGGGCAGCGACCGCCCGTCGGCCAACGCGACCAGCACCCGCGCCCGGGTCGGATCGGCGAACAGGGCCGCGACGTGTGCGACGTCGGCGTCGCCGCGGTGGACGGTGGTCGAGGTCTCCATCTGTCCATCGTGCCCCCGCGATGTTTCCACCGCGACGGAAGTGTCGGCGGGCAACGATGGAAGGCATGACGGAACGATCCCCGCGCCTCGTCCTCGTCGTGATGTGTGTCGGCTACTTCCTGGTGCTGCTCGACGTGACGATCGTCAACGTCGCCCTGCCGCGGCTCGGAGCCGACCTCGGCACCAGCGTCGCCGGGCTGCAATGGGTGGTCGACGGGTACGCCGTGGCGTTCGCCTCGCTCCTGCTGACCAGCGGTGTCGTCGGCGACCGGCTCGGTCATCGCCGGGTCGTGCTCGCCGGGCTGTCGGTGTTCGGCCTCGCGTCGGTCGCCTGCACGGTGGCACCGGCGACCCCGTGGCTCGTCGGGTCCCGCGTCGCCCAAGGCGTAGGGGCCGCGCTGCTGCTGCCCGGCACGCTCGCGGTGATCGCCGAGTCATACCCGGTCAGGCAGGCCCAGGCGCGTGTGATCGGCGTATGGGCCGGCATCGGCAGCCTCGCCCTCCCGGCCGGACCGCTGCTCGGCGGCGTCCTCGTCGAGGTGGGCGGCTGGCGAGCGATCTTCGCCGTCAACATCCCGATCGTCCTGGTCGCGTTGGTCGTGGCGCATCGCGTGGTGCCGGCGGGTGGTCCGCGGTCAGGCGCACCGCTCGACCGGGCGGGCACGGCGCTGGGAGCCGTCACCCTCGCAGCCACGACCCTCGGGGTGATCGAGGCGGGACATGGTGGCGGACCGCTGGCGCTGACCGCTGCCGTTGTCGCGGTCGCCGCGCTCGCCGGCTTCGTCGCGACCGAGCTCCACAGTGCGCACCCGATGCTGCCGCCTCGCCTGTGGCGACGTCCCGCATTCGCCGTCGCCAACGGCGTCGCCGGGATCATGAACCTCGGCACGCTCGGGATGCTGTTCCTGCTGACCGCGTACCTGCAGACGGTCCAGGACCGCAGCGCGCTGGAGGCGGGCGTCGCGCTGCTGCCGCTGTTCCTCCCCTTGGTCGTCCTGGCGCCGTTGAGCGGGCGGCTCACGGGCCGCCTCGGCCCACGGGCTCCCATGGTCGCCGGGCTCCTGACGGCCGCTGCAGGCTTGGCCCTGATCAGCGGCTGGGCGAGCACCACGACGTACGCACTGGTGCTCCCTCCACTCCTCCTGTGGGGCGTCGGCCTCGGGATCCTGACACCGGCCGTCGTCGCAGCAGCAGTGGCCTCCGTCGACGAAGGCAGCAGCGGCCTCGCCTCAGGGGTCAACAACACCGCGCGTCAGGCCGGCGGGGCGGTCGGCATCGCGGTCTACGGCGCCGTCGCCGGTCCCGCCACCCGACCGGCCGCGTTCGTCGGCGGCATGCACGCGCTCGGGCTCGCCACGGCGGCGCTGTTCGTCGCCACCGCGGCGGCAACGGCGCTGCTCATACCGCCGGCGAGAGGGGAGCCATGACCTCGACCCGGTTGCCGTTGCCGTCGGCGGTGTGGAACCGCTCGAACCCGTCGAACGTGGCCCGTTCGGACCAGTCCACGTCGAAGCCGGCTGCGACCACAGTCGATGCTCGCTGCTCGAGCTCCGCGACCGAGTCCAGCACCAGCGCGGGATGCGCCTTGCGGGCCGGCGCGAACTCCGCCTCGACGCCGACATGGATCTCGGCCGTCACCACCCCGTCGGCGACAGACCGGAACCAGCAGCCGCCGCGCCCGGCCAGGTCGGCCGGCTTGTCGACCTCGGTCATGCCGAGCCCGTCGACGTAGAACCTGCGGGCGGCACCCTCGCCACCCGGCGGGCAGGCGACCTGGACGTGGTGAAGCCTCACGAGCTGACGAGCTGCTTGACCCGGAGCCAGTCGTCGACCGCGGCGTAGGCCGCCTTGCGGGGCGCCTCCCGCGAGATGAAGACGTCGTGCTTGGCGTCCTCGATCGGCACGACCATGACCTGGTCGCCGAGGCACCCGGACCACCGCGCGATCTGCTTGACGTCGAGGACCGCGTCGGCCGTCGCCACGTCCTCGCTGTAGCGCCGGGCGAACCGTGTGCGCGTCGAGCGCAGCACCAGCGACGGCACGCCGACGTCGAGCCCCTTGTGCAGCTTCGCGTGCCCGCGGCGGATCGCGGTGAGCCAGCCGTACGACACGGGGAACCCCTCGAGCGGCTTGAACGCCGTGTTGAAGTCCCACTCGCCGTTGGCGCTGACGTGCAGGCTGCTGCCGTACGCATCGGTGTGCGGCAGCTTGATGATCGACTTGGGCTTGACCCGCGCCACCGCGGCGATCGCCTTGGTGCCGACCGAACGCATCCACGGCGCACCCTGCAGGTCGAACCACGGGCTGTTGAGCACCAGCCCGGCGATGCCCGCGCCCTTGCTGCCACCCGGCTGCTTGTTGAGCCGGTCGAGCCACAGGGCCAGGATCAGGCCGCCCGTCGAGTGGGCCGACAGCACGACCGGCTTGCCTCCGGTCTCCTCGCGGATGATCGCGAGCGACTGCTCGAGCTCGGCGTCGTAGAGCGCCAGGTCGGAGACGTAGTGCCCGGTCTGCCCCTCGCGCCGGGAGCGTCCGCACTTGCGCAGGTCGAGGGCGTAGAACGCGAAGCCCCGCTCGGCGAAGAAATCGGCGAGCTCGCGCTGGAAGAAGTAGTCGCTGAAGCCGTGGACGTAGAGCACCGCCGACTCGTACGCCTCGCCGGGCACGCGGCGGACCAGCGTCGCCTCGACCTGGCCCTCACCGTCGGGATCGGCACCGAGCGGGATCGTGTGCTGCTCGTAGCCCTCGCCCAGCTCGTCGGGGATCCACTCGGTCATTATCGCTCCTCGTTTGGACACGGACGTCGGGTCCAACAGTATGGGACGGGTGACCGAGACACGTGAGATCCAGCGCACGCTCGACGTCGCCCTGCGGGTGGGCGACATGCTCCTGGCCAACGGCGCCGGCGCGGCCGACGTCACCGCCACGATGTCCTCGATCGCGCACCACCTCGGCCTGCGGCAGGCCCTCGTCGACGTCACGTTCACGACGGTCCACATGAGCTACCAGTCGGCGCCAGACGAGCCGGCCGTCACGGCGACACGGCACGTGAAGCAGCGCGAGACCGATTTCGACGACCTCACGCGGGTCGACCACCTCGTGCGCGACCTGCTGTCGGACGAGATCGACCTCGACGAGGCGCGCATCCGGCTCGCCCAGATCGCCTCGACGGGTCACCGGACGCCGCGGTGGGCCGTGACGTTGAGCTGGGGTGCGATCGGCGCCGGCGTCGCGATGCTGATCGGCGGCGACTGGGTCGTGGTCCTGATCGCGGCGGTCGCCGCGATCTGCCTCGAGGTGCTGCAGCGCTGGCTGTCGCGCCTCCGGCTGCCGTTCTTCTACGCCCAGGTCGCCGGCGGGCTGTTCGCCTCGTTGCTGGCCGTGGGCGCCTCAGCCGCAGACATCTCCACCGACCCGTCACTCGTGATCACCGCGAGCATCGTCATGCTGCTCGCGGGTCTCGGGTTCATCGGTGCGATCCAGGACGCGCTGACGGACTTCTACGTCACGGCGGTCGCCCGCATCCTCGAGGTCATGATCTCGACGGTCGGCGTCATCGTGGGGGTCAGCGGCGGCCTCACGGTCGGCCGGCTCGTCGGCGTCGACATCAACCTCGACCCCGGCGCTGCAGGGCTCTCGCACTTCCCACTCGTCGTCGCCGGCGGCGCCCTCAGCGCGGGAGCGTTCGCCTTCGCGGCGTACGCGCCGAGCCGCGTGCTGCTGCCGATCGCCGCGATCGCCGGCATCGCGTCGGGCATCTACCTCGTGCTGTCCGAGAACGACCTCGGCCGTGCCTGGCCGGCGGGGATCGCGGCGATCTTCATCGGCCTCGTCAGCTACACGGTCGCGGGCCGGGCGCAGGTGCCGCCGCTCGTGATCGTCGTGTCCGGCATCGTGCCGCTGCTGCCCGGCCTGTCGATCTATCGCGGGCTGTCGCTCCTCGGCGCCGACGACTACACCGGCATCCTGCAGATGATCACCGCCGCGGCGATCGCGATCTCGCTCGCCGCCGGCGTGATCCTCGGTGAGTACGTCGCGCAGCCGCTGCGTCGTGAGGCCCGGCGCCTGGAGCAGCGCCTCGCCGGCCCGCGTCTCGTCGGACCGCTCCGGGCTCGCGCGGTCCGCAAGGCGACCAAACGCGGAAACATGCACTCGATGTGAAGAAAGTTTTGACCAGCACTAGACTCGCGGTGCGCCGCGTGGCGCGATCGCCGAGGAGTCGTACATGAAACTTCAGCTGTCAGACGAGGACGCAGCCTTCCGCGAGGAGATGCACACCTTCTTCACGACGCAGATCCCGCAGGACGTCCGCGACACGGTCGCCGCCCGCCGCGAGCTCAGCAAGGAGCAGATCGTCGCGTCGGTGCAGGCCATGAACGCCGCCGGCATCGCCGTGCCCAACTGGCCGGTCGAGTGGGGCGGCAAGGACTGGACCCCCCTGCAGCGCCACATCTGGCACGAGGAGATGCAGCTCGCGAACGTACCGCCGCCGCTGCCGTTCAACGCCTCGATGGTCGGCCCGGTCATCGCCGCGTTCGGCTCGCAGGAGCTCAAGGAGCGCTTCCTGCCCAAGACCGCCAACCTCGACATCTGGTGGTCGCAGGGATTCTCCGAGCCCGACGCCGGCTCCGACCTCGCGTCGCTGCGGACCACCGCGGTGCGCGACGGCGACGACTACCTCGTCAACGGCCAGAAGACGTGGACCACGCTCGGCCAGTACGGTGACTGGATCTTCACGCTGGTCCGCACGGATCCCTCGGTCAAGAAGCAGGCCGGCATCTCGTTCCTGCTGATCGACATGTCCTCCCCCGGCGTCACCGTGCGCCCGATCGAGCTCATCGACGGCGGCCACGAGGTCAACGAGGTGTGGTTCGAGAACGTACGCGTGCCCGCCGAGAACCTCGTCGGCGAGGAGAACAAGGGCTGGGACTACGCCAAGTTCCTCCTCGGCAACGAGCGCGTCGGCGTCGCACCCGTCGGCTCGACCAAGCGCACGCTGTCGCAGGCCAAGGAGTTCGCCAGGACCGCAGGGCCGGGTGGCACGTCGCTGCTCGAGGACCCGCTGGTCGCCGCCCAGATCGCCGACCTGGAGAACGAGATCCTGGCGCTCGAGCTGACCGCGCTGCGGGTCGTCGCCAACTCGGCCGACGGCAAGCCGCACCCCGCCTCGTCGGTGCTCAAGCTGCGCGGCACCGAGCTGCAGCAGGCGGTCACCGAGCTGTTCGTCGACCTCGCCGGTCCGCTGGCGCTGGCCTCGGGTGCCGGCGACGGGTCGGACGTGCCCGACCTCGCCCGCGTGGCGACGCCCAACTACCTCAACTTCCGCAAGGCGTCGATCTACGGCGGCTCCAACGAGGTGCAACGACAGATCATCGCCGGCACGATCCTGGGACTGAGGGGCTGACATGGACTTCCAACTGGACTCTGAGCAGGAGGCCCTGCGCGACGCGGTCCGCGGGCTGCTCGCCAAGGCGTACGACACGTCGGAGACCCGTCGCGCGGTGACCAAGCAGGAACCGGGCTGGGGCGACAAGACGTGGCAGCAGCTCGCCGAGATGGGCGTCCTCGGACTGCCCTTCGCCGAGGAGGACGGCGGCATGGGCGCCGGTCCTGCCGAGGTGGCGATCGTGGCCGAGGAGATCGGGCGGGTCATCGCACCCGAGCCGTTCGTCGAGGCCGTCGTGCTGGCCGGCGGCCTGGTCGCCGCGGCCGGTACGCCCGAGCAGCGTGGCGAGATCCTGGGCGCACTGGCCGAGGGCACCCTGGTGCCGGCCTTCGCGCACACCGAGCCGGCCTCGCGCTACGAGCTCGCAGCCACGGGCGTCACGGCGTCCGGCAGCGGCGACGCGTGGACGCTCAACGGCGTCAAGGAGCCGGTGCTCGGCGGTGCACGCGCCGACCTGCTGATCGTCAGCGCGGTGATCGACGGCGGCACCGGACTCTTCCTGGTGAAGCCCGACGCCGACGGCCTCACGCGTACCGGCTACCCGACGTTCGACGGTGGCCGTGCGGCTCACGTCGGCTTCGCCAACACCCCCGCGACGCCCCTGGGCGAGCCGGGCGCCGACCAGTCGGACGTCATCGCGGCGACCGTCGCGCGCGCCCAGATCGCGTACGGCCACGAGTCGCTCGGCGCGATGGAGACCGCGCTGCGCACGACGACCGAGTACCTCAAGACGCGCAAGCAGTTCGGCGTCCCGCTGATGACGTTCCAGGCGCTGACGTTCCGGGCCGCCGACATGTACGTGTCGCTCGAGCTCGCCCGCAGCACCGTCACGTGGGCAACGCTCGTACTGCTCGACGGCGGCGACGCCACGGAGGCGGCGTCCCGCGCCAAGCTGCAGGTCAGCAAGGCCGGACGGCACATCGGCCAGGAGGCCATCCAGCTGCACGGCGGCATCGGCATGACCGCGGAGTACAGCGTCGGCCACTACACGAGCCGGCTCACCGCGATCGACCACGCCCTCGGCGACGGCCGGCACCACCTCAACCGGCTCGTGTCGACCCTCGGCGACCACACCGTCGTCGATCCCCTGCCCTGACCCGGTAGCGGTGACTTGGTCGCCTGTTGGGCAGCCTGACAGGCGACTGAGTCACCGACCGATCGCCGGAAGGGCGACCAGCTCACCGCTCAAGCGCGGGCGAGGGCCCTCGCGTCGGCCATCACGCCGGCGACGAAGATCGCGATGCCGTCGGCGTAGTACTCATCGGTGTTGGGGCACTCGATCATCGCGTCCGCCGCTGCGCGGAGCCGGGGGTAGCGGTCCTCGGGCAGCGACGCCAGGCTGGCTCGTTTGCGCTCCAGGATCGCCTCGCGGTCCTCGGGCTTGAAGGCCAGCTCGGCGCCGGGCTCCCGGCTCACGAGCGTCATGGCGATCTGCATCGCATAGTGCGCGACCGCTGACGACCGGTCGACGTCGAACCCGGCGATCGCCAGCTTGTCGAGGAACCGCTCGGTCAGGTCGCGCCCCGTCTCGGCCTGCATGATCTGCTGCGCCACCAGTGGAGAGGCGCTGGGGTGCGCGCGCATCACGTCGACCAGCGACGTCATGGCCTCACGGAGGTAGTCCTCGAGCGGGAGGTTCTCGTCGGGCAGGCGCAGGGACGACACGACGGCGTCGCCGACGGCGGCGAGCAGCGCCTCCTTGTTGGAGAAGTGCCAGTAGAGCGCCATCGGCGTCACGTCGAACGCGTCGGCGACCTTGCGGACGGTCAGCGCGTCGAGTCCCTCGGCGTCGACGATCGCGAGGGCGCGTTCGACGACGAGGGCCGGATTGAGCGAGTTCTTGGGCTTCACAGTTGACAACTATACGGCATACATGATTCCTTTACGACGTACATTTACAACGTAAAGGAGTGGTCATGAACGACCGCAGGAACATCTGGGCTCTCGTGGCCGTCGCGCTTGCGACGTTCATGACATACCTCGACAACAACATCATCAACGTGGCGATCCCGGTCATCGAGCGGGACCTGCACCTGACGACCTCCGGCATGGAATGGATCGTCAGCTCCTACATCCTCACGTTCGCGGGCCTCATGCTCGTGGGCGGACGACTGGCCGACCTGTTCGGCCGCCGGCGCCTGTTCCTCATCGGACTGGGCGTCTTCACACTTGCCTCGTTCGCCGCCGGCCTGTCTGGCGACGTGGGCACGCTCATCGCCAGTCGCGGGGTGCAGGGCGTCGGCGCAGCGCTGCTCACCCCGACGACGCTGGCGATCATCTCCGCCACGTTCACCGACAAGCGCGAACGCAACGTTGCGGTCGGCATCTGGGGCGCCGTCGGCGCTCTGGCCCTCGCCGCCGGCCCGCTGCTCGGCGGCCTGCTGAGCGAGCACGTCGCCTGGGAGTGGATCTTCTTCATCAACGTCCCGCTCGGGCTGGTCACCGCCGGCATCGCCGTCTGGGCGATCGACGAGTCACGCGACCCGGTGACCCGCAAGCTCGACCTGTCCGGGCTCTTGTCCTCGACGATCGCGCTCTCGGCCCTGACGTACGCCCTGATCGAAGGCATCTCCCGTGGCTGGACGTCGACGCCGATCATGGCGGCGTTCGTCGTCGCCGCGGCAGCCGGTGCGGCGTTCGTGTCGATCGAACGGACGGCGACGGACCCCATGGTCGACCTGGCGCTGTTCAAGGATCGGGTGTTCACCGGCGCGATCGTGTCGCTGATGCTCTGGGCGTTCGGGCTGTTCGGGATCTACTTCTTCACGTCCCTCTACCTGCAGGGCGTCCTGGGCTTCTCCCCCACACGCGCCGGCGTGACGTTCGTGCCGATGGCGCTGTTCATGGCTGTCGCCGCGGCATCGTCCGAAGGTGTGGCCCGTCGCTTCGGCGCCCACCGATCGGTGACGTTCGGCATGGCGCTGATGGGCACGGCGATCGCGTCGCTGGCTCTGCTCGGCGCCGATGCCGGAGCGATGGATCTGATGCCGAGCTTCATCGCGATCGGCATCGGTGGCGGCCTGACGATCCCGCTGACGGCCACGGTGCTCGGCGTCATGCCGGCGGACCAGGCGGGTGTCGCCTCGGGCGTCTTCAACACGTCACGAGAGCTCGCGGGCCTGCTCGGGATCACCGTGATCGGCGTCATCCTCAGCAGCCGCGAGGACTCGCTCATCGCCTCGGGTCACACGCCGGTCGACGCGTACCTGGGCGGCTATCGCTTCGGCCTGGTGATCGCCGGGCTCCTGGTGGTCGCCGGTTCGGTGGCTGCGTGGGCGGCGCTTCGCAAGGCCGAGGACGAGCCGGTGCTGAACGAGGACGTGCTCGTCGGGGTCTGAGCCCCCTGAGCTGCGACGCCCCGCCACCATCCTCCGGTGGCGGGGCGTCGCGCTGCGGGCATGAAGGACCCCTCGCGCACCCGACAGAGCTCACTGACCCTTGCTGCCTTCCGGCCCTGGGGGAGTTGGGTGATGTGTCGCCGCGCGAGGGGCTGTCGTCCATCATACGGAGCGCCCTCGTACGCCCTCAAGTCGGGCGTTGAGCCGGGTCGCCCTGGTGCTTCATCCACCAGGAGGCAAGCCTCCGCCGGTTCAGGATGCGAGGCGGGTCGGCGGTCGCGCTGGTGCTTCGTCCCACCAGGAGGCAAGCCTCCGCCGGGTCACGGTCGGCGGTCGGGCTGGTGCTTCGCCTCACCAGGAGGCAAGCCTCCGCCGGGTCAGGACGCAGAAGAACCAGCCCAGTCTGACGTTCCAGACTGAAACTGGCTCCTTGCGTTTCGGCGGAGGATAGGGGATTCGAACCCCTGAGAGCTTTCACTCAACCCGCTTTCCAAGCGAGCGCACTAGGCCACTATGCGAATCCTCCGCGGACGAGGTTACCGGTCCGACACCGCGACCGACGAATCGCGTCCCTCCCCGCGCCTGCGCCACCAGTACGCCACCGTCACGAACGTCAGCAGCGGCAGCCAGAGCAGCAGCGGTGCGTAACAGGCGTACGCGAGCCACGCGTCGTCGGTCTGGTCGGGAGGTGGACAGCCGGGGACGTCGTCATTCGGCTCGCGCCAGCCGAACACCGGGTTCAGCAACGCGTACAGGTAGGCGGTCGCGAGGACCGCGATGCCACCGACCGCAGCGGTGGTGACCGCGCGATACGGCAGCGGCCGGCCGCCGACCACCGGCACCCAGCTCGGTACCTGCTTACCCCACCGGCTCACCAGCCCGACCGTGAGCAGCGCCGCCAGGAAGGAGACGATGGAGAGGCCGACGACGTACACATCCGTCCCGCGGCCCTGCGGGCACGCCGCCGGAATGTGGTCGATGGCGAACAACCGCCACACCGACGAAGGCAGGACACACAGCGGCGTGGCCCAGGCCGCCAGGCGGACGGCACGTGGCACCTTCTCGGCCAGTTGCGGTTCGCGATCGATCGTTCCATTCATGCACTCCTCCTTGCGTCAGCGCCGGACGGATCGCCGGCCCGCTCCGCAGCGTGCCGAAGTGGCCGGGTGCACGACCTCCCCCGTACGAGCGACCGCCGCACTCGCGAGAGGGAGGCGGCGGTGCGGTTCGCGGCCTTGGAAGGCCGTCGAGCTGCGCGCCGACAATCTGTCCCAAAAAGGCTCTGGGCCCGGTAGAAATCTGGTACAACGGATTCCGCTGGCATCCGACCGCGAGGGGCGGCCGGGCTCGAGTGGGGTGTGGTCATGGCGCCGAAGGTGAAGTCCAGGTCCGTGTGGGTTCCTGCGGTGGTGGCGGCGCTGGCTGCCGGCAACCTCGCAGCGCTCCAAGTCGAGGCTGCGGTGGCCGCCGACCCAGCACCGGCGACCGTCACCTTCTCGTCGAAGGGCCAGCACGAGTACGTCGTCCCGGACGGCGTCACCCGGGTCGACGTGGTGGCCGTCGGCGGTCACGGCGGTGCGGGCTGGAGGGACGGCGGCCGAGGTGCGCGGGCGCGCGCCACCTTGTCGGTGACGCCCGGGCAGACCTTGTACGCGGTCGTCGGGTCGAATGCGTCCGGGTCGACGCCGGGGAGCAACGGTGGCGGGGCTGCAGGCGGCGCGGGGTGTCAGGGTGCACCGGGTGCCGGGGGCGGCGCCACCGACGTACGCACGGTTCCGGTCGGCGAGGACGGCAGCGCGGACTCGCGCATCCTGGTCGCCGGCGGAGGTGGTGGGTCCGGCAACGTGGATGTCTCCGGGGAGGCGACCAGTCCAGCGTCGAAGGGTGGTCATCGCGGTCTCGGTGCGGCTTCCGCGGACGCGGGCGGCTACGGGGCCAAGAACGGGATCGGTGGTCAGGGAGGCGCCGGGGGGTCCGCCGAGACCAACGGCACCACGACGACCGGCGGCCGCGGTGCCGTGGGGTCGGGCGTGTGCGGTGGTGGCGGCGGTGGCGGTTATGGCGGTGGCGGCGGCGGGGCGGCCGGGGCCCCCGGCACCACGGCTGGTGGCGGTGGCGGTGGCGGATCGCTCGTACCCGCCGATGCCGGCCCGGTCGGACTGGCGGATCCAGACGCAGCGCCCTCCATCAGGTTCACCTCACCGGGCCTGCCGGCCCGCACCGGCCCCCTCAGCATCACGACATTTCAGACCCTCAAGCAGAACAACCAAGGCGGCGGCATCCCCCAATGGGGCAACTGCGTGGCCAGCTGCCGGTGGTATGACGGGGACGGCACCGGCACGACACCGGGACACTGGGGTGATGACTCCGGATACGCCAACACCCAGAACTGGGGATCAGCCGGCCTGACCGACTCCGACTTCAGGCAGTCGTCGCTCGCCCTCAGGCCCGCGGCCGACGGCTCCCCGGCCGACCTCGGAGTGCCGTTCCTGTTGACCACGTTCGCCCACGACAACTACCCGATTCGCGGCGACTCCCCGACGTCCCTCACGCTGCAGACGAAGGTCACGGCACAGGCGCCCGCCGGTCCTGCTGCGCAGTTCAACCTCCTCGGCTCGAACACGATGTACCTCGAGCTCCTCGAGACGGACAACACCAACTCGGTGTCGCAGTGCGATCCGTCGATCCAGTTCTCGAACATTCCGTGCGACGACAGGTTCCGATTGATCGACCCGGTCGAGAGCTCTACGACCGCTGGCGGGGTCACGTGGCACCTCACCGTTCTCGGTTGGCGCACCCCGAATGGCACCTACTCCAGGGACTGGGTGACCACTGAGCGCGTGGTCACCCAGGCCGACCTGTACGCCCGTATCACGGTCGACACCAACTCGACCACCTCGACGCTGGCGGTGGACAAGGCCGACCCGACCGCGCCCGTGCTGAAGCTGACGACGTCACCGGTGCCCCAGACCGGCGGCACCGTGACCTTCACCGACGGCGGCAACGCGATCAGCGGCTGCACCGACGTCCCGGTCAACACCACGACCGGCGTCACCACCTGCAGCGCACCTGCCCCGAGCGGCGCGCGCACGTACGGCGGGGGCTTCTCCGGCGGCGTGGGCTACGCGTCCTCCCAGGCCACGCCCGTCGACTACACGCCGACGCAGTCGCAGACCGTCACCTTCGAGGCACCGACCGGCGTGACGTACGGCGACCACGACGTCGCGCTGAATGCGACCGCGTCCTCCGGGCTTCCCGTCACCTTCACCTCGGCGACACCAGAGGTCTGCTCCGTCACGGAGACCGCGACCCTGGACGCGATCGCGGCCGGCAGCTGCAAGGTCACGGCATCGCAGGCCGGCAATGGCACGTACGACCCGGCCGAGCAGGCCCGGACCTTCGCGATCGGCAAGGCTGAGCTGACCGTCACGGCTGACGACAAGACGCGCGACCAGGGCGCGGCGAACCCGCCCTTGACGGCCACCACGACCGGGTTCGTCAACGGTGACACAGCGGGGGTCGTCTCCGGGACGCCGACCGTGACGACGACCGCGACCAGCACGAGCCCGCCCGGCACGTACCCGATCAACGTGTCGACGGAGGGCATGAGTGCCGCGAACTACACGTTCGACGCGGTCAACGGCGTCCTCAGGGTCAAGGCAGTGACCGTCGACCCGTTCGCAGCCTGCGAACCCGGCGCACCGGTCCCGACCGGCTATCGCCTCGTCCAAGGCGGTTCCGGCAACAACGTCCTCGTTGGGACGTCCAAGAAGGACCTGATCCGCGGTGGCGGAGGCAACGACCTCCTCTTCGGGGGCAGCGGGGACGACATCCTGTGCGGCGGTCCCGGCAACGACTTCCTCGACAGCGGCGCCGGCAACGATCTCCTCGACGGCGGCACTGGCAACGACGTCTTGTTCGGTGGCTCCGGCAACGACCAGGGTCGAGACCTCGGACGGCTCACCTTGCGGCGAGGCGTGGAGGTCTTCAACCAGCCGTGAGCACGCCGCACGACCTGGGGCTGACCTCTGGCATCTGAGGCCGATATCCGACAGGCTGACGACATGACCCAGTACCTGCTTGCCGTGCACTCCGGCGCCGACGACTACGACCGCTCCTTCGAGGAGATGCAGCCCGTCTTCGAGACCGTCGACCGGTTCAACCAGAAGCTCATCGCCGACGGCACCTGGGTCTTCGGCGGCGGGCTCGAGCGCATCGAAGCCGCAACGACGGTCGACGGCACCAACGGTCAGACGCTGGTGACCGACGGGCCGTACCTGGAGACCAAGGAGTATCTCGGCGGGTTCTGGGTCATCGAGGCGCCCGATCTCGACGCGGCCCACCGCATCGCCCTCGAGGCATCGCAGGCGTGCGGCGACAAGGTCGAGGTGCGCCCGTTCCAGGCCGAGTGAACGTTTCCGCGACAGCTGTCGTATCGGCGCCGCCCCGTTCGTGGAGAGGGTAGAGGCGGTCGAACGGCCACCATCGACGAAGGGAAAGACCATGACTCAGTACCTGCTTTCGGTGCACGGCCCGTCGAGCGTCTGGGACACACCGCTCGAGGAGGCCCAGCCGATGTACGACGCGACCGGGCGGTTCAACGACACGCTCCGCGAGAGCGACGCCTGGGTCTTCGTCGGTGGGCTCGAGCGTCCCGAGACCGCCACCACGGTCGACGGCACGGGCAACGAGGTGATCGTCACCGACGGTCCCTACATGGAGACCAAGGAGTACCTCGGGGGCTTCTGGGTCATCGAGGCGCCCGACCTCGACGCCGCGCTCAAGATCGCCTCTGAGGCGTCCAAGGCATGTGGCGCCAAGGTCGAGGTCCGACCGTTCGCAGGCGAGTGACCCCGAGCTCGGACCTGCGCGCGGAGATCGACCGGATCTACCGCGAGGAGTACGGCCGGGTGGTGGCATCGCTCGCCCGTCGCTTCGGTGATCTCGACATCGCCGAGGACGCGGCGGCGGAGGCCTTGGTCAAGGCGATCGAACGCTGGCCAGATGACGGCATCCCACCCAACCCGGGCGGCTGGCTGACCACGACGGCAGCCAACGGCGCCATCGACCGTATCCGCCGCGAGTCCCTGCGTGACACCAAGCACCAGGCGGCCATGATGATCACTGACGACACCCCCCACGAACCGACCGGACCGGTCGAGGACGACCGGCTCCGGCTGGTCTTCACCTGCTGCCACCCGGCCCTCGCCCCAGAGGCCCGCGTGGCACTGACCCTGCGCCTGCTCGGCGGCCTCACGGTCGAGGAGATCGCGCGCGCCTTCCTCGTCGCCGAGACGACCATGGCCCAGCGCATCACGCGCGCCAAGGCCAAGATCAAGGCCGCGCACATCCCCTATCGCGTGCCCGAGCACGACGACGTCACGGACCGCCTCGGCGCCGTGCTCGCGGTCATCTACCTCGTGTTCAACGAGGGCTACCTGTCGAGCGCCGGAGACGATCCCGTACGCACGGAGCTGACGGGCGAGGCCATCCGCCTCGGCCGCATCCTGCGCCAGCTGCTGCCCGAGGAGGGCGAGGTTGCCGGGCTGCTCGCCCTGATGCTGCTCAGCGAGGCGCGGCGCACCGCTCGCTTCGCCGGTGGCGAGCTCGTGACGCTCGACGAGCAGGACCGCAGCGGCTGGGACCGCGCCCTCATCGCTGAGGGCCACGCCCTCGTGCGGGAGTGCCTCGCTCGCGTCGCGTCGACCTCGTCGCGCCCCGGGCCGTACCAGATCATGGCCGCGATCAACGCGGTCCACACCGACGCGCAGGACCACCGCGACACCGACTGGACGCAGGTCGTGGCGCTCTACGACCAGCTGTACGCCGTGAGCCCGACACCGATCGTCGCGCTCAACCGCGCCGTCGCCGTGGCCGAGCTCGACGGGCCCGACGTCGCCCTCGCGATCATCGACTCGCTCGACCTGGGCGGCTATCACGCCTGGCACGCGGCCCGGGCCGACCTGCTGCGTCGCCTGGGCCGCAGCGCCGAGGCGCGTACGGAGTACGACGCCGCGATCGCGGCCACCCAGAACCCCGCCGAGACGGCCTATCTGTCGCGTCGACGCGCACACCTCGTCGACCCCGGAACCTGATCCAGAAAAAGTTTGCGCTGACCTGTCGTATCGGTCGGCCGCCGTTCGTGGAACTGGTGAGAGGCAGCAACGGGCTGCTTCACCAGCCAGGAGCTCGACATGACGATCATCACCGCTTCCACCGTTCGCACCACCACCTCGACCACCACCTCGATCTGGCGTCCGGCAGCGGTCGCCGGCGTCGGCGCAGCAGCTGCGACCGCGGCCGTCGCCGCCGTTGCCCACGCCGCAGGCGTGCCGCTGACCCTCGACGGCGAGCCGATCCCGCCGTCGGGCTTCGCGGTCCTGACGCTCGTGTGCACCGCCATCGGCTTCGGGATCGCCGTCGCGATGCGCCGCTGGGCACGCCACCCGCAGCGTACGTTCGTCCGCACGTCGGTCGCGCTGACCGCGCTGTCGTTCCTCCCCGACCTGTTGGTCCCCGCAGCCTCGGTCGACACGCGCATCACGCTCATGGCGACGCACGTCGTGGCCGCCGCGATCTTCGTCCCCGTGATCGCCGCCCGGCTCAACCGGACCCGCAGCTGATTACGTACGAGAGCCCGGCGGAATCTGCTCAGAGCAGAATTCCGCCGGGTTCTCGACGTTTGTGCCTAGGCTGAAGCATGACCGAGATCGTCCGCCTGCACGCCGTCCCGAACCACCGCGTCACGGATCCGGAGCCGCTCTGGCGAGAGGTCCTGGGTCAACGGCTCCGCGCGCTGCGCGCCAGTCGGGGCGAGACCCTGACCGAGACGGCCGAGCGCGCCGGCATCTCCCCGCAGTACCTCTCCGAGATCGAGCGCGGGCTCAAGGATCCGTCGAGCGAGGTCCTCGCCGCGGTCGCCGGGGCGCTCGGGGCGACGCTGATCGACGTGACGTCGCAGGTCACGGGTGACCTTCGGTCGTACGCCTTCGGTGTCCCGCAGATCTCCAACCAGGCGCTCCTGCTGGCGGCCTAGGAGCCCAGGATCGTACGCAGGTCGGCCTGCAGCGCCGCCCTGCGCCGCTCACTGAGCGGGGCCAGCAGCTCGTCCGAGATCTGAGCCGCTAGCTCGTGCAGCGAGCGGAACTCGGTCTCTCCGCGACTCGTCACCGTGATGAGCTTGCGGCGCCGGTCTGACGGGTCGACGCTGCGCTTCACGAGCTTCATGTGCTCGAGGTCGTCGATCGTGGCCGTGACGTCGCTGGGGTCGAGCGCGAGGTTGGTGGCCAGCGAGAGCTGGCCGGTCGGGCCGTTGTCTGTGAGCCAGGCGAGCACGAGCATGTGTCGCAGCCGCATGCCTCGCTCCTGGAGCTGCGCGTCGAGCTGCCGCTTGGCGACCTTGGCGGTCTGCGACAGCAGATACGTGGTCAGCGTGAGCAACGACGGCGGATGGGACGCAGGCATGCCTTCATGCTAGACCGGGACCAATGTTAGGCTCGACCTATTATTGGTACGTACCAAGGAATATGACATGATCATCAGCAACGAGATGTCCTTCCTCATCGGGACCGCCAGCGGTCCGGAGACCGTGTCGGCGTCCGCGTGGAGCCCTGCCAAGCACGGCCGAAGCTCGGTGAGCGCGGCTGCGGAGGTCGACGACGTGGTCCTCGTGCAGCGCGTCGACGACGCCTTCGAGGACGGGTCGCACTTCGCCGGACTCAACGTCTTCACGCTGGACCCGGAGACCGCCGAGGTGCTCTGCTACGGCTTCGACATGTATGGCTTCCCGCCCGACCCGCCAGCACGCGGCTCGTGGCGGGACGGCCAGCTCGTGCTCGAGCGCACCACACCGCGCGGGTCGGCGAGGCTCGTGTTCCGCCCCACCTCGACCGGCTACGCGTGGCGCAAGGACTTCCGGCCCGGCCCCGACCACGAGTGGCAGCCGGTGGCGGAAGCCGAGCTCCAGCGGTCCTAGGCGGCCACGGCCGTACGCCGCTGCAGCACCTCGTCCGCCAGCCCGTACGCGATGGCCGCATCCGCGGCGAACACCCGGTCGCGGTCGGTGTCGGCTCGCAGCGCCTCGACGGTCTGCCCCGTGTGTGACGACAGGATCGACTCGATCGCGGCGCGGATGCGTACGACCTCGTCGGCCTGCAGGATCAGGTCGGGGATCGCACCACGGCCCTGGACGGCCGGCTGGTGCAGCACGACGCGACTGTGCGGCAGCACCGATCGCCGACCCGGCTCCCCTGCGGCGAGGAGCACCGCGCCGGCCGCGATGGCTTGGCCCACGCACGTCGTGGCGACCGGCGCCTGGATGAACTGCATCGTGTCGTAGATCGCGAGCATCGCGGTCTCGTCGCCGCCCTCGCAGTTGATGTAGAGATTGATCTCCTGCCCCGGGCCGTCGGCCTCGAGGTGCAGGAGCTGGGCGATCAAGGCGTTCGCGACACCCGAGTCGATCCCTGTGCCGAGGTAGATGATGCGCTCGGCCAGCAGGTGCGAGTAGACGTCCATGACCCGCTCCCCCCGCGGGTGCTGCGCGATGACGTTGGGGATCGTGTACGTGCTCATGCATTCACTCCCATCGCGAGGTGCTTCTTGGTCGGCATGACCTGCTCGAAGTTGTCGACGATCGCGTCGACGAATCCGTAGTCGACGGCTTCCTGCGCGGTGTACCAACGGTCCCGCAGCGAGTCCTCGAAGATCCGCTCGACCGGCTGACCGGTGTCGTCCGCGATGATCCCGAGCACGGTGTCGCGGGTGTAGCGCAGGTCCTCGGCCTGCAGCTCGACGTCGACCGCGGATCCGCCGATGCCGGCCGAGCCCTGGTGCATGAGGATCCGGGAGTGCGGCAGGGCGTACCGCTTGCCCTTGGTGCCCGAGGACAGCAGGAACTGGCCGGCGCTGCAGGCGAGGCCGAGCGCGAGGGTCGCGACATCGCAGGGCACGAGCCGCATGACGTCGCGGATCGCCAGCATCGACGGCACGGAGCCGCCCGGCGAGTGGATCCAGAGCACCGCGTCGGCGACGGGGTCCTCCGCCGCCAGCGTCAGCAGCTGCGTCGCGAGCAGCGTGCCGTTGTCGTCGTCGAGGGGCCCGTCGAGGACGAGCACGCGCCGGTGCAGGAGCTGCTGGCGCATCTGCCCGGAGAACAGGTGGGTCTTGTCGTTGTCAGCCATGTGTCCATCGTGCGCAGGCCTGGCGCCGCACAACAGGGTTTGCTGCTGCAGGCGGATCAGCCCAGAGCGGATCAGGGTGCGGCGATGAAGCCACGGTCGCTGAGCAGCGGCACCGTCGTGCTGGTGCCGACCTCGGCGGCGACCGCCACGTCGGCGGCGAAGCCGGCCCCGACGAGCTCCTGGCCACTGGCACACGCCATGAGGTGCGACTCCTCGCGACCGGCGATCAACCGGTAGGCGTCGGCGGCCATCGCGGCCTCGGGCGACAGCCCCGGCCAGTCATGGTCCTCGAGCGCCGCGAGCACGGCGCCGGCGCCCCACAGGTCCTCGATCGCCGGGCGCAACGATCCGTCGGGCCAGCGTTCGCCGGCGGCGACGATCGCGATCGACGCGGTCTCGGCGTCGTGCTCGCGGGCGATCCAGTCGGCCACCGCGGCCGCGTTGCGCAACGACGCACCCACGACCGTCGTCACGACGGAGGCCAGCTGCACCGAGATCGCCGAGCCGTTGGGCGATGGGAGGACGAGCCGCTCCATGGGCTCGGCCGCGCGTACGCTCACCGGCGACAGGCTCACCTCGCCGGGGCCCGCGACGCTGCGACCGAGGGCGAGGACCGCGCGGTGCTGGGCGGCGTAGGTCGGCGCGTCCTCGGCCTCCCAGGGATAGGGCAGCACCACGATGCCGAGGTCGGCCGCGACGCTGAGCGACGTCGAGAACGACAGGACGTCGACCACGACGGCGACGTCGGCTCCCTCGGCGACTGCTGCGCCACCGACTGGGCCCCAGTCGAACCTGACCCCGTGCGCGGCTTGGTGCAGGACAGAGTTCACAGGCTCGACTGTGTCAGAGCGTGAGTGCTGCGTCCTCATGGGCAACGACCGGACTGCGTCTCTCCCAGGCGATGACGCCGCCGAACGCGGCCAGCACCACGATCCAGCCGACGACCGCGTCGAGCACCCAGTGGTTGCCGGTGCCGACGATCACGATCGTCATGGTCGCGGCGTACATGATGCCGAGCGCCTGCACGATCTTGGGAACGCCGGCGCGGATCAGCACGATCGCGACCCAGAGCGCCCAGCCCGCGTGGAGCGACGGGAAGGCCGCGAGCTCGTTGGTCATGCCGCCGAGGCCCTTGGGCGCCGACGCGTCGGCACCCCACCAGCCGGCAGCCGAGTGCAGGCTGAGCACGTCGACGTACATGCCGCTGATCATGCGCGGCGGAGCGGTCGGCATCACGAGGTAGAACGAGAGGCCGATGATCGTGGCGAACACCAGGGCGCGGCGGGCGGTCACGTATTCCGACACGCTGCGGCGATAGATCCAGATGAGGACCGCCGCGGTCGCGATGTAGTGGGTCGTGGCGTACCAGTAGCTGCCGAACAGGCCCAGCCAGTCGTACTGGACGAACTTGTCGTTGAGCCACGACTCGGCGTCGATGCGCCACGACTTCTCGAACGACAGCACGTCGAGCGCGCGGCCACGGGCCGGGGCGAAGTCGTTGGAGGCCAGCAGGCGCGAGGCGCTGTAACCGACGTAGAGGATCGCGAGGAACGTCAGCTCGATCGCGCCACGCTTGAGGCCCAAGGGCACACCAGATCGGCGTACGACTTCGGTACGCCCTGTCTGCTGCTGTGACGACTGGGTCATCACGCCTCCTGCGCCTTGATACCGGGCCGGAGCCCGGCCGAAGGCGCCCAGGTGCGCCTTCCTGTTGTCACTCTGTATGCCGGCTGTTGCCTACGGCAACCAGAGACAACCCTGATTTGTTCCCTGAGACTACCGTCCCGCACCGACGTTTTCGGAACAAGTTCCTGATCTGGCCACGCACCACCGCCGACCTCCGGGCAGCCTGTCTACACTGACCGGGTGATCTTCAGGAGGGTGAGTGAGGGGCGCCCCTACCCGGACCACGGGTTGACCCCGAGCACGTGGGCGCAGATCTCGCCGTCCCAAGTGCGCCTCGACGACCTGACGACGACCAAGACCCAGCTCGACCTCGAGCACCTCCTGGATGACGACTCGACCTACTTCGGCGACCTGTTCGCGCACGTCGTGAGCTGGAACGGCGAGCTGTTCCTCGAGGACGGCCTGCACCGCGCGCTGCGCGCCGCCCTGCAGCAGCGCAACATGCTGCACGCCCGCGTCCACTCGATCGAGAAGTCGGCATGACCCGGGCTTATCAGGCGCTCACGCTGGTGGTCGCCGCTGCGATCTTCGCGTTCGGCGCCCTCACCGGGTTCCGGTTGCTCACGTCGAGCGCCGACACCGCCGACGCGGCGCCCACGTGCACCACCAAGACCGTCCAGAAGGGCCAGCGGCTCGACAGCAACCTCGTCACGGTCAACGTGTTCAACGCGTCGAACCGCGCCGGGCTCGCCAACCGCGTCACGATCAACCTGCAGACCAACGGCTTCCTCGGCGGCACGATCAGCAACAGCGAGAGCGCGACCAAGCCCAGCCGCGTCGCGATCCTGACCGACGACCCGCGTGACCCGCGCGTACGCCTGGTGGCGCGTCAGTTCAAGGACAAGGTCACCTATCGCAAGCCCGACATCACGGTCGACAGCGGTGTCATCGTGATCGTGGGCGACCACTACTCGGGCCTGCACAAGAAGGCGCCGACGCGCATCACGTCGGATCGCGAGATCAGCGCCTGCGTCCCCGCGGTCCTGCCCTAGACCTGTTGCGTCACCACGCCCCCTCGCGTCGTCTCGTCATCAGGCGGCTTCGCCGCGATCGCTCAACGTGAGTTCGGCGCTCCCTCGCAGAGCTCGCTTCACCCATCCCGGCCCCAGCCGGCGAGACGGCCGTGACGACCGACGGCTCGCAGCCGGTCCTCGGCCCGCTCACGTACGGCCCGGTCGGCCACGATCAGGAGGTCGTCGTGGATCGCGATCCGGTCCGTTCGGTGGGGCACGAACGTCGTGCCGTCGCGGACCATGATCGACACGGACGCACCGACCGGCAGGCGCAGCTCGCCGATCTCGACACCCGCGAGCCGGGAGCCCTTGGGCACGTGGATCTGCAGGAGGTCGGCCGACACCCGCTCGAGCGGTGCCGCCTCGACCTCGACATCACGCACCTCGTCGCTGAGCACGCCGCACCACGCAGCGAGGCGGGCCAGCGGCGCCGCCTGCACGAGCGTGTAGATGACGACGGCCACGAACACGATGTTGAAGAGGTCACGGGAGCCCGGGACGTCGGCGGCCAGCGGGATCGTGGCGAGCACGATGGGCACCGCGCCGCGCAGCCCCGCCCAACCGACGAACAGCTGCTCGCGGACGTCACGCTTGAACCACCGCGCACACACGGCGACCGACAGCGGACGAGCCACGAACGTGAGGATCGCGCCGACGGCGAGGCCGTGCCAGACGTGCCACCAGCGCAGCTCGTCAGGACTCGCGAGCAGGCCGAGCATCACGAACAGGCCGATCTGGGCGAGCCAGCCGATGCCCTCGACGAACGATCGCGTCGCCACGCGGTGTGGCAGCTCGGTGTTGCCGAGCACGAGGGCCGCGACGTACACCGCCGCGAAGCCGCTGGCGTGGACGTACGCCGCGGAGCCGTACGCGAACACCGCCAGGGCGAACACGACGAGCGGGTAGAGACCCGAGGCCGGCAGGGCGACCCGGCGCAGGCCGTAGGCGCCGATCCAGCCGATGGCGAAGCCGATCGCGCCACCGGCGATGAGCTCGAACACGACCAGCCCGATCAGCGCCCATATGCCGTGGTCGAGGGCGTCGCCGGCGCTGATCGCCACGACGACCACGACGATCGGGGCGTCGTTGAGGCCGGACTCGGCCTCGAGCGTCCCGGTCACGGAGTGGCGCAAGGGGACGGTGCGCAGCACCGAGAAGACGGCCGCCGCGTCGGTCGGCGTGAGCACCGCCGCGAGCAGGATCGCGAACTCCCACCGCAGGTCGAGCAGGTAGTGCCCACCAGTGGCGACGACCGCGACACTGACGATCGACCCGAGCGTCGCGAGCAGGAGGCCGTAGCCGAGGTTGGGCCTCACGTGCTCCCACTTCGTGGTCAGACCACCCTCGGCGAGGATCAGCACCAGGCCGCCGAAGCCCAGCGCGTGCGCGAGGTCGGCGTCGGCGAACTCGATGCCGAGCCCGGAGCTGCCGAGGATCAGGCCGAGGAAGAGGTAGACGAGCAGTGACGGCAGACCCGCCGTGACCGAGACGCGTACGGCGAGCACCGCCAGCACGAGGACACCGGAGCCGATCAGGAGGAACTGGTCGAGCTGGTCGGCATCCATGACGGCTCCTCCCATGGTGTCGACGGATCATGATTCTATCGGTCGCCGGGCGTGCGCCTGACCGTACGCATACGATGCCGACGGCACAGGAGGCTGACGTGGATCTCATCCGGTACGGGGACGACCCGGAGCAGCTCGGCGAGCTCAGCCGGCCTGACGGGCCCTCGAAGGGCGTGGTCGTCGTCGTCCACGGTGGATTCTGGCGCGCCAGGTACGACCTCTCGCTCGGTCGCCCGCTCGCGGCGTCGCTCGTCGAGCACGGCTGGACGGCGTACAACCTGGAGTACCGCCGGGTGGGCAACGGTGGCGGCTACCCGCAGACCCTCGACGACGTCGCAGCGGGCATCGACGCGCTCGCCTCCGTCGACGGGCTCGACACCTCGCGCGTCATCACGATGGGGCACTCGGCGGGCGGTCACCTCGCGGTGTGGGCGGCCGGGCGGCCCGGTCTTGCCGGTACGCCCTGGGCTGCCGTCGCCGTGCCGGTCACCGCCGCGATCTCGCAGGCGGGGGTGCTCGACTTCGACACGGCAGTGCATCTCGGCAGCGGTGCTGCGCGGGCGTTCATGGGCGACCACACCGACACGACGTACGCAGACCCCAGCGTCCAGATCCCCCTCGGCGTGCCGGTCCGGTGCGTGCACGCCGCGGACGACGACACCGTGCCGATCAGCCAGTCGATCACGTACGTCGACCGGACGAACGCCGCCGGCGGTGATGCCGAGCTCATCGAGGTCGACGGCGGCCACTTCGACGTCATCGAGCCTCGGTCATCGGCCTGGGCACGGACGCTCGAGGTGCTCGAAGCGCTGCCCTGACGCGGAGCGGTGACCTGCTCGCCCCTCACGCCGGTGAGCGGTGACCTGCTCGCCCATCCGGCAACCTGATGGGCGACTCTCCCACCGCTCCCTCGGGCGTACAGAAGAGCGCCCCGACCAGGCGGTCGGGGCGCTCCTTGTGGGTTGCTCAGTGCTTGAAGGCGTCCTTGACGTTCTCGGCTGCGTCCTTGAGGTCGGACTTGGCCTGGTCGGTCTTGCCCTGGCGCTCGAGCTCGTCGTCGTTGGTCGCTCCGCCGACGGCCTCCTTGGCCTTGCCCTTGGCGTCCTCGGCGGCGTTGCTCAGCTTGTCATCCAGTCCCATGAGGAACTCCTTTCATCGGCTCCACTTCACGTACCCGGTTCGCCGAGCCGTAACCGCCTCAATCGGGAGTCGCCTCGTGGTGCCGACGGCCGTGCGTGCGCCGGTCCTCTTTCATCTCGGCCTCGAACAGGTGCGTACGCCCGTCAGCGAGCGCCTCGCGCGCGGACCTCTCGTGCTCCTTGAAGGCGGCGTAGTAGCCCGCGTCGTACTCCTCGACGACCTGGAACGTCCAGCGCCCCTCGAGCACGTTGCGGCCGATCAGCTCGGTCGAGAGCCGGTCGGCGATCTCGTCGTGGCCGGCGCGGCGGAACAGGTCGACCGCCTCGTCGAGCGCCAGGTCGGCCTCGCCGGTGCGGCGGTGGAACGTGTAGAGCAGCCCACGGGCCTCCTCGATGACCTCGAGGGCCTCGCTCAGCTTGCCCAGCGCCTCGACCGTGACGTCGTCGACCCCCTCGGGCCGTGTGTGCTCAGGTTTCGGTGACTCACCCATGCCTCAACGCTAGGTCGCCCTCACCGGGTCGGCACGTCGAGTCGTACGCAGCCTCAGACGACGCGGCCCATCCGCTCCACGGCCTCGGTGAGGACGTCGGGCGTCGTGCCGAAGTTGAGGCGTACGTGACCCGCGCCGTTGTGGAACGGCAGGCCGGAGTTGACCGCCACCCGGCCGCGCTCGAGGAACGCCTCCGCTGGGTCGTCGCCGAGGCCCAGGTCGCGGCAGTCGATCCACGCGAGGAACGTCCCGGGGCCCTCGCCCCAACGGGCTGCCGGGAGGTGCTCGGCGAGGAGGTCTGCGAGCAGCTTCCGGTTGTCGGCGAGGTCGGCGTGCAGGGCGTCGAGCCAGTCGCCGCCTTCACGGAACGCCGTCGTGTGCGCCAGGTCGCCGAAGTGGCTCGGCCCGTGGCCCACGATCTCGGGCAACCGGGCCAGGTCGGCCGCGGCATCCTCGCCCGCGACCAGCAGGGCGGCCTTCATGCCGGCGAGGTTCCAGGCCTTGGTGGCCGACACGAGGCTGAACGCGTTCGCGGCGCCGGGCACGGTCAGATAGGGCACGAAGCCCTCGGCGACCAGCGGTGCGTGGATCTCGTCGACCACGACCCGCACCGCGTACGTCTGGGCAAGGGCCGCGACGCCGCCCAGCTCCTCTGCGGTGTGCACGACAGCCGTGGGGTTCTGCGGGTTGCACAGGAGGTACGTCACCGGGCGGCCCTCGGAGCCGGCACGGATGAACGCCGCCTCGAGCGCATCGAGGTCGAGCCGGCCATGATCGCCGAGCGGCGCCTCGACGACATTCCGGCCGGCGTGCTCGACGTATCCGAAGAACGGCGGATAGACCGGAGGGTTCACCACGACGGGGTCACCGGGCGAGGACACCAGGCGGATCGCCTCGACGATGCCCGTCATGACATCGGCGACGAGTGACGTACGGCCCGGATCGACCGTCCACGACCACCTCTGGCTCGCGAACGCGACGAACGCCTCCGCGTACGCCGTGCCGTGCGGATAGCCCGTATCACCCTCGGCGACCGCCGCGTTGACCGCACGAGCGATCGGCTCGGCGAGACGTACGTCCATCTCGGCGACCCACAGGGGCAGCACGTCCGGGTCGTACTCCCGCCACTTCACGCTCGTGCGGCGGCGCAGGTCCTCGAGGGTCAGCTCACGCAGGGGATGCATGTCCCCATCATGTCGGGCCACCCGCAACGGGTCAGACAGCGTCGGACAGCGCCTGGAACTGCTCGTCGGTCAACTCGATCGCCGCGCCGCCGATGTTGTCCTCCAGGTGCGACACGGTCGACGTGCCCGGGATCGGCAGCACGACGGGCGAGCGCTTCAGCAGCCACGCGAGGGCGAGCTGCGACGGCGTCGCGCCCTGCTCCTTCGCGATCTCGACGAGCGGGCCGCCATCCTTGACCAGGCCACCTGTGGCGAGCGGGAACCACGGGATGAACGCGATGCCCTCGTCCGTCACGTGGTCGAGCAGCGCCTCGGCACGCCGGTCGGCGAGGTTGTAGAGGTTCTGGACCGACACGATCTCGGCGGTCTTCTGTGCCTCCTTGAGCTCGTCGACGGTGACCTCGCTCAGACCGATGTGGCGCACCTTGCCCTGCTCCTGCAGCTCCTTGAACGCGCCGACCTGGTCCGCGACCGGGACCTCGGGGTCGATGCGGTGCAGCTGGATCAGGTCGATGCGGTCGACGCCCAGGCGGCGCAGGCTGAGCTCGACCTGCTGCTTGAGGTACGCGGGACGGCCGACCGGGATCCACTCGCCGGGACCCGTGCGGGTGAGACCGGCCTTCGTGGCGACCACGACGTCGTCGGCGTACGGGTGCAGCGCCTCACGGATGATCTCCTCGGACACGTTGGGCCCGTAGGAGTCGGCGGTGTCGATGAACGTCACGCCGAGCTCGACCGCACGGCGGAGGACGCTGACGGCCTCGTCGCGGTCGCGGGGCTCGCCCCAGACGCCGTCGCCGGTGATCTGCATCGCGCCGTACCCGAGGCGTACGACCGAGAGGTCGCCACCGAGCTGGAACGTGCCGGACGTGGTTGCGGAGAGTGTGGAAGTCATGCCGGGGTCAAGGAGGCTCAGCGTCGAGATATTCCGGGCGCCCGGCCACTCGGCACCGTTGCCGCTGCGTGCCACAGTGGATCGCATGCAGATCGACCTCAACGGACGCACCGCCCTCGTGACCGGATCGACCCAGGGCATCGGTCTCGCCATCGCCACGGCTCTCGCCGGTGCAGGCGCGCGGGTCGGCGTCAACGGGCGCAGCGACGACTCGGTGTCCCGCGCGGTCGACGAGATCCGCGGGTTGGTGCCCGAGGCGGACCTCGTCGAGGTCGCCGCCGACGTCACGACGGACGACGGGGTGGCACAAGTCGTCTCGCTCCTGCCCGACATCGACATCCTGACCAACAACCTCGGCATCTTCGAAGCCCGCCCTGCGCTCGAGATCACCGACGAGGAATGGCGCCGCTACTTCGACGTCAACGTCATGAGCGCCGTCCGCCTCATCCGCACCTATCTGCCCGGCATGATGGCGCGGGGCTGGGGCCGCGTGCAGAACATCGCCAGCGACTCGGCCGTCGTCATCCCGGTCGAGATGGTGCACTACGGGATGTCCAAGACCGCGCTCCTGGCCGTGTCGCGAGGTTTCGCCAAGGAGGCGGCCGGCTCCGGCGTCACGGTCAACTCCGTCATCGCCGGGCCGACCCACACCGGTGGCGTCGAGGACTTCGTACGGTCGCTGGTCGGCGACGAGCTGCCGTGGGACGAGGCGCAGGCCGAGTTCATGCGCGTCCACCGTCCCCAGTCGTTGCTGCAGCGCCTGATCGAGCCCGAGGAGATCGCCAACCTGGTGGCCTACCTGAGCTCACCGCTGGCGTCCGCGACGACAGGCGCCGCCGTACGGGTGGACGGCGGCTACGTCGACTCGATCGTGCCCTGACTCAGTCGACCATGCGGAACGTCGCGTCGGCACGGGCGGTCGCGCTTCGGATCACGTCGAGCCGAAGGCCAAGGCCGTTGTGCCGGAGGTGGCGATCAGGGAGGTTGTGCGCCCTGAAGGACGTCAGCCGCACGTCCGCCAGCCCCGCCACGGGGATGAACGTGGCATGCGCGGCGAACTCCTTCGAGCGGTCGTTCCGGACGAGGCGCAGCTCGAAGCCGCGGTGCCGCAAGAAGTGCCCGGGCGCGTTCACGGCTTCGAACGACACCCGCCCGCGAGACGTGCCTGCAAGGCCGGCAACCACACGGAACTCCGAGGGCCTGATCGGCGAGGACGTCGACTGCAGACGAACGACCGATCCCGCGTGCCGCACGTAGCTTCTCGGTTTGTTGAAGCTCTGTAGCCGCGTCACCCGGCGGCCGGTTGTGCCGACGTACTGCGTGAGGGTGCCGAAGCCCAGCTGGTCGTAGCCGCCGGAGTTCGGCCCGTAGTCCCCGCCGCCGCCGTCGGGCCGCAGGCTCGCGGCGATCTCGGCGACCCACGGGGTGTCGAGCCCCATGCGGCCCGAGTAGTGCCCCAGCACCTGGTCCCACACGGGCCGGCCCTGGCCGCGGCCTCCTGCACCGGGCACGGTCTGCGTCTGCCAACCGGCGTGCGAGGCGGTCGTCGCGCGCGGCCCCGACTGCCAGGTGTACGGCGTGAACGGCACGTCGTGGCCGAGGTTGTACCTCGCGACGTATTCAGCACCTTTCAGGAAGCGGTTGTCGTCAGCTCCGTAGCAGTCGATCCCCTGGTTCCACGCCATCTCGCAGAACGCGCCCATGAGGCCGATCCCCATGATGGTGTGGCCCTGGTCCCGGCCGCTCTCCTGCCACTGCCCGAGTCCCTCGTCGTGGACGTACGGCACGGCGTGCGCGAGGGAGCCGTTGCCGGCACCCGTGTGGAAGTAGTCGACGGCCCGGTCGACGAGGTCGTCGCGGTCGGTGAAGATGCCGATCGCGAGGATCGAGGCCATGTTGCAGAGGTCCCAGTTGGCCCAATAGTTCGTGATCACCGCGCCGTTGTGGTCGGTGAGGAACTGCTCGTTCATCGGGTGGAAGATCGAGAGCAGCATGTCTCGGAACCGCGCGAGCTCGAAGTCAGGACGGTCGCGGACGAGCTCCGCCGCGTTCGCGAACTGGTAGCCGTAGATGCCCGCGGCGAGGAACCGGTCGGCGTTGCCGGTGACCGTCTTGAGGGTCGCGGACCACGCGTTGAGGATCCGCACCGCTGCTACACCGTGGGCCTCGTCGCCGGAGATGCGCCACCGCAGGGCGTTCTGGTACGCCGCATGGATGTCGGTGAACAACGGCCCGTAGTTCTGTCCGGTGCCGCCCCGGATGACGGTCTCGACCGGGCGAGGCGTCCAGGTCGCACCCGACCGACCGTTGGCGGTGAGCCGGGCCCAGCCCCCCGCCCACGGCTCGGTGCCGGTCCGGGCGGAGATGCGGTTGAGGTCGGAGAGCGTGTGCAGGAGCCCGGGGTGCGTGTACGTCGAGGTGGCCACCGAAGCAGCTGTGGCACGTTCCCCGAGCCTCAAGGGCGCGCCGGACGTGGCGAGGAACGTCACGGGCACCGCCAGCGAAGCGGCCCTGACGAAGGACCTGCGCGAGATTCCATTGGCTGATGACAGGGGTCCGCGATACGTCGACATCGTCGTCCATTCGTGTGGAGGGGCGGTCGGATCGCGGAATCCGTTGACCGGAATCCTCACACACGCAGGGTTCACCGGGGCGGCGTCGTACGAGCCGTCCCGCGGGGTGAGACCAGGCGGCCTCGCGTCAGTCGACGGGGGTCAGCAGGAAGACCGGGATGATCCGGTCGGTCTTCTTCTGGTAGTTCGCGTAGTCCGGCCAGACCTCCAACGCCCGGGCCCACCAGATGTCCCGCTCCTCGCCGCTGAGCTCGCGCGGCACGTAGTCCTTGCGGACCGGGCCGTCCTGCAGCTCGACCAACGGCGCGTTGACGACGTTGTAGTACCAGCTCGGGTGCTTCGGCGCTCCACCTCGTGAGGCGACGATGGCGTACTGGCCGTCGTGCTCGACCCGCATCAGCGCGGTCTTGCGGAGCTTGCCCGAGGTCGCGCCGAGTGTCGTCAGCAGGATGATCGGGCGCCCTTGCAACGTGTTGCCCTCGGCGCCGTTGGTGCTCTCGAACAGCTCGGCCTGCTCGCGGGCCCAGTCGGACGTGCTCGGTGCGTACTCTCCGGTCAATGGCATGCCTCCAGACTGCCAGACCTCCCAACACCTGCTGGCGGGGCACGGCATGATCGGGTCATGGACCGCGTCACGCTGGGAACCAGCGACCTCGAGGTGTCGAGCATCATCCTCGGCTGCATGAGCTACGGCGACCCGGATCGCGGTACGCACCCCTGGTCGCTGCCGGAGGACCAGAGCCGGCCCTTCATCCAGCAGGCGCTCGACGCCGGCATCACGACGTTCGACACCGCCAACATGTACTCCGACGGCACCAGCGAGGAGATCGTCGGCCGCGCGCTGGCCGACTTCGCCCGGCGCGAGGACGTCGTCATCGCGACCAAGCTGTTCTACCCGATGGGCGGCGACCCCTCGACCGGTGGACTGTCGCGCACCGCGGTGCTGACCCAGATCGACGCGAGCCTGCGGCGGCTCGGCACGGACTACGTCGACCTCTACCAGATCCACCGCTGGGACCCCGAGGTCCCGATCGAGGAGACCATGGAGGCGCTCGACGAGGTCGTCAGGGCCGGCAAGGCGCGCTTCATCGGCGCCTCCTCGATGTACGCCTGGCAGCTCGCCCAGGCCCAGCACGCCGCCGACCTCAACGGCTGGACCCCGTTCATCTCGATGCAGGACCAGTACAACCTCGTCCAACGCGAGGAGGAGCGCGAGATGCACCCGTTCTGCCTCGACGAGGGCATCGGCGTGATCCCGTGGAGCCCCCTCGCGCGTGGCCGTCTCACCCGCGACTGGGATGACCTGAGCACGACACGCAGCGACGGCGACGAGGTCGCCAAGGGCTACTACCAGCAGGCCGAGGACTCCGACCGGGCGATCGCGGCGGCGGTCGGCGAGATCGCCGCCGAGCGCGGGGTGTCCCGCGCGCAGGTCGCGCTGGCGTGGGTGCGGCAGCACGAGGTCGTCACGGCGCCGATCGTCGGGGCCACCAAGCCTTTGCACCTGGCCGATGCCGTCGCCTCGCTGGACCTCACGCTGAGCGATGACGAGATCGCCAGGCTCGAGGCCCCGTACGTGCCGCGGCTCCCCGAGTTCTGACGGTCACGACCAGACGCGGACCCAGTCGACGTCGGTCGTCGCCGGCAGCGGCGTCGCGGTGGACTTGAAGGCGTTCGTGCCCGTGCCGAGCACCTGCGTGATCAGGACCGCGAACGGCTGGTCGAACGGCTGGGGTGCCGTCAGGTGGCGGAACAGTCCCCCGGCCGGCTTGATCGTGTGGCTTACGCACACGACGCCGTCGTTGCTGATCGTGATGGACCTCGGGGTCCACACCGCGACGTACGTGTGGAACACCGAGGGGTCGAGCTTGCAGGACAGGTTGGTGACCGGTGAGCCACGGCTCGACGACCGGTAGTGGATGTAGGGGATCGTGCGGTCCGGGTACTGGCTGTAGAACTCCGCGACGTCGATCTCACCCGAGGCGGGCCAAGCGCCGTAGGTCATCTTCGTCGGATAGAGCCAGAGCGCTCCCTGCAGTCCCCGCACCTTGGCGGCCGGGAACTTCGCGCGGAACTCGAAGCGTCCGTACGTCTGCGCGAACCTGCCGTTCGTCGTGACGCCACCGCTGGTCCATTGCGAGGAGTAGCTGCCGAACGGGCTCTTGCACCGGAACCAGGCGGCCTCCTTGCGTGTGGTCAGGTGCAGCCGGCCCCCGGACACCGCCACGTTGCGACCGCTGTTGACCAGGCACTCGCGACCGACCCGCATCCCGGTCGTCGCGGTCCGCTGCGGCAACCACTTGCGGCCGTCGAGGGCGCTCCCGCTGAAGTCGTCCGCGAACGTGCACCTCCACGGAGTGCCGTTGGACTTGTAGATCGTGGGCCCGCACGGCCCCGGTGCCGCGGTCACGGCCTCGGGCGAGACAGCCGTCGCCGTGAGCAGCAGGCCCGCCAGCGCGGCGCCGAGCGCCATGGCTCGCGTGCGACGACGGTTCATGGCGGCTCCCTCGTGATGGGCGACGCGGCCGCAGCGCGACCGCGTCGCCGCAGGTCAGCGAGCCGCCCTGCGCTCTCGATGGAATGACGATAGCGCTCCCGGACCGCTTCGGGGAGGGGCTTGGCGGATCGTGTCGTGGCTCACGACCAGACCCGGACCCAGTCGACGTCAGTCGTCGCCGGCAACGTGGTGGCCGTCGGGCTGAACGCGTTCGTCGCGGTGCCCAGCACCTGCGTCAGCAGGACCGAGAACGGCTGGTCGAACGGCTGCGGCGCGGTCAGCGGTGAAGCCGGGGCGAACGTGTGCGTCAGGCACACCACGCCGTCGTTGCTGATCGTCATGCCCGTCGCCGTCCACTCCGCCACGTACGTGTGGAACACCGCCGGGTCGAGCTTGCACGACCAGTTGGTCACCGGTCCGGCGTCGCTCGCGGCGTTGTAGTGGATGTAGGGGATCGAGCGGTCGGGGTACTGGCTGTAGAACTCCGCGACGTCGATCTCGCCCGAGGCGGGCCAGCCGCCGTACTTCTGGGTCGCCGGGTAGAGCCACAGCGCCGACTGCACGCCGGGGACCTTGAGGCTCGGGAACTTCGCGCGGAACTCGAAGCGTCCGTACGTCTGCGCGAACTTGCCGGTCGTGGTGACGCCACCGCTGGTGTACTGCGTCCGGTAGTCGCCGTAGGGGTTCTTGCAGGTGAACTCCGACGACTCCTTGCGGGTCGTCAGGTGCAGGCTGCCGCTCGACACCGAGACGTTGCGGCTGTTGTTGACCAGGCACTCCGGTCCGACGTGCATCCCGGTGGCGGCGGTCTGCTGCACCGACCACTTCTTGCCGTCCAGCACGCCATTGTTGAAGTCGTCGGCGAACGTGCACTTCCAGGCGGTGCCGTTGGCCTTGTAGATCGTGTCGCCGCACGAAGGCGGCGGAGACGTCGGCCACCACCACACGGCGCTCGCCGGTGCCGTGGTCGCCACGATCATGGTGACTGCCCCGGCCAGCGCCAGGGCTGCCCGTCTCATCTGAGTTGCTCGGATCATTGGTTGCTCCCTCTCGGTTGGTCGTCACCAAGAGGGTGGCCCCCGCCTCGGTGCATGCACGTACGTCCCTCAGCTGCCTGAACGTTGACTCGCGACGTCGATCCGACGAATCCGGCCGAGGCCGGATCTCCCTTCGGCGGACCGCAGTCACGGGCTACATGACATGCCAAGCTCCCTCTTGACTCGTTCACGGTATTCCTCTGACCTGCGGGTTCGCCAGCAAATACGCAGATTGGGGTCGGCCGGCAATTCCCGGTGTGATCTCCGTCAAATATGAACAGACTGACTCCAAAACCGCGCCGGATGCAGAAGAATGGGCGCAGGGTGGGTTGAAAGGGCGAGGCATGCTTGCGATCGTGGGGACACGTGATGAGGCGGCGGCATGCGCTACTACCTGCTGAGCACGCCCGCCGGCGACGAGGTCGTCCGCCTGAGCGGTGGGTCAGCGGCCTACTTCGAGACCAAGACCGGGCGCTGGGTGCCCGACCCGCTCCTCGCCGCCGAGGTGCGGTTCGGCGGAGAATGGCGCCAGGTCGAGTCGCATGAGCTGCCCCCCGGCGTCGTCGAGACCCAGGAGGGGCAGCCCCGGCTGCGGAAGTCGCGCTCCCTGCGTCGCGGCCGGCACACCCGCAAGTGATCGCAGCGGGCAGACTGTCCCCATGAGCCCGGAGATGCCCGCTGACCTGCTCGCCCACGCCGTCGCGGCCAAGGGCTTCATGCCGGAGGACGAGGGCGCGTTCCTGCACCGCGTCGCCCGCGAGCGGCTCCCCCACGGACCCGCTCTCGAGATCGGTACGTATTGCGGCAAGTCGGCGATCTACCTCGGCGCCGCAGCACGCGAGGTCGGCGGGGTCGTGCTCACGATCGACCACCACCGGGGTTCGGAGGAGAACCAGTCCGGCTGGGAGCATCACGACGCATCCCTCGTCGACGACGAGTTCGGCCTCATGGACACGCTGCCCGTGTTCCGCAGGACGATCGCCCGGGCGGGGCTCGAGGACCAGGTGACCGCGGTCGTCGGCCGTTCGACGAGCGTCTCGACGTGGTGGCGCACCCCGGTCAGCCTGCTGTTCATCGACGGCGGCCATGCCGAGGTGCACGCCCAGAACGACTACACCGGCTTCGCCCACTGGCTCATCCCCGGCGGCGCCCTGGTGATCCACGACGTCTTCGAGCGGCCGGAGGACGGCGGCCAGGCCCCGTTCCACGTGTGGCAGCGGGCGGTTGCCTCCGGGGCGTTCGAGCCGCGCGAGACGGTCGGCTCGATGCGGGTGCTAGCGCGTACCCGGGGAGACGCCGGCGAACCGGTCGGATGACGGGCAGTCGCACTCGAACGCGATGCCGTCGAAGTCGACCCCGATCTCGTGGCCGGTCATCACGCCGGCGCCCGGTGTCGTGCCGGTGAGCACGTCCCACGCGAGGATCATCGCCGCCGCGGTGTAGGTCGTCTGCTCAGCAGGCCAGTTGACGTTCTCGGGGAAGACGAAGCCGGTCCAGTAGTCACCGCTCTCGGTGCGGAGGTGCTGCATGTCGGCGAACAGCTGCTCGGCCCGGTCGTCGCCGATCGCCTTGAGCGCCATGGCCAGCTCGCACGTCTCGGCACCCGTGACCCAGGGGTTGGTGCTGACGCAACGGATCCCGAGCCCGTCGACGACGAACGTGTCCCACTCCGACGCGAGCAGCGCCTCGGCTGCCGGACTGCGCACCGCCCCACCCAGCACGGGGTAGTACCAGTCCATCGAAAATGTCGACTTGTCGAGAAACCGGTCGCGATGCTCGCGGAGCGCGTGACCGAGCCGGCCGCCGGCGAGCTCCCACTCCGGCTGCGGCTCCCCCATCAGCTCGGCCAGGACGACGCCACAGCGCAGCGACTGGTAGATGCTCGAGCTGCCGGCTAGGAGGGCCTCACGGTTGACCGTGGCCGGACCGTCGGCGTCCCACTCCCGCGACCACGCGATGCCGCCGAACGGGAGCTGCAGGTCGACGACGAGGTCGAGCGCGCGGCGTACGACGGGCCACATGCGGTCGACGAACGCCCGGTCCTGGCGGATCGCCCAGTGGTGCAGGACCCCGACGGCGATGTAGGCCGCCATGTTGGACTCGCTGCTGGCGTCCTCGACCCGGCCACCGACGATCTTCATGGGCCAGGACCCGTCGGGACGCTGCGTGCGGGCGCACCAGTCGTACGCCGCCGCCGCGGCCTCCAGCTGCCCGCCGACCACGAGCGCCATGGCGCCTTCGACGTGGTTCCAGGCGTCGGTGTGCTCGCCGATGGTCCACGGGATCGCCCCGTCGGGCTCCTGCATCGCAGCGATGCCGGCAGCCGTCTGGGCGATCTGGTCGGGGGTCAGCATCAGGCCTCGGGCTTGCGGAGGTAGAGGACCATGCTCTTGCCGATCAGCGGGTTGAGCGCCTTCTCGGCCAGGCGGGTCGCGGTGCTGTAGCCCCGCGTCTTCATGATGTCCCAGACCAGCACCTGGTGGTACGCCTTCACGAGCGGGTGGTCGTCGTTGGTGACCCCGACGGCACACTTGAGCCACCAGTAGGGCGAGTGCAGGCCGTGCGCGTAGTCGATGCCCTCGAAGGTCATGCCGGCGTTCTGGAGCTTGCCGATCAGCTCCTTGTCGGAGTAGATCCGGATGTGGCCGCCGGGGGTGTTGTGATAGTCGTCGGACAGCTTCCAGCAGACCACCTCGGGCAGCCAGCGGGGCACCGTCACGGCCATCGTGCCGCCGGGGCGCAGCACGCGTACGAGCTCACCGATCGCCTGGATGTCGGCGGGGATGTGCTCGAGCACCTCGGAGGCGACGACCCGGTCGAACTCGCCGTCGGCGAAGGGCAGCGACAAGGCATCGCCCTCCTTGATGTCGGCGGAGGCGCCTTCAGGGACCTCGCCGGCCTCCTTCATGGCGCCGAACAGCTCGAGCACGCCGGCCAGCTCGTCGGCATCCTGGTCGAACGCGATGACGTCCGCGCCACGGCGATACATCTCGAACGCGTGGCGGCCGGCGCCACACCCCATGTCGATCACCCGGTCGCCCGGGCGCAGGCCCAGGCGGTCGAAATCAATCGTCAGCACGGTTGTCTCCCTTGTGTTCCGATGCCGCATTCGCGGCGATGACCTCTTCGTACGCCGCGGCAGTCGCACTCGCGACGGCCCGCCAGCTGAATTTCTCCAGGACGCGCTCGCGACCGGCCCGGCCCATCGCCTCACGGCGTGCCGGGTCGTCGAGCAGCTCCTCGATCGCGGCCTCGAGCTCTCCGACGTCACCCGGGGTCACGAGCGTGGCGCAGACGCCGTCCTCGCCGACCACTTCCGGGATCGCACCGGCCCGGCTGACGACCAGCGGCGTGGCGCAGGCCATGAGCTCGGCGGTCGGGAGGGAGAAGCCCTCGTAGAGCGACGGCACGCAGGCGACCTCGGCCGAACCCATGACGTCGACCAGCTCGGCGTCCGTGATGCCGTTGACGAACGACACGTGCTCGGCGATGCCCAGCTCGTCGATGAGTCGCTCGGTGCGGCCACCGGCCTTGAGGGTCGTGACCAGGAGCAGCTCGACGTCGCGCTCGGTGCGCAGCTTGGCGAACGCCTCGAGCAGCGTGGCGATGCCCTTCATCGGGGCGTCGGCGCTGGCCATCGCCACGATGCGGCCGGGCACGCGCGGCGCGGTCGGCGGGACGAACACGTCGTCGACGCCGAGCGTGATGACCTCGAGGCGGGACGGGTCGACGCCGAAGTCGGTGACGATGTCGCGCCGGCTCGACTCGGAGACCGTCAGGATCTTGGGCAGCTGCCGGGCGACCTTCTTCTGCATGCCTAGGAAGCCGTACCAACGCCGCAGGCTCAGCTTCTTGCGGAGGGTCGGCGCGTTGGCGATGTCGATGCGCCGGTCGAACGTGATCGGGTGGTGGATCGTCGTGATCAACGGGAAGCCCTGCTCGGCGATGTCGAGCATGCCGGTGCCGAGCGTCTGGTTGTCGTGGACGATGTCGAAGTCGTCCCGGCGGCCCTTGAGCAGCCGGGCCACGCGCTTGCTGAACGTCCTGGGCTCGGGGAAGCCCGCGGTCCACATCGTCAGGACCTCCTCGACGTCGATGAGGTCGCGGTACTCGTTGGGCCAGGGGGTGCGGAAAGGGTCGGGCTCGCGGTAGAGGTCGAGCGACGGGACCTTGGTCAGCGTGACGCCCTCGTCGAGCTCCGGATAGGGCTGCCCGGAGAACACCTCGACGGTGTGCCCCAGCGCCACCAGCTCGCGACTGAGGTGGCGTACGTAGACGCCCTGACCGCCGCAGTGTGGCTTGCTGCGGTAGGACATGAGTGCGATGCGCAAGGGCCGCCTCCGGTTGACTGGCTGAAACTGAGTTGTATCACTCGTTGACACATCGTCAACGACGCGCCTCCTCGATGAGGCGCTCATCTCACGACGCGCCGCCCTGCCCGCTGTTGCCGGGATAGAACGAATGCGTGGCCGTGACGCCGCCGTCGACCGCGAACTCACCGCCGGTCGTGTAGCCGCTCTCGTCGCCGGCGAGGTAGACGTACAGCGGCGCGACGTCGTCCGGCGTGCCCACGCGCTCGAGGGGCACGCGGGTCGCTCCCCACTGCATCGCGGCCTCACCGCCGACGTCACGGGTCATGCCGGTGTCGATCATGCCCGGGTGCACCGAGTTGACCCGTACGCCGTAGGCGCCGAGCTCGACGGCCGCCGCCTTGGTCATGCCGCGGATCGCGAACTTGGTGCCGGTGTACGCCGTCAGGGACGCCATGCCGGCGAGCCCCTCGACCGACGAGCAGTTGATGATCGAGCCCTGCCGGTTGCGCTTCATCGCCGGCGACACGGCCCGCATGCCGAGGAAGCAGCCCCGCATGTTGACGTTGATCAGCAGGTCGAGGTCCTCGAGCGGCATCGTGTCGACCTCACCGAACCGCAGCACGCCGGCGTTGTTGACCAGGACGTTGATCGGTGCACCGAGCAGACCCTCGGCGTCGGTCATGAGCTGGTCCCACGAGGCGGGATCGCTGACGTCGTGGCGGCAGTAGGCCGCTGCTTCGCCGAGCTCCTCGGCCAGGGCCTCGCCGTCGGCGACGTCGGCGATGATGACGCGGGCGCCCTCACCGACGAACGCGCGCGCGATGGCGGCGCCCTGTCCTTGGGCTGCGCCGGTGATGATCGCGTGCTTGTCCTTGAGACGGGACATCGTGCTCCTCAGTGAAGGTGGGGTGGATGGGCTAGAGCGAGAGGACCGAGTCGGCGGCGAACGAGACCTCGGGGTCGCGATCGGCGAAGAAGCCGCCGAGCGTACGGTCGAGCTCGTCGGCCGACCAGAGATCGCCCTCGGTGTCGAAGCGCTGCTCGACCACAGGAGCCGCCAGGAGGGCGACCATGCCGCCGTAGACGACGAACACCTGTCCGCTGATGCGGCTGGCGGCCGGCGACGCGAGGTAGGCGACCAGGGGCGCCACGTGGTCGGCGCTGTAGGGATCGACCGCGCTGCCGGACTCGTCAGGCCCGAAGACGTCGGCCGTCATGGCTGTGCGGGCGCGGGGACAGATGGCATTGGCTCGTACGCCGATGCGGGACAGCCCGCGCGCGGTGGTCAAGGTCAGCGCGGCGATGCCGCCCTTGGCCGCGGCGTAGTTGGCCTGGCCGGGTGAGCCCGTGAGGAACGCCTCGGACGCGGTGTTGATGACGCTCGCGTCGACCGTGCCACCCGTCTCCTTGGCCACCTGGCGCCAGTGGGCGGCGGCGTTGCGGGAGAGCAGGAAGTGGCCGCGCAGGTGGATGCGGACCACGAGGTCGAACTCCTCGTCGGACATGTTGAACAGCATCCGGTCGCGGGTCACGCCTGCGTTGTTGACCACGATGTCCAGGCCACCGAACGACTCGAGGGCGGTCTGCATCATCAGGTCGGCGGTCGACCGCTCCCCCACGTCGCCGGCGGCGACCGCCACCTCGCCGCCGAGCGACTTGATCTCCGAGGCTGCATCGTCCGCGGCACCCGGCAGGTCGTTGAGGACGACACGCGCGCCGGCGGTCGCCAGGGCGATCGCCTCGGCGCGGCCCAGGCCCGCGCCTGCCCCAGTGACGACGGCGACCTTGCCGTCGAGGGACGTGCTCGTCATGCCGTCACGTCCGTGAGAAGAGCAGCGTACGGACGCGACGGCATGACACTTCGTCCGTTCGCGCCCCCTACTCGCAGGGCTCGTGGGGGGACCCCCAGCTGGCGCTCGCTCATGCGCCGTCCACGATGCGCAGCGCCGACTTGGGGCAGGAGGCCACGGCGCGCTCGACGCGCGACCGGTTGTCGTCCGTCACCGTCGGGTCCTCGACCTGCAGCAGGTCGTCGTCGTCGACGAAGAACATGTCGGGTGCCATTGCCTCACACAGGGCGTTCGACTCACACGCGTCGAAATCGACCTCAACCCTTGCCATCAGCGATCCGCCTCCTCGCTTCACAGGACCAGAACTAGAACGTGTTCTAGCCTAGCCGAGCATCTTCAGTTTGGATATGGCCCAGTCGCCGCCGCCTCGGGTCAGCGTGATGACGAGGCTGCTCTGGAGGGCCTGCTGGTTGGCGTTCTTGCCGGTGCCGGCGGTCGTGGTCTGGTTGACGAACACTAGGACCCTCGCCTTGTGCTCGGTCGCGCTGATGATCGCGGACGAGACGGCCACGGTCTGGAGCACGATCTTGTTCTTCGTCGTGTTGGCGCGGACCTCGGCCATCGTGGAGTCGTACTGCTTGCGGAACGACGGCGTCATCCGGGCGCGGGCGACCTCCATGTCGTTGGCCAGCGTCTTGTAGTCGTACGACAGGGTGCGCTGCGCGAGATCGGCGCCGGCGACCAGCACCTCGGTGCGGGCGTCCTCGCCGACCAGCGTGCCGCCGGGCGCGACCGTGGCGGAGCCATGCTCGGCCTGCCACCACATCGTGCCGACGCCCGCGGCGGCCAGCGCGACGAGCAGGGCCAGCACGACGGTCAGCCGCTGGTGGAGCGAGAGGGTCGCGAGCCGGGCTCTCGGCGACGCCGTGGACGCCTCGGCCTCGTCCGCCTCCTCGGTCTCCGGCTCATCGGCCTCGGGCGGCTCGACGGCGGCCGCTCGCGCCTTGGGCCGGGACCTGACCTGCGGTTTCGCAGCCGCTTCGGGCTCGACCAACGGGGTCACGTCCGAGTGGCAGAAGCGGCAGCGGATCGCCGACGCCTTGATCGTCTCGGCGCAGAACGGACAGACGCGTTCGTCGCGCTTCACCTTCGCCATGTCAGCCCACGAACTCGAGCTGGGAGACGAGCCAACGGTCGCCCTGCTTGACCATGGAGAGCTTGATCCGCCAGGCCCGGTCCTCGACCTTGCCCTTGGTGCCCTTGTTCTGCACCTTGCTGGCCGCGGCGACGAAGACCGTCGCGGCGTCTGAGTCGACCTCGCTCAGCCCGATCTCGTTGACGCTGCCCTTGGAGATCGACTCCTGGGCGATCGCGGTGTCCTTGAGCGACTTCACGGACGACTGGTACTGCTTCTTGAACGTCCCGGCGGCACCTTCGAGGACGCGAGCGGTCAGCTCGTCCATCTTCTTGTGGTCGACCGAGAGGAATGCCATCGTCTCGGCGCGCGCGGCCCGCGTGATGTCGGAGTACTCCGAGGCCACGGACTCCGCGGGTGTCGTGCCCGGGGCAGCCTTGTCACCGCTCACGACGAACACCACCAGCCACGCGCACAACACCACCAGGACCACGCCGAGCACCGCGTTGACCACGGACGTACGGCTCACTCGTCGCCCCCAGCGAGCTCTTTCTTCCAGTCGATCGGGTCGGGCGCGTACTTCATGCCACGCATGTTCACCGGTGGGCCGGACGCGCACTCGGCCGGGTAGTACGGCAAGAAGCTCTCCTTCGACGTTGGCTGCCATTGTCCGGGAGGCAGGTATCCCTCGGTGCACGCGGCCGGACTCTGGTTGAGGTTGAGGTTGACCCGGCCGAACTTCTGGTCGCCGGGGGTCAGCGCCGACGGCCCGGCCGCGATCAGTCGCGGGAACGTGACGAGCAGCTGCTCGAGGGCGGGCAGCCGGGCGTCGAGCACCTCGGTGACGCTCGTCAGGTGCTTGAGGGCCGGGGGCAGCTCAGTGCGCAGCGTGCTCACCAACCTCCTCAGCTCGTCAGCGGCTGGGCCACCCTTGGCGAGGATGCGCCGGATGTCGCTGTCCGAGGCCGCGAGCGTACCGGTCAGGGCGGAGAGGTCGCGGGCGAACGAGCGGATCTCGGCCGAGTGGTCCTGCTGGGTCTGGAGGACGGTCTGGGCGTTGTCCAGCAGGTCCATCGTCGCCGACTCGTTGGCCGCGGCCGACTCGATGAACTCCTGCGCGCTGTCCACCATGGACCGGATCGGGCTGGCGTTGTCGCGGAACATCGTGCCGAGCTCGGTGACGACGGTGTTGAGCTCGCTGCCGTCGAGGCTCGAGACGAAGTGGCTGAGGTCCTGCAGGAGGACGTCCTCACCCAGCGGGAGGCTCTCCTTGGTGCCGTGCACCGTGTCGCCGTCCTTGAGCACGGGGCCCTTCTTGGAGGTCGGCTCGAACGAGACGTACTGCTCCCCCACGACGCTGAGGTTGTGCACGAACACCGGCGAGCCGACCGGCACCTTGGTGCCGTGCTCGAGCGCGAGGTCGACCTTCAGGCCGTCGTTGTCGACGTCCATCTTGGCGACCTTGCCGATCCTGACGCCGCGATACGTGACCTCGCTGCCCTCGTAGAGGCCGCCGGAGCTCGGCAGGAGCACGTGCACCGTGTAGCCGCGGCCCAGTGCCTGGTCGACGAAGCCGAGGTAGGACGCGCCGATGTAGAGCGTGCCGAGCGCGCTCAGGAGCACGAACGCGATGAGCCTGACCTTGATGCCTCGCCTCATGACGATCCGCCTCCCAGCAGTCCTTCGAGCAGCTGCGCCAGCGTCCCGCCCGAACCGCCGCCGGTTGCCCCCGGCGTGGGTGTCGTGGTGCCCGGCTTGTCCGGGGAGCCCGACGAGGCGGGCGGCTTCTTGGTGCCGGAGCCCTTCTCGAGGTTGGCCAACGCGGCGGCGACCTCGCTGGCATCGGTGTCCTTGCAGAGCGGCAGCGAGCCGAGCACCGAGCACAGCTGCTCCACGGCATCGCCTGCGGGTGAGCAGATCGGGGCGAGCGGTGTGGCGCGGCACAACGTGACGACGTCCTGCAGGGTCGTCGGGATCAGGCCGCCCTCGCTGACCGGGGTGAGCTTGATCTGCAGCTTGAACACGACGTTGGCGAAGTCGCCCTTGATGGCGGCGGCCGCGTCCATGGGGAACGGGTAGCTGGCGGCGGCGACGAGACCCGGTACGAGCGAGTCGCCGGTGTCGGACAGCTCGCGGAGGACCGGCTCGAGGTGGGCCAGCTCCGCGATCAGGTCGTCCTTGGTCTCGTTGATCACGCGGGTGCCGACGTCGCCGAGGCTGTCTAGCTCCGACAGCATCTTGACCAGCTGCGTGTGCTGCTCGCGCAGGACGTTGATCGCAGGGCCGGCGGCGTCGAGGGCGTCGCCGATGGTCTGCTTCTCGGCGACGAGGGTGCTGCTGAGCCCGTTGATCGACTCCATCGCCTGGACGATGTCGCCCTTCTGCGAGTTCAGCGTCCTGACGAGGGTGCCGACCTGGCCCAGGACGTCGCGGATCTTGCCCGTACGACCGTCCATCATCTTGTTGAGCTCGTGGGTGATGCTCTGGATCTGGCCGACGCCACCGCCCGTCAGCACGAGTGACAGGGCGCCGAGGACTTCCTCGACCTCAGGGTTGCGGCCCGTGCGAGCGATGGGGATGAGGTCGTTGGGACCGAGCCGTTCGGTGGCGGCGGGCTTGCCCTCGGGATCGGCCGGAGGCGCGGACAGCGCGACGAACTTCTCGCCGAGCAGGCTGGTCTGACGGATCTGCGCCTCGGCGTCGGCAGGCAGGATGACGTCCTTGCGGACCAGCATCGTGACACGGGCGTGCCAGCCGACCCGGGTGACCGACTCGACCTGGCCCACCGGCACGTCGCCGACCATCACGGAGGAACGCGGGACGAGGTTGAGCGCGTCGGCGAAGTCGGCCTTGACCGTGAACCCGTTGTCGTGGTTGACCTTGTTGCCGGGCAGCGGGACGTCGTAGATGCCGCTGAAGCCGCAGCCGCTGAGCAGGAGCGCCAGCAGCGTGCCCATGACGGCGCCGAGTCGGAGCTTCCTCATGCGCCACCTCCCAGCAGCTCGAGCAGTGCCGGCAGGCCACTCTTGGGGCCCGACGAGGGCTGCTGCGGCGTGGGCGCCGGCGCCGTGGCGTCGGGCTTCGCGGCCGGCTTCTGCGGCGTCGCCGACTTGCCCGACGTCGCAGGGAGGATCGGCTGGAGCAGGTTGGTGATGGTCGAGCAGATCGCCTCGGGCGTACCGATGTTGACCAACGTCTGGCACAGGAACTGGTCGGGACGGAACTGCAGTCCCGGTGCGATCTGCACGCGGGACCCGTACGTGCCCGTGCTCGGCTCGAACGCGAGGGCCAGGTTGCTCATCGCCAGCGAGCCCTTCTGGACGACGAGGCCGAGGGCGTCCTTCTGCCGGTCCACCCGCTCGAGCAGGCTGCCCAGCAGGTTGATGTCCTTGCCGAGCGTCGCGCGGTTCTCGTGCACGAAGCCCTGCACCGTCCCGAGCACGTTGGCGAGCGACGCCAGGACGTCCTTGAGCTCGTCACGCTCGCCCGCGAGCTGGCCCGAGACGGACGACAAGTCCTTGACGAACGTCTGCACGGTGGTGTCGTTCTCGGCGAGCGTGTCGGTGATCTGCGCCAAGGCTCGGACGTTGTCGAACAGCGGGCCGCGGTTGTCGGCGAACACCTCGGCGGCGTTCGACAGGTTGCGGATCGTCTTGGAGCCGAGAGCGCCGTTGCCGTCGAGCGCCTTGGCGCCGGCCGACAGCAGGTTGTCGAGCGCGCCCTTGGTCGACCCCGACTTCGGGCCCAGGGTCACTGCGAGGTCGTCGAGCGACTTGAACATCCGGTCGAGCTCGATCGGCGTCTGGGTGCGCGAGAGCGGGATGTCGCCGTGGTCCGGCATCGCCGGGCCCTTGGAGTACGCAGGGAAGACCTGGACGTAGCGGTCGGCCACGAGGGTCGGGGTCACGACCGCGGCCTTGGCGTCGGCCGGCAGCTTGTACTCGGAGTCGTACGTCATCGTGACCCGGACACTGCTGCCCTCCGGGACCACCGAGGTGACCTCACCGACGCGTACGCCCATGATCCTCAGGTGCGTGCCGGGATAGACGCCGACCGCGCGATCGAAGTGGACCGTGACGGTGCGCGACGGCTCGCCGGGCACGACGACCCAGGCGACGAGCAGCAGCATCGCCGCGACGACCGCTGCGCCGACGACCTGCATGCGCGTGCTCAAGCCCCTCATTTGCCACCCCCGGGCTTCGGCTTGGACGGCAGGAACTCGCCGGTGAACACGCCCGTGATGTTGGGGACGTACGCGTCGAACCACGGGCCGCTGCCGACGATGTTGCCGAGGATGTTGACGTACGGGCCATAGTTGTGGACGAGCGTCTCGATCTGGTCCTCGCGGGCGTGCAGGAACGACAGCACGTTCTCGAGCTTGTCGAGGGTCGGCTTGAGCTGCTCGCGGTTGTCCTTGACCAGGCCCTTCAGCTCGGCGGCCAGGTTGTTGGCGTTGATGAGCAGCTCGTGGATCGTCTGCTTGCGCGCCTGCAGCTCCTGGAAGACGAGGTTGGCTTCCTTCATCAGCGTCACGAGGTCGCCCTTGCGCTCGTCGAGGAGCTTGGTGACGTTGCTCGAGCGCTGCAGCAGCTTCTCGATCTCCTCGTCGCGCGACGCGATCGTCTTGGAGAGGCGGGACAGTCCGCTGAAGCTCGTGTGCACCTCGGGGGCCGCCGAGTTCACGACCTCGGCGAGCGAGTCGAGGGCTGTCGTGAGGTTCTTCTTGTTGGTCTGCTCGGTCTGCGTCGTCAGCTCACCCAGCGTGCTGACGATGTCGAACGTGACGTCGGTGCGTGACAACGGGATCGTCGCGCCGGCCGCCATCGTGCCGCTGCCCTGAGGCTTGATGTTGAGGAACTTCTCGCCCAGCAGGCTCTTGACCTCGACGCTGGCGCGCGTCGAGCGGCCCAGGGTCGCCCCCGAGACGTCGAAGTCGACGATGACCTTCTTGGTGCCGATCCGCATCTTGTTGACCCGGCCGACGCGGATGCCGGCGACCTGGACCTCGCTGCCCGTGCGCAGGCCGGACGCGTCGGTGAGCTCGGCGTGATAGGTCGTGCCGCGCAGCCAGGGCAGCTTCTGCAGGTTGAACGACGCGACCATCACGAGCAGCAGCACCGCGAGGGAGATGATGCCGATCTGGAGGATGCGGGAGTCATTGCGACGTGCCATCACTGACACCTCTTTGCCTGGCTGTAGATCGTGAAGTCCGTCATCTGCTTGCGCGCCTCGGCCGGCATCGCGTCCATGATCGCGCTCGGCAGGACCACGCCGCCGTGGAACTCACAGAGGTAGTAGTTGTACCAAGACCCGTAGACACCGATGCGGGTCTGCTTGGCGAGCATCGACGGCAGCTCGTCGAGGGTCTTGTCGAGGTACGCCTTGTTCTGCGGCTTCGCGAGCACCGTGAAGAGGCGCCGCAGCTGGGCGACGTCCTGCTTGAGGAGCGGCCGGCCGTCGGTCAGCAGGTCGGCGACCGACTTGCTGACCGCGGAGATGTTGGTCAGGGACGACCCGATGACCTTGCGGTCCTTGGACAGGTCGCCGAACCACGAGCGCATGCTCGTCAACAGCTCGTCGAGCTGCTGGTGGTGGTCGTCGACCGTCGTCATCAAGGTGCTCAGGTTGGTGATCACGTCGCCGATGAGCTGGTCGCGGTCGGCCAGCGTGTCGGTCAGTGACGCCGTGTTGGCCAGCAGCTGCTGCACGGTGCCGCCCTCACCCTGGAGCACCTGGATGAGGTTGAGCGACAGCTCGTTGACGTCCTCGGGGCGCAGCGCCGCGAACAATGGCTGGAAGCCCTGGAAGAGCTCCGTCAGGTTGAGCGCCGGGGTGGTGCGGTCGACCGGCAGGGTCGCCGAGGGGCGCAGCCGCGTCGCGCCTTCCTTGCCCTCCGTCAGGGACATGTAGCGGTCGCCGATCAGGTTGAGGAACCGGATGCTCGCGTGGGTGTCCTCCGTGATGGGGACGTCGTCCTGGACCTTGAACGTCACGAGCGCCTGGTCGCGGTGGTAGATCTTGACGTCCTTGACCTTGCCGACGATGACGCCGGCGATGCGGACGTCGTCACCTGAGGTCAGCTCCGAGGCACTCGTGAACACGGCTTTGTACTCGACCTGGGAGCCGAGCCCGAAGCCGCCCATGATCACGACCAGGCCGGCGGTCACCAGGACCGAGACCAGCGTGAAGATCCCCAGCTTGATCGCCGCGATGGCGAACGTCGTGTCACGGCTTGTCATTTGATGCCGCCGTCGGGATCGTCCTTGTTGGAGCCGTCCTTGAGGGGCAGGAACGGAGCCGGCACCTTGTAGTTGTCGGGCAGGCCGAGGCACCACGGACCGTGGCCGACCTCGCCGTACTCCGGTGCGTCAGCCGCCGTGTAGGCGGTGCGCTGAGGCGCACCCAGCTCGAGTGTCTGGTGGATGATGCCGCCCTGGAAGACGTTGGTGGCGTTCGGCCGCTGCCGGTCGAGACCCACCAGCACGCACTTGAGCTCCGGCGAGTAGGTGTCGAGGAGCCTGAGCAGCGGACGGCCCGACTGGGTCTGCGCGATCAACGCCTTCTCGTTCTCGGCCAGCGTGACGCGCGCGGTCGTGGCGAGCCCGGTGATGCTGCCGAGCGCCCGGTCGAGCTGGCCCTGCTTGTCGGTCAGGGTCTTGGCCGTCACGGTCGCGTTGCGCAGCAGCCGGATGAGGTCGGGTGCGGCCAGGTCGTACGTCTGGGAGACCTCCGACAGCAGCGACAGGTCCTTCTTGAGGGTGGGCAGCTTGACGTTGACCCGGTTGAGGTAGTCGTCCAGCACCTCGAACGTGTCGCCGAGCTGGTCGCCCTTGCCCTGCAGGCCGTGCGCGATGGCGTACAACGTCGCGTTGAGGTCGGCGGGCCGCACGGAGCGCAGCAACGGGAAGAGGTTGGCGAGGATGCTCTGCAGCGCGACGTTGGTCGTGACCCGCTCGTGCGGGACGACCGAGCCGTCGCGGAGGGTCTGGCCTGTTGCCGTGCCGGTCTTGGGCGGGATCAGCTCGATGTAGTTGCGGCCGAACAGCGTCGTCGGCAGGATCTGCACCTCGACGTTGCTGGGGATCGTGCGCGCGGAGTCGGGGTTGAGCGCGAGCGTGATGCGAGCCCGCTTGCCGTCGCTCGCGATGCTCTTGACGTGGCCCACGAGGGCACCGTGCAGGCGTACGTCGCTGAACCTCGCCAGCTGCAGTCCGGCACGATCGGCCACGACCGTCACGTTGGTGCTGGAGGTGAACGCCTTGTCGTAGATCGCGATCGACAACCCGATCAGCAGCGCGATCGAGACGAGGTAGGTCACACCGGCGAGCCAGAGCCGTCGGTGCTCCCGGGGAGTGTCGTGGACGAGGTTGACCAGCATGGCTACCCCGTGATCCGCACGGTCGTCGTCGAGCCCCAGATCGCGAAGCTCAGGAAGAAGTTGGCGACCACGACGGTGACGATCGACGAGCGGATCGCCTTGCCGACCGCCAGGCCGACCCCGGCGGGACCGCCCGACGCGGTGTAGCCGTAGTAGCAGTGGATCAGGATGATCGCGATCGCCAGGACGAGCATCTTGCCGAACGACCACAGGATGTCGACGGGCGGCAGGAACTGCCGGAAGTAGTGGTCGTAGGTGCCCGCCGACTCGCCGTAGATCATGACGGTGATGAGCCGCGGCGAGAGGTAGGAGGCCAGCAGTGCGACGGTGTAGAGCGGGATCACCGCGATGAAGCCGGCGATCATGCGGGTCGTCACGAGGAACGGCAACGACGGGACGCCCATGACCTCGAGGGCGTCGATCTCCTCCGAGATCCGCATCGCGCCGAGCCGGGCGGTGTAGCCGCAGCCGACGGTCGCCGCCAGGGCGATCGACGAGACCAGCGGTGCCACCTCGCGGGTGTTGAAGTAGGCCGAGATGAACGCCGTGAACTTGGCGACGCCGATCTGGCTCAGCGAGGCGTAGCCCTGGAGGCCGACCTCGGTGCCGGCGAAGAAGGCGAGGAACGCGATGACGCCCACCGTGCCGGCGATGACGGACAGGGCGCCGACACCGAACACGACCTCGGCCAGCGTCTTGGCGACCTCCTTGCGATAGCTGCTCACCACCTTGGGTACCCAGCTCAGCGCGCGGGCGTAGAACAGCAGCTGGTCGCCCATCGTCTCCAGGCGCGTGCGCCCGGACTTGACGGCCGACGTGCGGATCTCGGTGAGGACGCTCATCAGAGGCCTGCCTGGGGGACGAACTGGAAGTAGAGCGCCGTGATGATCGAGTTCAGCAGGAACAGCAGCATGAACGAGAGGATCACCGACTCGTTGACGGCCCGGCCGACACCGGCGGGACCGCCTCCGGCACTGAGGCCCTTGTAGGACCCGACGATCGCCGCGAGGAAGCCGAACATCGCCGCCTTGATCATCGAGACGTAGATGTCCGGCAGCGTGGCCAGGGCCGTGAACGAGGCGAGGAACGCGCCGGCGGAGCCGCCCTGCACGATGACGGTGAAGTAGTAGCCACCCGCGATGCCCGCGGTGATGACGATGCCGTTCATGAGCACCGCCACGGTGACGGTCGCGAGGGCGCGCGGCACGACGAGCCGGGCGATGGGGTCGATGCCGAGGGTCTCCATGGCGTCGATCTCCTCGCGCATCTTGCGCGCGCCGAGGTCGGAGCAGATCGCCGAGCCGGCCGCGCCCGCGATGATCAGCGCGGCGGCGATCGGTGCCGCCTCACGCACCGTCGCGAGTACCGCGGTGGCACCGGCGAACGACTGGGCGCCGAGCTGTCCGGTGAGGTTGCCGACCTGGAGCGCGATGACCGCGCCGAACGGGATCGAGACGAGGATCGTCGGCATCAGCGTCACGCTCGCGACGAACCAGGCCTGCTCGACGTACTCGCGGAACTGGAAGCGCGTGGTGAACGTCAGCTTGAGGACGTCCCACGCCATCGCGGCGATGTGTCCGGGTCCACGGACCACGGATGCGACGCTCAGACCCATGGCTCCTCCTGTGGTCCGTCGGCTCCGGGGTGACGGGACCCGCTGGGGAGAACGCCTGTCGATGGTGCCGTGGCGACTTCAGAAGAGTAACGACCTGATGTGACCTGCGTTACGTCTTTGGCGGTTCTGCTCGCCGCGTGACGCCCGGCCCGGCGACCGAAGAACGAGGCCTCGCCGAGCTGGGTCCCGGACGCGTAGCCCTTGCCGTCGACCGCGATGTTGGAGGCGCAGGCGCCTGCGGCGTAGAGGCCGGAGACGACGCTGCGGTCGTCGCGCAGCACCTGTCCGTCGTGGTCGACACGCAGCCCGCCGCACGTGAAGCCGGAGTAGAACGCCTGCCCCGGCGTCAGGTCGTACGCGCCGTAGGGCGGCTGGTCGAGCGGCACGACGTACTCCGCCGCCTTGTGGAACGCCGGGTCCTTGCCGTCGCGCGCCGCCGTGTTGTAGTCGTCGAGCGTGCGGGCCAGCGAGCCCTCCGGCACGCCGAGGCCCACCTCCATCTCGGCGACGGTCTCCCAGCCGTCGACCAGCGGCTGCAGCCCGTACGCCGGCTCGGCCATCTGCTCGGAGTCGAGGATCAGCCACGCCTTCTGCTCGGGCTGGTCGAAGACGAACGCCGAGGTCCGTGAGTGGTAGGAGTCCTCGGCGACGAAGCGCTCGCCCCGGTTGTTGACGCAGATCCCGGAGACGAGGTGACCGGGTGGATAGAACGGCGCGGTCAGGAAGGCGCCGTCCATGTGCTCAGTCGCGCCGCCGACCGACTCGCCGAGCCGGATGCCGAGGCCGTCGTCGTACGTGTTGCCGAGCGCCATGCCACGGGCGAGCAGCGCTTCGAGCGGCGGCGCGAACGCGTGCACCATGTCGGGGTTCATGACGAAGCCGCCCGCGGCGATGACCACCGCGCCGGCGCTGATGGCACCGGTCTCGGTGAATCGCTTCCAGGTCACCCCGACGACACGATCACCTTCCGTGACCAGCGCCGTCGCCCCGGTCTCGAAGCGGACCTCGACACCGAGCTCGTCGAGCTTCTTGAGCGCGAGGTCGAGCACCAGCGCGCCGCCACCCGAGTCGCCCACGACCGGGGGCTGGTGGCCACGCGGTGCGGGCTTCGCGATGTCGTGGAACGGCCAGACCTTCTCGTTGCCGGTGAACATGACGCCCTGCGTGCCTGGCGCCATGACGCTCTTGTCGGGGTAGAACGAGCGCTCGAACTCGAAGCCCAGCGACTCGAGCCAGCCGAAGTGCTCGACGCTGTCCTCGCTGTAGAGCCGGATCTTCTCGGGGTCGCAGTCGGGCGAGACCGCCTGGAGGTACTTGGCCATCTCCTCGGGGCTGTCGTCGTAGCCCGAGACCTGCTGCACCGGGGTGCCGCCGCCGAGGTAGAAGTGACCGCCGGCCATGGCACTGGTGCACGAGAGGGGGCCGCCGCGGTCGATGACCAGGACCCGCGCCCCGGCGGTGGCCGCCTCGATCGCCGCAGCCGTGCCTGCCATGCCCGCGCCGATGACGAGCACGTCGACCTCGTCCGACCACGACGTGACGTCACCGGCGGCCAGGGCTGCGGGGATCTCGGTGTTCTGCGGCTTCTCGGTCACGAGTAGGTCACCCGGACCTTCTCGGACGCCGGCTCGCTCTGGCAGCCGAGGCGGATGCCGTCGGCCAGGTCCTCGTCCTCGAGGATGTCGTTGGCGCGCATCGTGACCTCGCCCTCCAGCAGCCGGATCGCGCACGCGGAGCACTCGCCCTCACGGCACGAGTAGGGCGCCTTGATGCCCTTGCTCTCGAGGTGCTCCAGCAACGTCGTGCCGGGCCGCCAGTCGTCGAACTCGTAGTCGACGCCGTCGAGGTCGACCTGCAGGTGCACCTGTCCGATCGACGACGGCGCAGCAGCCGGCGCCTCGTCCTCGGCGTCGTCAGCACCGGGCTCGCGCTCGGCGGAGGTCTCGAACGGGTTGCCGCCGAGCGAGACGAACTTCTCCTGGTGCCGACGCTCACGGGGGAACTCGAGCTCCTTGAGCGCGGCCACGGTCGCCGCCATGAACGGTGCCGGACCGCACACGAACGCGTCGCGGTCGACGTACTGGGCGGCGAATGCCCGCAGCTGGTCCTGCGACGGCAGGCCCTGCACGGACTCGAGCCAGTGAACGACCTGCAGGCGGTCAGGGTGCTCGGCGGCGAGCTCCTTGAGCGCTGACCCGAAGATCACGGAGCGCTCGTCGCGGTTGGCGTAGAACAGCACGATGCGGCCGGACCCGCGGGCCAGGCACGTACGGATGATCGAGATGACCGGGGTGATGCCGCTGCCGCCGGCGAACAGCAGCAGGTCGGCGTCGAGGTTCTTGGGCGTGAAGATGCCGCTCGGCGGGAGCACCCGGAGCCGGTCGCCCGGGCGCAGCTCGGAGCAGATCCACCCCGAGGCGTACCCATCAGGTGTGCGCTTGACCGTGATGGTCAGCGGACCGTCCTCGGCCGGGGTCGACGACAAGGAGTAGCTGCGCGCGACGAGGCCCGTGCGGTCGCTGGGCACGGCGACGGTGAGGAACTGTCCGGGCGTGTAGCCGAAGTGCTCGCGGTGCTCGCCGGGGTCGAGGACGACCGAGCGGGCTTCGGTGGTCTCCTCGATGACGTCGAGCACTTCCAGCTCGAAGGAGTCGTCAGTCATCGGCCTGGAGGTCCCGGTCGGAGCCGGCCGGGTCGACTCCGGTGCCGACCGTGACCATGCCCTCGCTCACGGCGTACTCGATCGACGCCACGAGCTGCGGGCACGCGGTGTGGACCGGTCGGCCGTCCTCGCGCTGGTCGAGGTCGGAGAAGACCGCGCAGGTCTCGACGGCTTCACGGGTCCACTGGATGGAGGTGTGGTGCTCGCTGTTCTTGCGCACCATGACCCGCGCCTGGCACTGCCGGCAGGTCACCTCCGACAGGCTGCTGCGGGTGTAGAGCTGCCGGTCCTCCAGGGTCTCCCGGAGCGTGGGAACGATGTACGCCATCAGGCGTCAGCCGTCTCGACGGCGCTGTCGTTCTCCGCGGCGGCGCGATCCTCGGCCTCCTTGCGTGCGAGGTTCTCGGCGACCTCGGCCCGCCAGTTCTCGTTGGCCTTGGTGGTGTCGACCTCGAACTCGAACCGCTCGACCATCTCGGGCTCGATGTCGGCCTTGTCGACGTAGAACTGCTCGTACCAGCGGCGCAGCTGGTAGACCGGGCCGTCCTCCTCGCACAGCAGCGGGTTCTGCACCGGCGCCTTGTTCTGCCAGATCGCGACGTCCTGCAGGAACCCCTGCTCGAACGTCTCGGCGTACTTGTCACCGATGTACTTCGCGGTGGCCTCGTCGACGCCCTCGGGCTTCTCGACGCAGAGGCCGTACTGGAGGTTGAACGAGTTGGGGCCCGTCGGGATGTGGCAGTTGATCAGGATGACCTTGGTCAGGAACCCCTTGTAGTCGGTGTCGAGCCAGTTGATCATGTAGGACGGCCCGAAGTAGGTCGCCTCGGACTTGAGCACGAGGTCCTCGTCGCCGTAGCCCTCGGCCTTCATGTCGGGCCGGCCGGTCGACTCCATGAACTGCGTCGCCTTGTCGCCCTCGAACACGTTGCGGAAGTTCGTGGGGAACGCGAAGTGGATGTAGAAGAAGTGCGCCATGTCGACGACGTTGTCGATGATCTCGCGGCAGTGCGCGTTGTCGACCTCGATGACGTTCCAGGTCCACTCGGTGTACTTGTCGGTGCCGACGCCCTCGAGCACCGGCGGCAGGGCCTCGTGATCGGCGGCGCTGCCCTCCGGGTCGTGCCAGATCATCAGCATGCCGTTGCGGACAACGCTCTCGTAGCGCTGCGTCCGGGCACGGAGGGGTACGCGCTTGGCGTAGGGGATGGCCTTGCACTTGCCGTCGCCGCCCCAGCGCCAGTCGTGGAACGGGCAGGCGATCTCGTCGCCCTTGACGGTGCCCTGCGTGAGGTCGCCGCCCATGTGCCGGCAGTAGCCGTCGAGGACGTGCAGCTCGCCTTGGGAGTCGCTCCACACCACGAGCTTGCCGCCGAACGCCTGCACGGAGTGCGGCTTGCCGTCGGTGAAGTCCCGTTCGAGGCCGAGGCAGTGCCAGCCACGGGCGAAGCGCTGCGGCACGGAGCCGGCGTCGAGTACGCGGGTCTCAGTCACGATTTGCCTCCGAAATCACGGGCCGTAGTGGACCAAAACGAGAACACGTTATAGTTTTACCACATGTACGTCGCCCTGACAGCCGACCAGCTCCGCCTTCGTGACGAGCTGAAGGGCTACTTCTCCGAGCTGGTCACCCCCGAGCGAAGGGCCGCCCTCGCCGCGTCCTCCGGGGAGTTCGGCGACGTCACGGTCTACAAGGACGTCATCCGCCAGCTCGGCGCCGACGGCTGGCTCGGCATGGGCTGGCCCGAGGAGTGGGGCGGGCAGAACCGCTCCATGGTCGACGAGCTGATCTTCACCAACGTCGCCGCGGTCGCGGGCGTGCCGATCCCCTACCTGACGCTCAACACGGTCGGCCCGACGATCATGCGCTACGGCACGCAGGAGCAGAAGGAGTACTTCCTGCCCCGGATCGTCCAGGGCGAGCTGCACTTCTCGATCGGCTACTCCGAGCCCGGATCCGGCACCGACCTGGCCTCGCTACGTACGCGGGCCGAGCTCGACGAGGCGACCGGCGAGTGGGTCATCAACGGCCAGAAGATGTGGACCTCGCTGATCCAGTACGCCGACTGGATCTGGATGGCGTGCCGCACCGATCCCGATCTGCCGCGGCACAAGGGCCTGTCGATGATCCTCGTGCCTGCCGACGCCGAGGGCTTCTCCTACACGCCGGTCCACACGATCGCGGGCGTCGGCACGAGCGCGACCTACTACGACGACGTACGCGTGCCGGCCGACAACCTCATCGGCGGTCGCGGCGGCGGCTGGGCGCTGATCACCAACCAGCTCAACCGCGAGCGGGTCGCCCTGACCTCGTCGGCGCCGCTCGTGCACTCGATCGAGCTCGTCACCGACTGGGCGCAGCAGACCAAGGACGCCAACGGCGTACGCGTCATCGACCACGAGTGGGTGCAGATCCTGCTGGGCCGGGCGCAGGCACGCACCGACGCGCTGACGCTGATGGGTTGGAAGCTCGCGACCGAGATCGATACGCTCTCGCCTGCCGATGCGTCGGCGATCAAGGTCTACGGCTCGGAGCTCGCGATCGAGGTCTACCGCGCGTTGAAGGAGGTCGTCGGACCCGCTGCCGGCATCGCCGCGGACTCCCCCGGCGCCGTGCTCGCCGGCCGGCTCGAGCGCTACTTCCGCTCGTCGCTCGTCATGACGTTCGGTGGCGGCACCAACGAGATCCAGCGCGACATCATCGGCTACGTCGGACTCGGCCTCCCGGCCGCGCAGCGCTGAGGAGCGACATGGACTTCACCTTCTCCCCCGAGGCCGACGACGCCGCCACCTTGGCGGCGACGATCCTGGCCGACCACACCAAGCCCGAGCGGCTGGCCGAGGTCGAGGCCGCCGGCAACCGCTTCGACCCCGTGCTGTGGCGTGCGCTCGGCGACGCCGGCCTGCGCAGCCTGACGACCCCCGAGGCGTACGACGGCGCGGGCCTCGGCTTCGTCGAGCTGTGCCGGGTGCTCGTCGAGGTCGGCCGCACGGTGGCTCCGGTGCCGCTCGCGACGGACGCCGCCGCCCGCCTGTTCCTCAGCGAGCACGGCAGCGCCGAGCAGCAGCGCACCGGCTTCGCCGCCGACGTGCTGAGCTGCGCGATCACCGAGGAGCACGACCACGCCCCCACCTCGCCGACGACCACGGCGGTCGCGGACGGTGCGGCGTACGTCCTGACCGGCACCAAGTACCTCGTCCCGGCGGCCACCGTCGCGACCGCGTTCCTGGTGAGCGCGTCGACGCCTGATGGCACCGCCGTGTTCCTCGTCGACGCCGGCACCGCCGGCCTCAGCGTGCAGGACCAGCACCTGAGCGACGGAGACGTCGTCGGCCTCGTGGAGCTCACCGACGTACGCGTGCCGGCCGACCGGCGCCTCGACGGAGCATCCCGTCTGGTCGACCTGCTGACCGTCGCCTCGTGCGCCGTGCAGCTCGGCGTGACAGAGGGTGCGGTCGCTCTGACCGCCGAGTACGCCAAGACGCGACAGCAGTTCGACCGGCCGATCGCGACGTTCCAGGCGGTCTCGCAGCGGCTCGCCGACGGCTACATCGACACCCGCTTCCAGGGCCTCACGCTGTGGCAGGCGGCCTGGCAGCTCGCCGAGGGACTCCCCGCCGAGGAGGCCATCGCGACGGCCAAGCTCTGGGCCGCCGACGCCGGGCACCGCATCGCGCACACGACGGTGCACGTCCACGGCGGCGTGGGCGTCGACCTCGACGGCGTCGCGCACCGCTACTTCACCGCAGCGACGCGCTGGGAGCAGCAGTACGGCGGCGCGACGGAGCAGGCGCTGCGCCTCGGCCGGCTCCTGGCCGCCGGACCCGCGTGACCATACGCGACCTCCTCCTGTCGCGAGCCGAGCAGGACAGCCCGGCGCTGCTGACCCACGAACGTACGTGGACGTGGCGGGAGCTCGTCGCCGATGCCTCGGCGCGCGCTGCGGCGCTGGAGCGGCTGCTCGACCCGGAGCGGCCGCCGCACGTCGGCCTGCTGATGGACAACACCCCGGAGATGCTCCTCGGCCTGGCCGCTGCGGGTCTTGGCGGGCACGTCGCCGTGGGGATCAACAGCACGCGACGCGGCGAGGCGATCGTCGCCGACCTCGAGCGGGCGGACGTGCAGGTGCTGCTCACCGACGCGACCCAGCGGCACCTGCTGGACGGGCTCGATCTGCCGGGCATCCAGGTGCTCGACACCGACGACCTTTCGACAAGCTCAAGGACCGGCACGGTCGTTGACGCGACGCCGACCGACAGCTCGCTCTTCATGCTGATCTTCACGTCGGGCACCAGCGGCCGGCCCAAGGCGGTCCGCATCACGCACGAGAAGGTGACCTACCCCGGGGCGTACCTCAGCGAGCGCTTCGGGCTCACCGCCGACGACGTGCACTACGTCGCGATGCCGCTGTTCCACTCCAACGCCGTCATGGCGGGCTGGGCGCCCGCGCTCGTCACGGGTGCCGCCGTGGCCCTGCGCGAGAAGTTCTCGGCGTCGGAGTTCCTGTCCGACGTGCGCCGCTTCGGCGCGACCTACGCGTCATACGTCGGGAAGCCCCTGACGTACGTGCTGGCCACGCCCGAGCGCCCGGATGACGCTGACAACCCGTTGCGTCTCGTGTTCGGCAACGAGGCCGGCGATCGTGACATCCGCGCCTTCGCCGAGCGGTTCGGGTGCGTCGTGGTCGACGGGTTCGGCTCGACCGAGAACGCCGTCATCGTCAGCCGGATCGAGGGCACTCCGGCCGGTGCGCTGGGCTGGCCCGGCGACGGTGTCGCGGTGCTCGATCCCGAGACCGGTATCGAGTGCCCCCGCGCCGAGCTCGACCCCGACGGCAAGGTGCTGAACCTCGACGAGTGCGTCGGAGAGCTCGTCAACACGACGGGTGCCGGCCAGTTCGCGGGCTACTACAACGACGACGAGGCGACCGCCGAGCGGATGCGCGGCGGCATGTACTGGTCGGGCGATCTCGCGTATCGGGACGCCGACGGCTGGGTCTGGTTCGCCGGGCGTACGGCCGCGTGGCTCCGGGTCGACGGCGAGAACCTCGCGTGCGCGCCGATCGAGCGGATCCTGCTGCGGCACCCCGCGATCGACCAGGCCGCCGTCTACGCCGTGCCCGACGAACGGTCCGGCGACCAAGTGGCTGCAGCGCTGGTGCTCCGGGGCGAGCTCGGCGCGGATGACTTCGAGCGCTTCCTCGACGAGCAGGCGGACCTGTCACCCAAGGCACGGCCGCGCTACGTACGCCTCGTCGACGACCTTCCCCGCACGGCGACGCACAAGGTGCTGCACCGCGAGCTGACGGCAGCCGGCACCGCCGACGTCACGTGGACGAGGGAAGAACGCGGCACGGCCTACCGCTAGAGGCTCGAGAGCCGCTTGACCGTCTCCTCGTACTCGTTGACCAGGTCGGCCATGACCTCGGCGACGGGGCGCACCTCGTTCATCGAGCCGACGATCTGGCCCACCGGCATCGAGATGACGTCGGGGTTGCCGGCGGAGTTCATCCGGCTGTGTGCGTCGGCCACGAGCAGGTTCTGCAGCGGCATCGGCAGCGGCGACGGGGCCTCCGCCTCGTCCCACGCCTCCGTCCACTTGGTCTTGAGCAGGCGGGCGGGCTTGCCGGTGTAGATGCGCGTACGCACGGTGTCGGCGCTCGACGCCCGCAGGAACGCCTCGGTCATGCCGGCGTTGGTGTTGAGGTTCTGGTACTCCTCGGTCGTCAGCCACACCGAGCCCGTCCAGACGCCTTGCGCGCCGAGGGCGAGCGACGCCGCGACCTGGCGACCGCGACCGATGCCACCGGCACCCAGCACCGCGACGTCGGGTCCGACCGCGTCGACGATCTCGGGTGTGAGCACCATGCTGGCGATCTCGCCGGTGTGCCCGCCGGCCTCGTAGCCCTGGGCGATGATGATGTCGACGCCGTTGGCGACGTGCGACAGCGCGTGCTTCGCCGCTCCGGCCAGCGCCGCGACCTGCACGCCGGCAGCGTGGGCCTGGTCGATGACGTCCTTGGGCGGCGAGCCGAGCGCGTTGGCGATCAGCACCGGTCGGTGGTTGAGCGCCACGTCGACGTGGGACCGGGCGACGGAGTGCAGCCAGCCCAGGACGCCGTCACGGCCCTCACCCTCGGGCAGCGGAGGCACGCCGAGCTGCTGCAGGGTGCGCTCGACGAAGCTGATGTGCTCGTCGGGGATCATCGCCTTGAGGTCGATGGCCTTGCCCTCGGTCGGCACCTTCATCGGCATCACGACGTCGACGCCGTACGGCTTGCCGTCCGTGTTGTCGTCGAGCCAGTCAAGCGTGCGGTCGAGCTCGTCGGCCTCGTTGAAACGTACGGCGCCGAGGACGCCCAGGCCGCCGGCGCGCGAGACCGCCGCGGCGACGTGCTCGGACGGGGTGAAGGCGAAGATCGGGTACTGGATCCCGAACCGTTCGCAGAGCTCAGTGCGCATCGGCCACGACTCCCTGTGCGGCTTCGGCGATGTCCTTGGCGGCCGGGTAGTTGGCCTTGCCCGTGGCGGTGCGCGGGATCTCGTCGACGTACGCGACGGAGCGGGGCAGCTTGTAGCCCGACAGCAACGTGCGGAGATGCGTCTGCAGGTCCTCCAGCGTGGGCGGCTCGTCGGAGCGCGACTGGATGACCGCCGAGACGTGGTGGCCCCACTTCTCGTCGGGCAGCCCGACGACGAGGGCGTCGTAGACGTCGGGGTGGCTCTTGAGCGCCATCTCGACCTCTTCGGGGTAGACCTTCTCGCCGCCGGTGTTGATGCAGTTGGAGCCGCGGCCCAGCAGCGTCACCTTGTTGTCCTTCTCGATGCGGGCGTAGTCACCCGGCACCGAGTAGCGGACGCCGTCGACCTCGAGGAACGTACGCGCGGACTTCTCCTCGTCGCGGTAGTAGCCGAGCGGCACGCTGCCGGAGCGGGCGAGCCGGCCGATCGCGCCGATGTTGCTCGGGTCGATCGGCTGGTTGTGGTCGTTGAGCACGACGGTCTCGGCGCCGAGGGCGACGACGGGGCCCTGGCCCTGGATGTTGTCGCTGTCCTGCAGGCCCGTGCCGGAGAAGCCGGTCTCGGACGATCCGATCGAGTCGGTGAAGAACGCGTTGGGGAACGCCTTCATCCAGACCTCCTTGACCGGCCGGCTGAAGATCGCGGCGCTGCTGGCGATCGCGACGAGCGAGCTGCCGTCGTAGCCGCCGTTCCCGTACGCCTCGATGAGCGGTCGCGCCATGGCGTCGCCGGTCATGAAGATCAGCTGGACCTTCTCGCGGTCGATGATCCGCCACGTCTCCTCGGCGTTGAACGTGGGCTCGAGGATCGTGAGGTGCCCCGCGAACAGGTGCATCAGCATCGCGGCCTGCGCGCCGCCGTGCATCAGCGGGCTGAGCGGGAACGTCACCATCGGGTCGGTGGTCTTGGCGTTCTCGGACTGCGTGAACTCCTCGATCCGCTCGCCGGTCATGAAGTCGATGCCGCCACCGAGCACGCGCCAGAAGTCCTCGTGACGCCACATGACGCCCTTGGGGAAGCCGGTCGTGCCACCGGTGTAGACGATGTAGAGGTCGTCGCCGCTGCGTGCCTCGAAGTCGCGGTCGGCGCTCTGCCCGGCCAGCGCGTCCTCCCACGTGATCCCGCCGAACGGCGTGAGGTCGTCCTGGTTGCCCGGGTCCGTCGGGTCGGGCATCGCCACGATCGTCTTGACGGCCGGGTGCTTCAGCACCGTGCGGGCGACCATGCCGGCGTACGGGCGCTCGTGCAGCAGCGCGACCATGTCGGAGTTCTCGATGAGGTAGCTGAGCTCGTTCTCGACGTAGCGGTAGTTGACGTTGATCGCGACCGCCCGGATCTTGAAGATCGCCAGGAGGGCCACGACGTGCTCGATGCTGTTCTTGGCATAGATCCCGACGTGGTCGCCCTTGCCGATTCCCTGCGATGACAGGAAGTGCGCGAGCTGGTTGGACTGCGCCTCCAGCTCGGCGTAGGTCAGCTTGCGGCTCCCGACCTGGAGGATCGGTCGGTCCGGTACGGCGTCGACGGCGTGCTCGAACAAGTCGGCAATGTTCAGTGGCATGAGCCCAAGACTAGAACACGTTCTCGTTTTTGACTACGCTCTCCCACATGTCCACCAACGCTGCCCACTGCCTCGTCGAGCTCGAGGGCAACACCCTCGTCGTCACCATGAACCGGCCGGAGGCCCGCAACGCGCTGTCCGGCGAGATGCTCCAGATCATGGGCGAGGCGTGGGACCGGACCAACTCCGACCCCGACGTCAAGGTCGTGATCCTGACCGGTGCGGGCGGCTACTTCTGCGCAGGTGCCGACCTCAAGTCGATGTCGTCCTCGTCGCCCTCGGACAAGTTCGAGTCCGGCGAGTTCGACCCCACGATCATCAAGCCGCTGCTCAAGGGCTTCCGGCTGACCAAGCCGCTCATCGCCGCCGTCGAGGGTCCCGCGATCGCGGGCGGCACCGAGATCCTCCAGGCCACCGACATCCGTGTCGCGGGCGAGTCCGCCCGGTTCGGCGTCTCCGAGCCCAAGTGGGGTCTCTATCCCCTCGGCGGTTCGGCCGTACGCCTGCCGCGCCAGCTCCCGTACACCGTGGCGGCCGACCTGCTGCTGACCGGCCGGCACATCAAGGCGCCGGAGGCCAAGGAGATCGGGCTGATCGGGCACGTCGTCCCGGACGGCGAGGCGCTCGCCAAGGCTCACGAGATCGCCGACATGATCGCCGCGAACGGGCCGCTCGCCGTGCAGGCCGTGCTGAAGACGATCCGCGACTCCGAGGGCAAGCACGAGGACGACTGCTGGAAGGCCGACGCCGAGGTCGGTGCCGCGGTGTTCGCGTCCGAGGACGCCAAGGAGGGTCCGCGCGCCTTCGCCGAGCGCCGCGCCCCGCAGTTCCAGGGAAAGTAGAGACGGCACAGGTTTCTCGTGACACATTGAGGTCATCGGGGGCTCACCCATCTCGTAGGAGATCGGCATGACCACTCCCGAAGCGACGACTGATGTGTCGACCGCGCCCCTCGCGCCCGACGTGCCGATGGGGTTCCGGGAGCGGTTGAGAACCGTCCAGCAGTTCCACACCGGACCGGGACGGTTCAGGGATGCCGGCGGCCCGGTGACGATGGTGCGGCTCGGGCCGCGCCGGCTGGTCCCGGCGTTCGCCGTGGTGACCTCACCGGAGGGTGCGCACGACGTCCTCGCCGCGTCTGACGGGGCGTTCGACAAGGAGATGATCGTCCACGTCCAGAACCGGACGTTCGGCGACAACTTGTTCAACCTGCCCCACGAACGATGGAAGCCGAGGCGGCGCACCATCCAGCCCGTCTTCACCAAGAAGCAGGTCAGCACGTACGCCGGGCACATGGCGGTGGCTGCCCAGGCGACAGCGACGGCGTTGACGAGCGCCGGCGCCGTCGACCTGGACGTCGAGATGAGGCACATGACGTTGCAGGTGCTCGGTCGGTCCGTGCTCGGCCTCGACCTCGGTGAACGGGCCGAGGAGCTCGGCCCTCCGGTCAACCGGATGCTGCGCTGGAACACCAGCCGCTCCCTGCGGCCGGTCCGCGCACCGCTGTGGCTCCCGACACCGGCGCGGTGGCGGTTCCGCCAGGCCCTGAAGGCCGTGCACGGTGTGGTTGACGACGCGATCGATCACGCTGCCGAGTCCGAGGACAGCGGGTTGATCCGGCTGCTCCAGGAGGCGGTCGACCCGGTCACCGGCAAGCCGTTGTCCAGGGCCCAGATCCGCGACGAGCTCATCGTGTTCATCATCGCGGGGCACGACACCACCGCCACGACGCTGAGCTACACGCTGTGGGCACTTGGCCGCGACCAGGCGCTCCAGGACCGGGTGGCGACGGAGATCAGCTCACTGGGCAACCGTCCGTTGACGATCGACGACGTCTCCCACCTGCCGTTGACAGTGCAGGTGCTGCACGAGGCCCTGCGGCTGTGCCCGCCCGCTCCGGCGTTCGGCCGGCTCGCCATGCGCGAGGTCGTCGTCGGTGGCTTCCGGATCCCGGCGGGCACCAACGTCGTCGTCGGGGCGTACGCGCTGCATCGCGATCCGGCACTGTGGGACGACCCTGAGCGCTTCGACCCCGACCGGTTCAGCCCGGAGCGCAGCGCCGGACGCAGCCGCTGGCAGTTCCTGCCGTTCGGCGCGGGTCCGCGGTCGTGCGTCGGTGATCACTTCGCGATGCTGGAGGCCACCCTCGGGGTCGCCACGATCATGCGTGCCGCGCGGATCGAGGCGCTCGACGACGACTTCCCCGTCAGCCTCCCGTTCACGATGACCGCCGGAGGCCCGATCCGGGCCCAGGTGACCGCCCGCTAGCCGCCCACGCACCGAGATTTGGATGCCAGTGCACCACCCACCGCGTGATCGTGGTGCAGCGCGATCCACATCTCGGTCGGGTCAGCCGACGGCTCGGTCGCCCGTCCAGAACTTGGCACGGAGGGCCTTCTTGTCAGGCTTGCCGAGCGGGGTCAGCGGCAGCGAGTCCGCGACGATGACCTCCTTGGGCGCCTGCACGGCACCCTTGCGCTCCTTGACCAGCGCCTGGATCTCGGCCTTGAGGTCGGCGACGGACCGGCCATCGCGCTTCGCATCCTCGCGCAGCACGACGATCGCGGTGACAGCCTCGCCGAACTTCTCGTGCGGGGTGCCGATGACGCCGACCTGGGCGACGGCCGGGTGCTCGGCCACGACGTCCTCGACCTCACGGGGGAAGACGTTGAAGCCACCGCTGACGATCATGTCCTTGATGCGGTCGACGATGTACCAGAAGCCGTCCTCGTCCTCGCGGGCCACGTCACCCGTGTGCAGCCAGCCGTCGTGGAACGCCTCGGCGGTCTCCTCGGGCTTGTTCCAGTAGCCGCCGGCCAGCACGGGACCGGCCACGCAGATCTCACCGGGCTGGCCCGGCTCCACCGGCTGACCGTCCTCCCCGAGAAGGGCTGTGCGCAGGAATGCGCTGGGACGCCCGCAGCTCGCGAGCCGCTCAGGCGTGTGGTCGGCCTTGGCGAGGTAGGAGATGACCATGGGGCACTCGGACTGCCCGAAGTACTGGGCGAAGATCTTGCCGAACCGGTCGATCGCCTCGGCCAGCCGCGTCGGGTTGATCGCCGCCGCACCGTAGTAGACGGTCTCGAGGCTCGACAGGTCACGCGTGTGCGAGTCCGGGTGGTCCATCAGGGCGTACAGCATGCTCGGCACGAGCATTGTCGCGGTGATCCGTTCCTCCTCGATCGTGCGCAGCACCGTCGCCGGGTCGAATCCCGGCAGCACCACGAGCCGGCCCCCCTTGGCGACCGTCGGCGCGAAGAACGCCGCGCCGGCGTGCGACAGCGGCGTGCAGATGAGGAACGTCGGCGCCTCGGGCCACTCCCACTCGGCGAGCTGGACCTGCGTCATCGCGGCGATGCTCGAGGCCGTGCCGATGACGCCCTTGGGCTTGCCGGTCGTGCCGCCGGTGTACGTGATGCCGACGACGTGATCCGGCGGCAGGTCCTTCGCGACGAGCGGCTGCACGTCGTACGTCGCGGCCTTGGCGGCCAGGTCGTCTATCGTGATGACGGTCGTGAGCGACGGCACCTTCTCCTGCAGAGCCTCGGCCCGCTCGAGGAACGTCGGGATGTTGTCGACGATCAGCGCCGTCGCACCGGCGTCGTCGAGCACGTACGCGTGGTCGTCGAGCGAGCCGAGCGGGTGCAACGCCGTACGCCGGTAGCCCTGGGTCTGGCCCGCGCCGATGAGGAACAGCACCTCGGGCCGGTTGGCAGCGAGCAGTCCCACCGCTGCGCCGGTGCCGGCGCCCAAATCCTCGAGCGCCCGGACGTACCGGCTCATCTCGTCGGCCATCTCCTGGCCGGTGATGTTGCGATCGCCGAGCTGGAGGACCGAGGCCTCGCGGTGGCGCTTGAGGGAGTCGAGGAGCATCTGCCCCGAGTGCGGTCCGCGGTGGATGTCCGGATCGAGTGTCATCTAGCGTGCTCCCTTGCCCGGGCCCTTGACCCGTGGATCGTCCTTGAAGTTGATCGCGTCGCGCTCCGAGGCGCCGACGGTGTTGATCGTGATGCCGCCGTCGACGTCGAGGATCGTGCCGGTGACGTACGACGAGGCGTCCGAGGCCAGGAACAGTGCGGCATCCGCGATGTCGGCGTGCGTGCCCCAGCGGCGCAGCGGCGTCGAGGCCGTGATGGTCTCCTTGATCCCCGGCATCGTCGCGATGACGTTGTCCATGCCCCAGGTGTCCTCGATCGGGCCGGGGCTGATGCCGTTGACGCGTACGCCCGCGGGTCCCCACTCGATCGCGAGGCACTTGGTCAGCATGTTGACCGCCGCCTTGGACGCGCACACGTGGCTCTGGAACGCGAGCGGCTTGACCGCCTCGGGCGCCGTGATGGCGATCAGCGACGCACCCGGAGCGCGGAGGTGCTCGAAGCTCGCGCGGTAGAGGTTGAACGTGCCCATGAGGTCGATGTCGACGACGGACTGGAACGCCTTGGACGACATGCCCAGCGCCGGTGCGTAGAAGTTGCCGGCCTGCCCGGCGACCACGATGTCGATGCCGCCGAACGTGTCGGCGGTCTCCTGCATCGTCTCGGCGATGCGGTCGTAGTCGCGGGCGTCAGCGGGCAGGCCCAGGGCCTCGCCGCCGGCCTCGCGGATCTCCTTGGCCGCCGACGCGCAGCGCTCGACGTCGCGGCTCATCACCACGACCTTGGCACCCTGCTCGGCGTAACGCTTGGCGATCGCGAGGTTGAAGCCGCGCGTGCCACCGGCGACGTACGCGACTTTGCCCTCGAGGATGTTCTCTCCGAACACGGTCATGCGGACTCCCCCTTCGTGAACGACGCCATCGCGCGTTCCGGCTCCCAGTACGCCTTCATCGACGCCACGCGCCCGTCATCGTTCACGACGTAGACCATGATCAGGTCGGTCGTGCTGTAGCTGCCGTCTGGGAACGTCGTCTTGATGCGGCCGATGTTGGCGCAGGTGTTGCTCCCGGGGTTGGCGAACGAGTCGTTGATCTCGAACGCGAACCGGTCGATCGGGGCGATGGCGGCGTTCCAGAACGCGCTGATGCCGTCGTGGCCCCGGTGTCCCTTGCCGTCGGGGTCGAACATCGACGGCCCTACGGGGTCCTCGATGACCGCGTCCTCGGCGTACACCGTCAGCCACTCGTCGAGGTCGCCCTTGGCGACGGCGGAGTAGGAGCGTTGCGAGCCGGAGCGGGCCGGATGCGGATCGTTGGGCGCGTTCCACGTGATGGCGTCGGACGAGATCATGCTCGTCATACTAGAACACGTTCCAGTTTTGAGGAATGTCCACTTGCCGCCAAAACTAGAACATGTTTCACTTTGGTCCATGACTGAGACCGGGACCTTGCATGCACCGATGAAGGTCGAGTTCGACTACACCCGGTCCCTCGGACCCACGCTCTCTGAGTTCATGACCGGCCTCAAGCGCCGGCAGATCCTCGGCGGCGTGCTGTCCGACGGGACCATCGCCGTACCTCCCCCCGAGTTCGACGCCGAGACGTACGAGCCGATCACCGAGATGGTGCCGGTGCAGGACGTCGGCGTCGTGCAGACCTGGGCCTGGGTGCCCGAGCCGGTGGCCGGCCAGCCGCTCGACCGGCCGTTCGCGTTCGCCCACATCCTGCTCGACGGCGCCGACCGTCCGCTGCTCCACGCGGTCGCGGTCGACTCGCCGGACCAGATCGAGACCGGGCTGCGCGTACAGGCCGTCTGGGCCGACGAGCCGGTCGGAGCCATCACCGACATCCGCTGGTTCGAGCCGGCGAGCGATGCCGCCGCGACCACGCCCGGACCCGAAGGCGGCGAGGAGGTCACCGGCATCATCTCGCCGGTGCACCTCGCGTACGACTTCGCCGCCTCCCCCGAGGAGTCGAAGTTCTTCCGCGGCCTCGCCGAGGGCAAGATCCTCGGCCAGCGGTGCCCCACGTGCGGCAAGGTGTACGTCCCGCCGCGCGGCGCATGCCCCGTCGACGGGGTGCCGACGACGACCGAGGTCGAGGTGCCGGACACCGGCATCGTCACGACGTTCTGCATCGTCAACGTGCCGTTCCTCGGCCAGAAGATCACGCCGCCGTACGTCTCGGCCTACATGCTGCTCGACGGCGCCGACATCGCGTTCCTGCACCTCCTGCTCGGCGTGGATCCTGCGGACGTACGCATGGGGATGCGGGTCAAGGCGGTCTGGAAGCCCCGCGATGAGTGGGGCACCACGATCGAGAACATCAGCCACTTCGAGCCGACCGGGGAACCGGACGCCGACTTCGAGACATACAAGGTGCACCTGTGAGAGATGTAGCGGTTGTTGGCTTTGCCCAGCGGCAGATGAAGGAGTTCGACGGGTCTCCCACCTGCGTCGAGCTGCTCGTGCCGATCTTCGCGGAGCTGTTCGAGCAGACCGGCTGGACCAAGTCGGACATCGGCTTCTGGTGCTCGGGATCGAGCGACTACCTCGCCGGCCGATCGTTCTCGTTCGTGTCGGCCGTCGACGCGATCGGCGCCCTGCCGCCCGTCATGGAGTCGCACGTCGAGATGGACGCCGCGTGGGCGCTCTACGAGGCCTGGGTCAAGATCCAGACCGGACTCGTCGACACGGCGCTCGTCTACGGCTTCGGCAAGTCCAGCGCCGGTCAGCTGCGCCGCATCATGTCGCTGCAGATGGACCCGTACACCGTGACACCTCTGTGGGCCGATGCCGTGTCCGTCGCCGCGATGCAGGCCCGCTCCGGGCTCGAGGGCGGCGTCTGGGACCAGGACCAGATGGCAGCGGTGGTCGCCCGTTCGATGAGCGACGCGACCGGCAACGAGCACGCCATACGATCCAAGGCCACATCGGTCGAGGACGTGCTGGCCCAGCCCGTGTACGCCGACCCGCTCCGCCGCTGGGACTGCGCGCCGGTCTCCGACGGCGCCGCGGCGATCGTCATCTCAGCCTCCGACGCACCGGCGTTCGACCGGCTCAACGGCCCCGCCGCGTGGATCACCGGCATCGAGCACCGCATCGAGCCGGGCGCGCTCAGCAACCGCGACCTCACGGTGTCGACCAGCACCGCTTCTGCCGGAGCGGCCGTCGGTGTCGACGGCGTCGACCTCGCCGAGCTGCACGCCCCGTTCTCCCACCAGGAGCTAATCCTGGGCTCGGCCCTGGGCCTCGGCGACGACGTACGGGTCAACCCGTCGGGCGGCGCGCTGACCGCCAACCCCATGTTCACCGCCGGGCTCAACCGGATCGGCGAGGCGGCACGGCAGATCTGGGCCGGCTCGTCGCAGCGCGCCCTCGCGCACGCCACCTCGGGTCCCGCCCTGCAACAGAATCTCGTGATGACGATGGAGGCTCGCTGATGAGCACGTTGGCTGCAGTGGTCGGCGTGGGCCAGACCCACCACCGGGCGAAGCGCGGGGACGTGTCGATGGCCGGGCTCCTGCGGGAGGCGGTCGACCGCGCCCTCGCCGACGCCGAGCTGACGTTCGCCGACATCGACGCGATCGTCATCGGCAAGGCGCCCGACCTGTTCGAGGGCGTCATGATGCCCGAGCTCTACCTCGCCGAGGCGCTCGGAGCTGCCGGCAAGCCACTGCTGCGGGTGCACACCGCCGGCTCGGTCGGCGGATCGACGGCGATCGTCGCGGCATCGCTCGTCGAGGCCGGCATCCACGAACGCGTGCTGACCGTGGCGTTCGAGAAGCAGTCGGAGTCCAACGCCATGTGGGCGCTGTCGATCGCGGTGCCGTTCATCATGCCGGTGCACGCCGGCGCGGGCGGCTACTTCGCGCCCCACGTGCGGTCGTACATCCGCCGCTCCGGCGCACCCACGCACATCGGTGCGATCGTCGCGGCGAAGGATCGGCAGAACGCTGTCAAGAACCCGTTCGCCCACCTGCAAAACCCCGACACCACGGTCGAGTCGGTCATGGCGTCACAGATGCTGTGGGACCCGATCCGCTACGACGAGACGTGCCCCTCCTCCGACGGCGCGTGCGCACTGGTCATCGCCTCAGAGGCGGCCGTCGAGCGGTCCGGCATCAAGAACCCGGCCTGGATCCACGGCACCCAGATGCGCAGTGAGCCGACGACGGCGGCCGAGCGCGATCAGGTCAACCCGCACGCCGGCCGCGAGGCTGCCGCCGCGCTCTGGAAGCAGGCCGGCATCACCTCACCGATCGACGAGATCGACTGCGCCGAGATCTACGTGCCGTTCTCGTGGTTCGAGCCCATGTGGCTGGAGAACCTCGGATTCGCCGAGCAGGGCGGCGGGTGGAAGCTCACCGAGGCCGGCGAGACCCGCATCGAGGGCCGCATCCCGGTCAACATGAGCGGCGGCGTGCTGTCGTCCAACCCGATCGGCGCGAGCGGCATGCTGCGGTTCGGCGAGGCAGCGCTGCAGGTCATGGGCGAGGCCGGCGAGCACCAGGTCGACGGCGCCCGCAAGGCGCTGGGCCACGCGTACGGCGGCGGCTCCCAGTTCTTCGCGATGTGGGTCGTCGGAGCCGACAAGCCGAGTCACTGAATCACCAGTGTTGGCCGGCTTGCCCATCAAACGCCTGGCCAGACTCAATCCCTCGCGCCCGTTGAGATCGGCGCGGCCGGAGATCAGCCCACCGAGTCCGCGTCGGGGTTACCACCGCCAGGTTCCTGTTCGACGGTTTGTGCGACCCCAAATCGGAACACCCGCGGAGCCTCGCCGGGCCACACAACGAAATACTCGCCAGTCTCGACCCGCACTTGCGGCTGGTCCCCACCAAGGACATCCTCGAACACTCCGAGGGCGATCGACGTTTCGCCGACCGGCGTGAGGCCTTCCTTCTCCTCCGGACCCCGACTGGAGGCCAGCGTGGTTCGTCGGTCAAAGAGGATCGCCTCACGATCGAGGACGGCGCTTTCGATGTGTGTAACCCGGGCGAGTGCGTCCCGAAACTCGGCCGAGTACCATCCACCGATGTCCATTAGTCCCCCGTAGGGGGTCAGCAAGATGTAGTGCTGAGCTTCGTCCTCGAGGGTGTTGATCCTGTCGATGATGGCCTGGGCAGAAGGGTCAAGAAGTCCGCCCTGGAGCGAGCGGAGTTCGTCAATAATCTTCCGCTCTTCACCATCAGCGAAGCCGCGAGCGATGATCTCGCCGAGATCCTTCGGATCGGCGTACGTCTGGTTGAACATTTTGTCGACGAGATAGTTCTTGGGAACCCGGAAGTTCATCCCAAGGATAGGCACCGATTCATCAGCCAATTCCGGAACGTCGCTCACGTCTGGGATTAGAGCGGCGAGCCGTTGACCCGTATCCATCGTCTCGCGGATAGCGTTTGCGAGTGCCTCGACCCGGTCCGCCGAGATCGGCTCTTCAGCCAGCCCCGCATCCTCGAGATGGTCCCACTTCTCGATCTCCTCCATGAACTTCTGCTTCAAAAGGTGCTCTTGAGCAGTCAGGTCATGCTCAGCGTCAGAGAGAAGTTGCAGGAAACGTTTGTATTCAGACGCCGTTTCCTGATCCTCTGCTGGCGGCAGTGACCCGTGCGACGAGGCGAGTGCGGCAACCTCCGCACGATCGATGTAGTGAGAGAGCTGGAGCGCCTGCGCGCGGCTCGATCCCGAGACCGTCATCTCCCACCAGTCCCAGCGACTGAACGGCGCTACCCCACGCTCGGCCAACGTCCGCGCCCTTAGGATTTCTGACCAGTTGCCACGTGGTGTCACCAACAATCGAAGCTCGGGATCGGCGGGATTACGCTCGTCATTCTTGTCAGCCAGGTATTCCATCCATCCTGAGAGAACCAGTTGGCCAGCTCGAACGTGGTCGCGGCCCGAGCCGTGACGATCGGCGAATTCGAAGAGTCCGCTCAACTCCTCGGCTGCCAACTTGGCGGCTTTCACGTCACGAGCGTCAAGGCCCAACTTCACAAGCTCGACCATCGCCCACGTCGCCCGAACGTGGAGATCCTCTCGATCGTCGACAGCCGAGTATGAATACGCGGCCAGATTCTGAACACAAGTCGAGATACGTGAAGGCAAGGACTCGAACTCACTGCCTCCGTAGCGGAGGAGGTCGAACCACAGCCTCGTGAAACTTCTCAGGCACTCATCCACATACTCCGTCGATCCGGCCTGAGGTGCCTCAAGCGCACGAGTCATCGCTTGAGTGATGAATAGTCCGGCTGCCCGCGGCGACAGCAAGGCGTCCTGCTCAACTTCACCAATACTGCGGAAGAGCCAGTCGCGGCGAGTAAATGAAGCACGGCGCGACGGATCGGGACCCTCGAGCTGTGCCAGCCAGACACCCCGGACAACTTGCGCAAGCAACTCCATCGCCCTTTCCGCAGTGGCAAAAGCTCCAGTGCGCAGGTTCGTTCCGATGGCGTCCTTCAAGTTGGCGATCTCTCGGTCGGTCTCCTCGTCGGGTGTGACCGAGCCCGAAACCTCAAACTCAATCGCTGATTGAAGTAGCCGAACCAGTTCAACTTGGGCCGCGTCGTCGAGCTCCTGGGAGGTGCTTACATTGAAAGCCGTCTCGCCCGGACGGGTACGGTCGCCCGGTTCGATGAACAGCGCGATCTCAGGCGGAGTGTAGAGATCCGCATCCTCGCTCGAAGTCGGGCCATCTTCGGTCGCACGTGGCCCGAGGGAGTCGAGTGCTCGACGGAGAATCTTGGGTTTGATGGTTTTCACGACTAGACCAGCCTGCGGAACCTGCACCCGCAGAGAGACCGTCGAGCCCTTCAAACTTCCAAACGTAGGCGACGAGGTGACAAGCCCCTCAAGCTGCTTTCGCGCGTCGGCGTATTTGCGAGACACCGAGTCCAGGCGACTGGACAGAGTTTCCACGAGTGACAGCCGAACAACCTCGTCGAGCAGCGACGGGTGGCCGAATAGTTTCATCAGCCTTACGGTCGACAAAACGAGCAAGACAACCGTGGGACTGAACCAGGTCAACGCAACCCCGACCACACCGAGGCCGCTCGGCAACCAGATCGTTTCGATAGCAATGACTGCGTTCGCGACTAGCCCTACACCAACGAACCAGCCCGCCCATATGTAGTCCAGAACCCGCCCTCGGGACGCCCCGATGGCCAACGGCGCCTCGGCGAACAGTTGGGCGGCGATAGCGAGACCCGCGAATCCGACCGACAGGAAAGTCGTCTGCACCTGCCACAGAATTCCGTCTCCACCCCTCGAAGCGGGCATGTGCTGCTTTAGCCAACATAGGTCGCCCCCGTAGTGCGCCAAGGCAAGCAGCACGACGCTCAGCACGAACGCAAATGCAAGGAATGAGACGCCGCGCCATTTCATATCGTGCGGCCACGCGCGACTGCCGTCCGCGCACCTAGGTCTGTCACGGAAGAAGGTTATCGTCGCAGAAGCCGGTCCGTGCCGGAATAGTCTGACTCACACCCATCCGACACACGTCGCCCAATAGTAGCTGCGGCGGAGTCATCGTTGACGATAGAGACGACGCGAACCGACGCACTGGTCCGCAGACATCTGCGGCCAAATCTCGGGGACTCTAGACGTACTGGACCGGGAGCTCCTTGATGCCGTTGATCCAGCCGTGGCGGAGGCGCTTGGCCTCGCCGAGCTGCTTGATGTCGGGCAACCGGTCGGCGAGTGTGTTGAACATGATCTCGACCTCGAGCCGGGCCAGGTTGGCGCCGATGCAGTAGTGCGCACCGTGGCCGCCGAACGAGAGGTGCGGGTTGGGGCTGCGGGTGATGTCGAACGTGTTGGGGTCGGTGAAGACCTCTTCGTCGTGGTTGGCGCTGGCGTAGTAGAGGCCCACGCGCTCGCCCTTCTTGACCTCGACGTCGCCGACCATCACGTCGTTGATCGCGGTGCGCTGGAACGTCGTGACCGGGGTGGCCCAGCGGATGACTTCGTCGACCATGGTCGAGGGACGCTCGGCCTTCCACAGCTCCCACTGGTCGGGGTGCTGGAAGAACGCGTTCATGCCGTGCGTGATCGCGTTGCGGGTGGTCTCGTTGCCGGCGACCGCCAGCATGATGACGAAGTAGCCGAACTCGTCCTCGCCGAGCTGGCCGTGGCCGTCGACGTCGGCGGTGATGAGCTTGGTGATGATGTCGTCCTGCGGGTTCTTGCGACGCTCTTCGGCGAGGCCCATGGCGTAGACCAGGATCTCGGCGGCGGCCTCGTCGGGGTTGCCCTCGAAGTCGGGGTCGTCGAACGACATCATCGTGTTGGACCAATCGAAGAGCTTGCCGCGATCCTCCTGCGGTACGCCCATCAGGTCGGCGATCGCCTGCAGCGGCAGCTCCGACGCGACCTCGTTGACGAAGTCGCCCGAGCCCTTGGCGATGGCCTCGTCGACGATGTTGTTGGCGCGCTGGACGAGGACGTCGTGCTGGGCGTTGATCGAGCGCGGGGTGAAGCCGCGGCTGATGATCTGGCGGATCTTGGTGTGGTCCGGCGGATCCTGGTTGATCAGCATGATGCCCTGCAGCTCGACCTGCTCGCGGGTCATGTCCGGGGCGAACCGGATGATCGCACCGTTCTCCTGGCTCGAGAAGTTCTTGCTGTCCTTGGACACCGCGGACACGTCGGCGTGCTTGCTGACGGCCCAGAAACCTTCGCCGTTGAAGCCGGCGCGGGACTCCGGCGCCTGCTCGACCCACCACACCGGGGCCGTACGCCTCAGCTCCGCGAACTCGTCGAGCGGCACACCCGTCTGACAGAGGTCAGGGTCGGTGGGGTCGAAACCGGCGGGAATGGCGGGGGCAGCGGGCGACGCGGTCACATGGGCTCCTAGATTTCTATAACACGTTCTAGTTCATCCTGACACGACTTGCGGCGATTCGGAAGGCTTGTGCAAGACGAGAACGTGTTCTAGTTTTACCCCATGGGTACCCCCGTGATCGTCGATGCTGTCCGCACGCCCTTAGGCAAGAAGAACGGTGTGCTGGCCGGCGTCCACCCCGCCGTGCTCCTGGGCCTGACGCAGGCCGAGGTCATCTCGCGCGCCGGCATCGACGCGGAGCTCGTCGAGCAGGTCATCGGCGGCTGCGTCACGCAGGCGGGCGAGCAGTCCAACAACATGGTGCGCCGCGCGTGGATGCACGCCGGCCTCCCCAACGCCACCGCTTCGACCGCGATCGATGCCCAGTGCTCCTCGGCACAGCAGGCGACCCACCTCGTCCACGCCATGATCGGCGCCGGGCTCATCAAGGCCGGCATCGCGTGCGGCGTCGAGTCGATGTCGCGCGTGCCGCTGGGAGCCAACGTCCCCGAGGGCACGGGCTCGCCCCGCCCCGACGGCTGGTCGATCGACCTGCCCAACCAGTTCGAGGGCGCCGACCGCATCGTCCGCGATCGCGGATTCTCCCGGGCCGAGGTCGACGCGTTCGGGCTCTGGTCGCAGGAGAAGGCCGCAGCAGCGCGCGACGAGGGCCGGTTCGCCCGCGAGATCTTCGCGATCAAGGCGCCGGTGCTCGGTGAGGACGGCCAGGACACCGGGGACACCCAGCTCGTCGACGCGGACCAGGGCATCCGCGAGACCTCGCTCGAACGTCTCGCCGGTCTCAAGCCCGTGCTGCCCGACGGCACGCATACCGCCGGCACCTCGTCGCAGATCTCCGACGGCGCCTCGGCGCTGCTGCTCATGGACTCCGACCTCGCCGCATCCCTCGGACTCAAGCCCCGCGCCCGCATCGTGGCCTCGTGCCTGGTCGGCGCCGATCCGTACTACCACCTCGACGGACCCGTGCAGGCGACCGAGAAGCTCCTCGCCGACACCGGCATGTCCATCGGTGACATCGACATCTGCGAGGTCAACGAGGCGTTCGCCGGCGTCGTGATGTCGTGGGCCAAGGTCCACGCCGTGCCCGAGGACAAGATCAACGTCAACGGCGGGGCCATCGCGCTCGGCCACCCCGTCGGCTCGACCGGCACCCGCCTGCTGACCACCGCGCTGCACGAGCTCGAGCGCCGCGACGCCACCACCGCCCTGATCTCGATGTGCGCCGGCGGCGCACAGGCGTCAGGCACCATCATCGAACGCATCTGACCAGAAGGACTGCCATGACCGACAAGAACTCCCTGCGCGACGAGGCCGACTACGTCGTCGTGGGCGCCGGCAGCGCAGGCTCCGCCGTCGCGTCGCGACTCGCCGCCTCCGGCGCCTCGGTCATCCTGCTCGAGGCGGGCAAGAAGGACTCGGCGTTCCTCGTCACGAAGCCTGGGATGATCGGGCCAATGCACGCCGTCCCCCAGCTCAAGAAGACCGTCGACTGGGGCTACTACACGACCCCGCAGGAGCACCTCAACGGTCGCAAGCTGCCGCAGCCGCGTGGCAAGGTCGTCGGCGGCTCGAGCTCGATCAACGGCCTCCTCTGGGTGCGCGGACACCGCGCCAACTACGACTCCTGGGCGGCCGAGGGCAACACCGGCTGGGACGCCGACTCGGTCAACACGGCGTACAAGCGCGTCGAGGACTTCGAGGACGGCGCCAACGACTACCGCGGCGCCGGCGGGCCGATCAAGGTCTCGCGCCACACCCAGCCGACCGAGGCGTCGCTGCAGTTCCAGCAGGCCGCCGCCGACACGTTGGGCGTCAAGATCCTCAAGGACTACAACGCTGCCGAGCAGGAGGGCGTGAGCACGTTCCAGCAGAGCGCCGGGGGCGGCAAGCGCTACTCCTCGTCGCGCGGCTACATCACCGAGGCGGACCGGCCGACGCTCAGCGTGCAGCCCGAGATCACGGTGCAGCGCGTCGTGATCGAGAACGGTCGAGCCACCGGCGTCGAGGTCGTGGACAAGCGCGGCAGGACCCGCACGGTCCGCGCCGGCAAGGAGGTCATCCTCTCGGCCGGCGTGTTCGGCTCCGCACAGCTGTTGATGCTCTCGGGTGTCGGTCCAGCCGGGCACCTCGCCGAGCACGGCATCGAGGTCAAGGCCGACCTCCCCGTCGGCGACAACCTGCACGACCACATGTTCGTGCCGACCACGTGGGTCATGCCGAACGCTCTCCACCGCGGCAAGGCGTCCTACTTCGCACGCGGCCTCGCCAAGGAGCTCACCCGTGGCGGCTCCTTCCTCGAGAACTCCGTGTTCGAGACGGTGGCCTTCGTCCGTACGTCGCTGGCCACCGACGTGCCAGACCTCCAGATCCACGTGCTCCCCTGGGCGTACCCGTCGCCCAACCAGGACGCGCCGATCCGCCACCAGGTCGACACGCGTGCGGCTCTGACCGTGATGTCGACGCTCATCTATCCGCGCAGCCGCGGCACGTTGCGGCTCGCGTCCAACGATCCGAGTGCGGCTCCGCTCATCGACATGAACTACCTGGCCGAGGCCGGTGACCGACAGGTCCTCCTCGAAGGCGTCGAGATGATCCGCGAGATCATGAAGTCGGCCGCCTTCGGCGACAACGTGAAGTCCGAGCTTCACCCCGGCGTCAAGCTCGACGCCGCGGCGATGAAGACCGAGGTGCTCAACCGCGCCACCAGCGTCTATCACGGTGTGGGCACGTGCCGCATGGGCGTCGACGAGCGCGCCGTCGTCGGTCCTGACCTCAAGGTCCGGGGCATCGACGGCCTCCGCGTCGCCGACGCATCGATCATGCCGTCGATCATCGGCGGCAACACCAACGCACCGTCGATCATGATCGGCGACCAGGCTGCGGAGCTGATCCTGCGATGACCACGCGACCTGCGAGCCTGACGCCGGAGTTCCTCGACGGCCTCGTCCAGCGCGTGCCCGGCACGACCGGCAACACGTGGAAGCTGACGGAGGTCTACACCGGCGACCTGCTCGTCGAGCTGCCGCAGTCGTCCCCCGCTGACATCAAGCAGGCCTTCGACGCCGCGCGCGCGGCGCAGCAGGTCTGGGGCTCGTGGTCGCTGCGCAAGCGGCTCAAGGTGCTGAAGAAGTTCCACGCACTCGTGCTCGACAACCAGTACCTCATCACCGACCTCATCCAGGCCGAGAGTGGCAAGAACCGGCGGATGGCGTTCGAGGAGTCCTGCGACGTGCCGATGGGCACGAGCCACTACATCAAGCGCGCGCCGTCGGTGCTCAAGGACCGCAAGCACGCCGGCCCGATCCCCGTCCTGTCGCACTCGACCGAGGTGCGGCGCCCCAAGGGCGTCGTCGCGATCATCGCGCCCTGGAACTTCCCGTTCGCCACCGGCATCTCCGACACGATCCCGGCGCTGATCGCCGGCAACGGTGTCGTGGTGAAGCCCGACAACAAGACGGCCCTCTCGCCGCTGTTCGGCGTACGACTGCTGGAGCAGGCCGGCATGCCCAAGGGACTCGTGCAGGTCATCTGCGGCGAAGGACCCGACGTCGGCGGCCCGATGCTGGAGAACGCCGACTACGTCATGTTCACCGGCTCGACCGCCACCGGACGAATTATCGGCGAGCTCGCCGGCAAGCATCTCATCGGCGCCTGCCTGGAGCTCGGCGGCAAGAACCCCATGCTGGTCCTCGAGGACGCCAACGTCGACGAGGCCGTGCACGCGGCGCTGTTCGGCGGCTTCGGCAACTCCGGCCAGATCTGCATGCACATCGAGCGCCTGTACGTGCACGACTCGATCTACGACGAGTTCCGCGACAAGTTCGTCGCCGCCACCGAGGCGATGCAGATCGGCGCCACGTACGACTTCGGCCCCGACATCGGTTCGCTCGTCTCGGTCGACCACCGTGACCGCGTCGCCTCGCACGTCGACGACGCCCGCGCCAAGGGTGCGACGGTCCTGACCGGTGGCAAGGCGCGGCCCGACCTCGGCCCCGCGTTCTACGAGCCCACGATCCTCGAGGGCGTCACCCAGGACATGCTGGCCGGCTCGACCGAGACGTTCGGCCCCGTCGTCGGGCTCTACCGCTTCTCGACCGAGGACGAGGCGATCGCCCTCGCCAACGACACCGACTACGGCCTCAACGCCAGCGTCTGGAGCAAGGACGTCAAGCGCGGCCTGGCGGTCGCCCGGCGCATCGACTCGGGCAACGTCAACGTCAACGACATCCTCGCCACCGCGTACGCCTCCAAGGGCTCACCGTCGGGCGGCCTGAAGCAGTCCGGCGTCGGCGCCCGCCACGGCGACCAGGGGCTGCTGAAGTACACCGACGCCCAGAACATCGCCCTGCTCAAGAAGCAGGTCATGGAGCCGAAGGCCGGTCAGTCGTACGAGGCCTACGCGAAGCAGACCCAGTCGGGCCTGCGGTGGATGCGCAAGACCCGCCTGCGCTAGGTCGTACGGATCAACGCTTCGGCTCGGGCCTTCAGGGCGTACGCCACCGAGTCGAAGCCGGCGCGCACCCACTCGCCGTTGAGCTCCATGACCAGGCCCGCGTGCTCGCCGCTCAGGGTGTCGGTCGTGTAGTAGGAGCAGCGATCAGGGCCGAGCTCGTTGATCCACTGGTCGCGGATGGCGTGGATGCCCTCCATCTCGTCACCGGTGTCGTAACGCAGGTGGTGCGGCGGGTCGACGATGCGGATGAACTCGCGGTTGACGAACGTCCCCTCCGACCCGTCGGGGTTGTTGAGCGTCAGGTCGATCCGGTCGTCGAGCTCCAGGCTCGTCTCGACCGCGACCGTGTACGGATTCCACTCCGGGTAGCGCGGGTAGTCGACCAGCACGTCCCACACGAACGCTGCCGGCGCCTCGATCTCCACGGTCACCGAGGTGATGATGTGCGGCGCGGTCATGCGGGCATGTACTCCCCGCCGTTGACGTCGAGCACCGCACCGGTGACCTCCGAGGCCAGGTCGGACAGCAGGTAGAGGATCGCGCCGGCGCAGGCCTCGTCGGTCGGGATCCGGCCGAGCGGGTTGCGCGACGCGATGTCGTCGTAGACCTCCTGCTCCGTGATGCCCTTCTCCTCGGCGGTCATCGTCAGGTAGAACCGCACGCCGGGACCGTCGAGCCAGCCCATGATCGCCTGGTTGACGCGGATGCCCTTCTCGCCGAGCTCGAGCGCCATGTACTGGGAGGCACAGCCCATCGCTGCCTTCGCCATCGCGTACCCGCCCTCGCCACGCATCGGCACGCGTGTGGACATGGTGCCGACGTTGACGATCGAACCGCCGCCCGTCATGTGCGGCACGGCAGCGCGGCTCATCCCCAGCGATCCGTAGAGGATGATGTCCATCGCCCGGCGCAGCGCCTTGTCGGGAGTGTCGAGCAGGTCGGTGAAGCCGGGGTGCCCGTACGCGCTGTTGACCAGGCCGCTGACCTTGCCGTAGCGCTCGACGGCGGTGGCCACGACGCGCTCGACGTCCTCCTCCTTGCGTACGTCGCACTGCACCGCGACGGCGTCGCCACCGGCCGCAGTGATCTCCTTGACGACCTGCCCGGTGACGCCGTCGGACCGCGCAGCGAGCACGACCTTGGCACCCTCCGCAGCGGCGCGGGTCGCGAGCTTGGCGCCGAGTCCGGCTCCGACGCCCGACACGATGACGACCTCGTCCTTGAGGATCATGACGACAGCTCCTTCTCATAGAACGCGAAGTCCTGCTCGAGCCCGGCCTCGGTGAGCCCGAAGTCCTCGGCGGTGTAGGTGTGCGAGCCGTGCCGCTGCTCCTGGTTGCGCTCCATGTACGCCTCCAGGGCCTCGCGATCGGCCGGCAGCCCGAGCTCGCCCATGACCTTGGTCGCGGTGCCGACCGGGTCCGAGACGGTGTCCTGGAACGTCACGTCGACGAACCGGTCGGGCCGGGCAGCGCGCACCACGGCGTACTCCTGCAGCGCCGTGACGAAGCGGTCGCGCCAGTACGGTCCGACCGCCTTGGGGTCGACGTCGTTGCTGTACTGCGACGAGATCGCGCCGACCATCGAGGCGTACGAGGGCACGGCCTTGGTGGGCGAGCGGTGCGTCATGACGATCTTGCAGCCGGGGAACGTGTCGAGGACCGTGTCCACGGCGGTGAGGTGGTGCGGTGACTTGAGGATCCATGGCTTGCCGTCGCGGTCGGGGCTCTGCCACTGCAGGACCTGCAGCCACTCCTTGAGGTCGCGATAGGCCGGCGCCTGGTCGAACTCCCGCAGCCACAAGCCGTACGTCGGGACCCAGTAGAACGAGTCGTAGCTCATCGACGTGAACGTGCGGTCGAGCAGGATGACGTCCTCCTCGGGACCGTCCCACTCGATCGTGTGGATGTCGCCGAAGTCGGGCGCCATCTCCAGGAACATCTCGTAGCGGTCGCGCGCCTTCTTCTTGCGCAGCTCGGCGTCGGGGCTCTCGTCGGGGAACGGAAGCGGGTACGACGTCTCCCACGACAACGTCGAGGTGACCTCCGGCGACGAGGCGAGGAGACGATGCAGCAGCGTCGATCCCGTGCGCGGCAGGCCGCAGATCTCGGCGGCGACCACGACCTCCTCGTCGAGGATCTCGGGGTGCTCGGCCTGCAGCTGCTTGAGGCGCAGGCGATCGGCCAGCGACGCGACGAGGCGGCGACGGGTCAGGTCGAGGCCGAGCTCCGACAGCTTGGCCTCGACGACGAGCGCCGAGGTCAGCACCGACAGCGGCTCGACGAACCAGTCGTCGCCGTAGTCGTTGAGGCCGGTCTTGTCGCGCGCCGCGGCGAGCAGCCCGTCGACGTCCAGCGCGCGGGCGGTCTCGGCGGTCGTCATGGTGCCTCCAGGTCAATTTGCCCAAGATCCTGCACAGTGCACTTGGGCAAGGGGTGGTGGTCGGCGCCGAGCCAGCGCAGCAACGCCGTACCGCTCGTGTGGCCGCAGGTGTCGATCCAGTTGCCCCAGCCCGGGTCCTTGTCGGCGACGACGATCGTGAGCCGGCCGTCGTCGAGCACGGCGGTGTGCTTGTTGATCGTGATCCTGCGCTCGTGGTCGAGCGACTCCATCCACCAGTTGTCGAGCTGGAAGTTCCAGTAGGGGCAGTCCGGCACCTCGGTCTCGATGACCCAGGCCTGACCGGGCTCGAGCGTCCAGTAGCCGTGCAGGTAGAAGATCTCGGGATCGCCGCCGGCCTTCTGGAACATCTCCTGGCCGAAGTCGGGCATCTCGTTGGGCCGGGTCATGAACATCTCGGTCCAGCTCGCGAACAGCGCCGCCGTGCCGTGCAGCGAGAACGCAGCCGTGGCGAGCGCCTTGGCCAGGTGCGCGGGGTCGAGCTCCTTGCGCTCGATCGGGTCACCGATCCGTTCGATGTGCCACTGGCCGGGGACCTCGGTCGTACGGTCGAGGTACGTCTGCCGCACCACGAGCCCGGTCGAGTCCGGCGCGAGCGGCAGCCAGTTCTTGTCGTGCGGCGTGGCGCTGGCGATGATCTCGACGGTGCCGTCGGGCTCCACCACCAGGTCGCGGTCGGAGATCTCGCCGGTCGACGCCATGGTGCCGTCGATCGCGTAGCGGTTGGCCTTGGAGCCGATGCTGAAGTACGCGATCGAGCCACGGGTGCCGGTGATCCGGTAGGTCCGGTCGCCGCGGATGTTGGCCGACAGGTAGACGTTGTCGGGGTTGTCGGCGCCGAGCTTGACCCGGTCGAGCTCGTGCAGCCTCGGGAAGTCGGGGTCGGCGTTCTCGACGGTCGTGTAGAGCATCTCCCGCAGCAGGCGCGTCAGGTAGCGGTAGCCCTCGGCCCGGTCGAGGGGCGTGTCCGGCGCGGTATCGCGCAGGATGACCTCGCCCGCCTGCTCCAGCGCCCGGCAGAAATCGGTCCACGCCTGCCCGGAGGACACCTCTGCGGCTCCGCCTGTCATGCCGACACGTCCGTGAAGAACGCACGATACGGACATGTCGGCACGACGTACCTTTGATTCGCTCGCTGGCGCTCGCTCATGCCACCTCCACGGTGAAATCTAGAACACGTTCTACCAGTTTCGCACACATCGGACAACCGGTCGGTAGAGTTCGGCACCTCATGAGTGACGACCTCTCGACCGACTTCGCCGGCCTGACCGGCGCCGCGCTCGTGGTGGGCGGTAGCGGCGGCCTGGGCGCCGAGATCGCGCGGTTGCTCGCGGCTCGCGGCAGCGACGTCGCGGTGACCTACCGCGGCAACGCGAATGCCGGCAGCGCGGTCGCCGAGGCAGCATCCGAGCTCGGCGTACGGTCATCGGCCCACCCGCTCGACGTCACGTCGGCCGACGACTCAGCCACCCTGCTGGCCGAGATCGCGCAGACGTACGGGGGGCTGCACACCCTCGTGTACGCCGCGGGCCCGCACGTGCCGATGGTGCACCTGTCGCGGGTGTCGCCGGCCGACTTCGCCGAGCAGCTGAGGCAGGACACCGTCGGGTTCTTCAACCTCGCACACCCGGCCCTGCCGTTGCTGCGCGAGGCTAAGGGCTCCATCGTCGCCGTCACGACGGCGGCGACCGCACGGTTCCCCGTACGGGATGGACTCTCGTCCGCGCCCAAGGGTGCCGTCGAGCAGCTCGTACGCGGGCTCGCCGCCGAGGAAGGTCGCTTCGGTGTCCGGGTCAATGCCGTGGGCCCGGGCATGCTCACCGACGGCATGGCCGCCCGGCTGATCGAGTCCGGCGAGCTCGACGACGCGGCGCTCGAGATCACGCGGGGCAACATCCCGCTGCGGCGCTTCGGCAACGCCGCCGACATCGCGGAGGCCGTGTGCTTCCTGGCATCGGCGCGGGCCGGGTTCATCACCGGCCAGAAGCTCGACGTCGACGGCGGCTACACCGTCTGAGCGTGTGAGCCGTTCACTGACACCTTCTCAAAAACTGAAACACGTTCTAGATTGGCCCCCATGAACGTACCGATTCGCACCGCCGTGTGGGGCACCGGCAACGTCGGGCGCGCGGCGATCCGCGCCGTCGACGCCCATCCCGGGCTCGAGCTGAGTGCCGTGATCGTCCACGACCCCGCCAAGGTGGGCCGCGATGCCGGCGACCTCGCGGACCTCGACCGTACGCTCGGGGTCGCCGCGACCGAGGACATCGAGGGCACGCTCGGCGGCATCGACGCCCTCGTCTACGCGGCGTCGGGCGAGATCCGGCCCCACGAGGCGCTCGCCGACATCAACCGGGCGATCGCCCTCGGCATCGTCGTCGTGACGCCGTCGCTCTACGGCATGTACGACCCCGACTCGGCACCTCCGGAGCTCCGCGACCCGGTGCACGCCGCGATCGCCGCCGGCGGTGGCTCGCTGTTCGTGTCCGGCATCGACCCGGGATGGGGCAACGACATCGTCCCGGTGCTGATCAGCGGCCTGGCAGCGACGATCGACCAGATCCGGTGCCAGGAGATCTTCGACTACACGACGTACGACCAGCAGGACTCCGTGCGCTACCTGATCGGGATGGGCCAGCCAATGGAGGAGGAGCCGCCGATGGTGGCGCCGACGATCCCGACCATGGTGTGGGGCGGCCAGGTCCGGCTCATCGCCAAGGCGCTGGGCGTCGAGGTCGACGAGATCACCGAGCACGTGGAGCGCCGCGAGCTCGACGAGACGGTCGAGAACGCCGCGATGGGGACGTTCGAGAAGGGCACCCAAGGCGCGCTGCGCTTCGAGGTGCAGGGCATCGTCGACGGCGAGGCGCGCATCGTCGTCGAGCACGTCACCCGCATCCACCCGTCGTGCGCGCCGGACTGGCCGTCACCGCCGGACGGAGGCGACGGCGTGCACCGCGTCGTCATCGAGGGCAGACCGCGCATCGAGGTCAACATCGAGGCCACCGACGAGGGCGGCAACCGTGCAGCCGGCGGCAACGCCACCGCGGTGGGTCGCATCGTCAACGCGATCCCTTGGCTCGTCGAGGCCGAACCCGGCCTCTACGACGCCCTGCAGGTCCCCCTGACGCCGGGCGTCGGCAAGCTCTCGAGATTGGCCACCGCATGATCATCGACGTGCCCGAGGGCAAGGACCCCATCAATTACGTCTGGGGCGAGATGGTCCCCGAGATCGGCGGTGCCGCGGCGACGCTGGCGCTCAAGGTCTACTCCGACTCGACGCTCGGGCTTCGCGAGTTCGAGGCCGCCCGGCTGCGCATCGCGCAGATCAACGGCTGCCTGTTCTGCCAGGACTGGCGCACCGAGCGCGACGGCGAGAAGGTCGAGGACACGTTCGACGAGGCGGTGCAGGACTGGCGTACGACCGACGCGTTCGACGCGCGTACGCGTTTGGCCGCGGAGTACGCCGAGCTCTACGCGTCCGACCACCACAGCATCGACGACGAGTTCTGGAGGCGGATGCTGGCCGAGTACGACCAGCGCGAGATCGTCGAGCTCAGCATGTGCCTCGGCTCGTGGCTGTCGTTCGGCCGGCTCAACCGCGTGCTCGGCCTCGACACCGCCTGCGTCCTGCCGTCGCACGTCGTATGACAACCCGCGTCGCGGTCTGGTCGACCGGCACCCTCGGGCGCCATGCGATCGCCGGCATCGACCGCAACCCCGACCTCGAGCTGGTCGGCGTGTGGGTCAGCGATCCGGCCAAGGACGGTCGCGACGCCGGTGACCTCGCCGGCCTCGGCCGCGACCTCGGCATCACTGCCAGCACCGACCGCGACGTCGTCCTGGCGGCGAGGCCCGACTGCATCGTCCACTGCGCCATGACGGACGACCGGGTGCTCGAGGCGTACGAGGACCTGGTCGGCTTCCTCGAGGCGGGCATCAACGTGGTCAGCAGCGGCCCGGTGATCCTGCTGTTCCCGGGCCCCGCGCTGCCCGAGTCGTTCTGGCAGCGGATCGAGGATGCCGGTCGTCACGGCGGGGCCAGCCTGCACGTCAACGGCATCGATCCCGGCTGGGCCAACGACGTCCTGCCGCTGCAGCTCCTCTCGTTGAGCCAGCGCATCGACCAGGTGCGCGTCATGGAGATCGCGGACTACTCGACGTACGACCAGGCCGTGTCGATGGGCGACATCTTCGGCTTCGGCGCGCCGCTCGACGAGGTCGCGCCGCTGTGGCAGCCAGGGATCCTGTCGATGGCGTGGGGCCCGGTCGTACGCCAGATGGCCGCCGCACTCGATGTCACCCTCGACGAGCCGCTCGTCGAGACCGTGGACCGGCGGCCGGCCGAGAGCGACCTCTCGACGGTGTGCGTCGACATCAAGGAGGGAACCATGGCGGCGGTCCGCTTCGAGGTGATCGGCATGGTCGACGGCGAGCCGCGGATCGTTCTGGAGCACGTGACCCGTACGCACCGCGACCAGGTCCCGGAGTGGCCCAGGCCGTCCAACGGTGACGGTTCCTACCGCCTCGAGATCACGGGAGAGCCCATGATGACCGTCGAGTTCACGCACCACGGCGAGCACGGCGACCACAATGTCAGCGGCATGATCATCACGGCGCAGCGCCTCGTGAACGCCGTGCCGGCTGTTGTCGCAGCGGAGCCCGGGCTGGTGACCGCGCTCGACCTGCCGCTCGTCACCGGCCGAGGACTGGTGACGTCATGACCGGCGCGTTCGACGGGCGGAGCATCCTCGTCACCGGCGCCTCGTCAGGGCTCGGCGCGGCGGCTGTACGGCGGTTCGCCGCCGGCGGCGGGCTCGTCTACGCCGCATCGCGCGACCAGGCGAAGCTCGCCGAGGTCGCCGAGTCCTGCGCCGACCTGCCCGGCGAGGTGCGATTCGGGCAGCTCGACGTGGCCTCTCGCGGGTCCTGCCGGGGGGCTGTCGCGGCGGCTGTCGAGGCGTACGGGCGGCTCGACGTGCTGGTCAACAACGCCGGCCGGCACGACTTCAGGCTGACGGCCGACGTCACCGAGGAGGAGTGGGACCACGACATCGCCCTCAACCTCAGCGGCGCGTTCCACCTCAGCCAGGCCGCGATCCCGCACCTGCTCGAGACCGGCGGCAACATCGTCAACGTCGCTTCGGTCGCCGGTGTCATGGGCGAGGCCTACTCGGCGGCGTACACGGCAGCCAAGCACGGCATCGTCGGGCTCACCAAGGCGTTGGCGGTGGAGTACCTCGACTCACCGCTGCGGGTGAACTGTGTCTGCCCCGGCGGCATGGACACCCCGCAGGCGCAGACCATCAGCGTCCCCGACGGCGCGGACTGGGAGCTCATCATGCGCGTCGCCGCGAAGCGCGGCTTGATGAGCGCCGACAGCGTCGCAGCCGTCGTCGTGTTCCTGGCCTCGGACGACGCGGCGTCGGTGCACGGCAGCATCCAGATGGTCGACCACGGCCACCTCGCCGGCTGACCTCACCCGTGGGCGGTGACCTGCTCGCCCTTCAGACATCGGAGGCGGTGACCTGCTCGCCCTTCAGAGGTGGTGACCTGCTCGCCCTTCAGAGGTGGTGAAAGGCGACCCATCCACCGCCCCAGCGGGGGATCATCAGCTGCAGAGCGAGCCGCTGGCCGTACGGGTCGTGGCCTTGATCGCGTCCGGCGTGACCGGCTCGAAGCCCGCACTGACCCGGTCGGTCCCGACGATCAGCCACACGCCCGTCATGCCGCTGGGCTGCTCGACGATCTCGGCCTTGAAGCCGAACTTCTTGTTGAGCGCCTTGGCGGTCTTGAGCGCCTCGGGCGTGCTGTCGACGAAGATGCGCGTCCTGGCCGAGTTCTTCTGCGCCGACTCGACGCCCGAGACCACATAGCCCTCCTTGACCAGCGCGACCTGCGCCGACGAGGCGAGGCCCTGGGTGCCGGCGGCGTTGAGGATCTTGACCGGGGTCTTGGGCGTCTCGCTCTTGGCGTCCTCGCTCTCGACCGGGACCGCGCGATCCTTGGCGATCGAGGCGAAGATCGTGTCAGCATCGGCCGTCTTGACCACCCGGTTGGGGTCGCTCGGCGCAGCACCGTTGGGCATCGTGATGAACCGGATCTTGGAGTCCGGCACGGCCCTGGCCCGCTTGGCGAGACCCGTGAGCTTGGGGATCGACGAGATGCCCTCGTCGACCGTCATCGACGAGGTCAGGGCGTTGAGGAACTTGAACAGCCGGTCGGGACGAGTCAGCACACCCGCGCTGCGGGCCCGGCTGATGATCGCCGACATGACGACCTGCTGGTGCCCGAGGCGGCCGATGTCGCTGCCGTCACCGACGGCGTGGCGCGTACGGGCCAGTGCGAGGGTGTTCTTGCCGTTGAGCTTCTGCTTGCCGGCCGGCAGGTCGAGCTTGGCATCGGGGTCGACCATGGGCTTGTCGAGGCACACGTTGACGCCGCCGAGGGCGTTGACCATCGAGGCGAAGCCGTCGAAGTCCAGCTGCACGAAGTGGTCGATGTGGACGTTGCTCAGGGCCTCGACCGCGCGCACGGAGCACGCCGGGCCGCCTGCCAGCGCCGAGTTGATCATCAGGTTGGCGCCGCCGGGGAACGCGCCGCTTCCGGTGTCCTTGCAGGCCGGCAGCGTGGTGAGCGTGTCACGCGGGATCTGGACGGCCTCGACGCGCTTGTTGTCCTTGGCGAAGTGCACCAGCACCAGGGCGTCGCTGCGCTGCCCGGCCTCGTTGCCGTAGCCCTTGGACTTGAGCTTGCGGGAGTCCGAGCCGATGAACAGGATGTTGGTCGCGCCCTTGGGGGTGTCGTCCTTGACGACGTGGTCCTTCTTGTCAAGCGCCGCCGACGCGATGTTGCCGTTGAGCTTCCAGAACGCCGCAGCGCCGCCGATGCCGAGCACCAGCGCGAACACGGCGAAGCCGATCACGATGCGTCGCCAGACCCGCTTGGGGCGGCGCTCGCCCGAGGGCGTGGGTGGCGTGGCAGTGCTCGTCACGGGTTGATCTCCTGCAGGTTCGAGGGCCGATCGTGGACCGGCAGAATTACCTAGGATAGGAGTCAGACCTGAGAGAATCGTGTGAACGCGACGTGACGCTCCCCACCGTCCCTCCGGTTCACCGGGTCGGCGTCAGGCGGAACAGCTTGATCGTGCGGTCGGTGCGCTTCTCGTACATCAGGAAGTTGGGCCACGTCTCGACCATGAGCGACCAGGCGGCTGCGCGCTCGTCACCCTCGAGCCGGCGTACGACCATGGGAGTCTCACGCCGGCGGAAGTAGACCGTGACCTCGGACGTCGCCTCGACGTTCTTGACCCAGATCGGCTCCTTGGCGCCGCCGAAGTTCGAGCCGGCGATCAGGATGTCCCGGCCGTCGGGCACGCACAGGAGCGGCATGCTGCGTGGGATCCCGCTCTTGCGGCCGCGCACGGTGAGCACGAGGTTCGGCAGTCCGGCGATGTCGAGCAGGGTGAGCCGCCCACGGGTCACGCGCCGGATCAGGTTGTCGACCCACATGATCTGCGGCAGGTATCGGGGCAGCCACGGGATCGACCCCACCTTGACGGCGATCGGAGTGAGCAGTCCCATGCGGGAAGACTACGGCGCGACCGCGGAAGGCACCGGCCGGCACACGCCTCGCGACACGAGGCCATGCATGGACCGCAGCACGACCCATGCGGCGACGGCGGCCACCGCGCCGATGAGCGCTCCGCCAAGTCCTCGCCAGATCGTGCCGTCCTCGGCGCCGCTTCCGTACGTGAGCAACCCCCACCCGTAGCCCGCGACGAAGCCGGCGGCGATCGTGACCACGACCGTGGTCGCCAGGTGGGGCACGACGCTGTGCACGAGCACGGCCACCATCGACATGCCGAGGCCGAAGAGCCCCACGACGAGGTACGCCCCCAGGACTTCGCTCATGGAGGACAGGTCGAGCAGCAACACGTAGAGCGTGAAGGCCGTCATGGTCAGCAGCCACGTGGTCATGACCCGACGCAGCAGGCATTCGGCGCTGTGAGACATGACCCATGGGACCACGCATCCCTGGCACGCCGCCGGGAAATGGACTAGCTGACTCCGTAGACCGGCTCGGGATCGGCGCCCTCGGCGATCAGCTCGCGCAGCGCGGACCCGACCTCCGCGGTCTCCCAACGCCGGGCGGCGTCGCGGCGCGGGCCGTGGGTCCAGCCCTGTTCGAGGCAGATCTGGCCGCCCTCGATCTCGATGACCCGGCCGGTGACGTCGCCGGCCTCGACCGAGGCGAGCCAGGCCACCACGGGTGAGTTGTCCTCGGGCTCAGGCATCGCCGAGGTGTCGAACGCACCCTCGGTCATGCGGGTCCGGGCGACCGGGGCGATCGCGTTGACCGTCACGCCGTACCGGCCCATCTCGGCGGCGGCGACCAGGGTCATACCGGCGATGCCCGCCTTGGCCGCGGAGTATGTCGTCTGGCCAATCGAGCCCTGCAGGCCTGCGCCCGACGAGGTGTTGATGACGCGGGCTGCCCGCGTACGCCCTTCCTTCGACTCAGTCCGCCAGTACGCTCCCGCGTGCCGCAGCGGCGCGAAGTGGCCCTTGAGGTGCACCCGGATGACAGCGTCCCACTCCTCCTCGGAGGTGTTGACGAGCATGCGGTCGCGGACGAAGCCGGCGTTGTTGACCAGGATGTCGAGGCCGCCGAACGTGTCGATCGCCTGCTGCACCATCGCCTCGGCCTCGCCGAAGTCGGCGACATCCGCGCCGTTGGCCACGGCCTCACCGCCGAGGGCTTTGATCTCTGACACCACGGACTCCGCGGGCGACTCGGCGTCGGTCTCCCCTGCCAGCGAGACGCCGAAGTCGTTGACCACGACCTTGGCACCCTGCCGCGCCAGCTCGAGCGCGTGCGCCCGGCCGATGCCGCGGCCCGCGCCGGTGACGATCGCGATGCGGCCTTCAAGAAGGGTCATGAGTGCTGCTCCTTGGTGACGACGTGCAGGAAGACGGGGGGCTCGCCGCCGCCGTGGCAGGCGACGGTGGCACCGGAGACGTACGAAGCGAGGTCCGAGGCAAGAAACGCGGCGACCCGGCCCACCTCCTCGGGCTCGGCCATGCGCCCGAGCGGGATCGTGGCCTCGACCGCGGCGACGGTCGCATCGTCGCCGTAGTGGTCGGCGGTCTGCTCGGTGCGGCACAGGCCGACGTCGATGCTGTTGACCCGTACGCGCGGACCCCACTCGACGGCGAGGGTCCTGGTCAGCGAGTCCACCCCCGCCTTTGCCGCCCCGTACGACGCGGTGCCCGGCGAGGGCCGCAGTGCGGACACCGACGAGATGTTGACGACGGCGCCGCCGCCGGGCTGCTGCTGCATGACCACGTTGGCGGCCTTGGAGACCGTCAGCACCGCGGACAGGTTGAGGCCGAGGATCTTGTCGTCGAGGCGCGAGCTCGAGTCGGCCGCCAGGGCGTACGGCGCACCGCCCGCATTGTTGACCAGCACGTCGAGGCGGCCGTGCGACTCGACGACTCGTGCGACGAGTGCGGCGACGGCGTCCGGATCGCGTACGTCGCAGGTCAGGTGCTCGGTGCCCGCGACCGGATCGTCGACCGCCGACCGTCCGCAGGTGACGACCGTGGCGCCCGCCTCGACCAGGACGGCAGCGATGCCACGGCCGATCCCGCGGGAGCCGCCGGTGACCAGCGCGACGCGTCCGGAGAGGTCCAGGGCCAGAGTCATGCTGACAGGCTACCAAGCAAATGTTAGGTTGGCAGCCATGACCATACGTTCTGAGCTCCGCGACGACGGGATCCGCGTCGTCACGATGGACCACCCTCCGGTCAACGCGCTCACGGTCCGGGGCTGGTTCGACCTCGCGACGGCCCTCGACGAGGCGGGGGCTGACCCGGCCACGAAGGTCGTCGTGCTCCGCGCCGACGGCAAGGGGTTCAACGCCGGCGTCGACATCAAGGAGATGCAGAACACCACCGGGTTCGACGCCCTGATCGGCGCCAACAAGGGCTGCTTCGCGGCATTCAAGGCCGTGTACGAGTGCGCCGTCCCGGTCATCTCCGCGGTGCACGGGTTCTGCCTCGGCGGCGGCGTCGGCCTGGTCGGCAACTCCGACATCGTGGTCGCCAGCGACGACGCGTACTTCGGCGTGCCCGAGGTCAACCAGGGCGCACTCGGCGCGGCCACGCACCTCGCTCGGCTCGTGCCGCAGCACCTCATGCGCACCCTCTACTTCACCGCGCGCACGATCCCGGCAGCCGACCTCGTGCAGCACGGGTCGGTGTACGCCGTCGTGCCGCGCGACGAGCTCGACGACCTGGCGCTCGGCCTCGCCGCCGAGATCGCCGCCAAGGACACCCGCGTCATCCGAGCCGCCAAGGAGGCGCTCAACGGCATCGACCCGGTCGACGTCAACACCAGCTACCGCTTCGAGCAAGGATTCACGATGGAGCTCAACCTGATGGGCGTGAGCGACGAGCTCCGCGACGACTTCGCCGGGACGGCGAAAAGTCAGCAGAGTGCCGGTACGGACAAGGCCAACAAGTGAGAGCGCCGTCGAAGGAGCTGACAATCGACGAGGTCGTCGGCCGCATCGAGAGCGGGATGACCGTCGGCATCGGCGGGTGGGGCTCGCGCCGCAAGCCCATGGCGCTGGTCCGGGCGATCCTGCGCAGTGACCTCACCGACCTGCACATCGTGTCGTACGCCGGGCCCGACGTCGGGCTGCTGCTGGCGGCCGGCAAGGCCGGCAAGGTGACGTACGCGTTCGCGACCCTCGACTCGATCCCGCTCGAGCCGCTGTTCAGCAAGGCCCGCGTCGAGCGGGCCGCCGAGTTCCGCGAGTGGGACGAGGGCATGTTCCAGACCGGGCTGCGTGCTGCCGCCCAGCGGGTGTCGTTCCTGCCGATGCGGGCCGGGCTCGGCTCCGCCGTGCTCGAGAACGACCCCGGCCTCCGCACGGTGCGCTCGCCGTACGACGACCAGGAGGAGCTCGTCGCGGTGCCGGCGCTCAACCTCGACGTCGCCCTGGTGCACATGAACCGCGCCGACGAGCTCGGCAACGGGCAGTACCTCGGCCCGGACCCCTACTTCGACGACCTGTTCTGCATGGCCGCCCGCGAGGCGTACGTGTCGACCGAGCAGATCATCGACACCGCCGGCCTGACCGTCGACGCACCGCTGCAGAGCCTGCTGCTCAACCGGACGATGGTGACCGGCGTCGTCGAGACCCCCAACGGCGCTCACTTCACGGATTGCTCCCCCACGTACGGGCGCGACGAGAAGTTCCAGAAGGCGTACGCCACGGCGGCGAAGACGCCCGAGGACTGGGCTGCGTTCCACGAACGATTCCTGTCCGGCGACGAGGTGGCCTATCAAGCCGCGGTCACCGCGTTCCGAGAGGAGGCCTGATGGCTTCGACAAGCTCAACCAGCGATGTCACCCGCTCGGAGTACTGCGCCGTTGCGATCGCCGACTGCTTCGCAGACGACGGCGAGATCATGGGCAGCCCGATGGGACTGCTGCCGACCCTCGGCGCCCGGCTGGCCAAGAACACGACGAACCCCGCGCTGATGCTGACCGACGGCGAGGCCCGGATCCTGCGGGGCACGCCGCCGCTCGGCCAGTCCGGCGACGTCATCGAGGGCTGGATGCCGTTCCGGCTCGTGCTCGAGTCCGTCGTCCCCTACGGCAAGCGCCACGTCATGATGGGCGCGACGCAGATCGACCGGCACGGCAACCAGAACATCTCGGCGATCGGCCCGTGGGAGCAGCCGACCCGCCAGCTGCTGGGCGTACGCGGTGCGCCGGGCAACACCGTCAACAACCGCACGTCCTACTGGGTGCCCAAGCACTCCACCCGCGTCGTCGTCGAGCAGGTCGACATCGTGTCGGGCATCGGACGTGCCCGCGCCGAGGCCGCCGGCGCTGCGGCGACGAAGTTCCACGACGTGCACCGCCTCGTCACCAACCTCGGGGTGTTCGACTTCGGCGGACCCGGGCACACGATGCGGTTCGTCTCGGTGCACCCCGGCGTGACCGTCGACGAGGTACGCGAGGCCAGCGGCTGCGAGATCCACGCCGAAGGCGACGTGCCGGAGACGCGTACGCCGACCGACGGCGAGCTGGTGCTGATCCGCGAGCTGCTCGACCCCACCAAGCTCCGCGAGCGGGAAGTGCCGCCCTCGTGATCGACCAGCTGCTGTCGACGCCGCTCACCGAGCTGACCGGCGTACGCCATCCGGTCGTCCAGACCGGGATGGGCTGGGTCGCCGGCCCGAGCCTGGTCAGCGGCACCGCCAACGCCGGCGGGCTGGGCATCCTCGCGTCGGCCACGATGACGCTGCCCGAGCTCGAGCAGGCGATCATCGAGGTCAAGGAGCGCACGGACCAGCCGTTCGGCGTCAACCTGCGCGCCGACGCCGCCGATGCGCCGGCTCGGTGCGAGCTCCTCATCTCGTACGGCGTCAAGGTCGCGTCGTTCGCGCTCGCGCCCAAGCCGGAGCTGATCGCGAAGCTCAAGGAGCACGACATCGTCGTGATCCCCAGCGTCGGGCTGCCCAAGCATGCGGTCAAGGTCGCGTCGTGGGGCGCCGACGCGGTGATGATCCAAGGTGGCGAAGGCGGTGGGCACACGGGCTCGGTGCCCACCACGCTGTTGCTGCCGACCGTGCTCGACGCGGTCGACATCCCGGTCATCGCCGCCGGTGGATTCTTCGACGGTCGCGGTCTCGCGGCCGCCCTGTCGTACGGCGCATCCGGCGTGGGCATGGGCACGCGCTTCCTGCTGACCGCGGACAGCCGGGTGCCGGACGCGGTCAAGCAGCGCTATCTCGCGGCCGGTCTCGACGACACCGTCGTCACCAAGAAGGTCGACGGCATGCCGCACCGCATGCTCCGCACCGAGCTGGTCGAGGACGTCGAGGCCAGCTCGGGCGTACGCCGCCTGATCCCGACCGCCAGGCGCACCCTCGAGTTCAAGCGCATGGCGGGGATGAGCTGGAAGCAGCTCGCCGTCGACGGTCGTGCGATGCGCAACGAGCAGGGTCGTACGCTCGGCCAGCTCGCGCTCGCCGCCAACACGCCCATGATGCTCAAGGCCGGGCTCGTCGAGGGCGATGCGACTGCCGGCGTCCTCGCCTCCGGTCAGGTCGTCGGCGTCATCGATGACCTGCCGACGTGCGAGGAGCTCATCGACCGGATCGTCACCGAGGCCGCGACCGCGCTCAAGCGGGCCGGCGGCCATGTCGTCTGAGTCGTCACGTTCCGGCCGCCGGATCGTTGCACCTCCCACACCGCGCTCTCATTGGAGTCCCATGCGCCGCATCCTCGTCATGGCTGCTGTCCTCGTCGCTGTGCTGCTCGGCTCGCCAGCGTCCGCGGAGACCAAGCCGCTCCCGGTGCCCTACAACTTCCTGCCCGCAGCGATCCTCGGTGGCACGCCCGGGGCGAACGCGCCCGGCACGAACGACTGGACGTGCAAGCCGTCGGCCGCGCATCCGCGCCCGGTCGTGCTCGTGCACGGCACCTTCGGCAACCAGGCCACCAACTGGCAGACGTACGGGCCGCTGCTCAAGAACAACGGCTACTGCGTCTTCGCGCTGACGTACGGCGCACTGCCCGCGCCCTACCCGGTCAACGCGTTGGGCGGCCTCGGCAGCATGCGTACGAGTGCGGAGCAGTTGCGAACGTTCGTCGACCGCGTCCTCACGACGACCGGTGCCGGCCAGGTCGACCTCGTCGGGCACTCGCAGGGCACGTTGATGCCGGCGTACTACCTGAAGTTCCTCGGCGGCGCCTCGAAGGTGGACTCCTACATTCTCGCTCGCGTCGCTGTGGCACGGCACCGAGGTCCTCCCGGCGCAGCTCACCAACCTCCTCGGCATCGACGCCTCGAAAGTGCCCGTGTGCGTGGCGTGCGGCGAGTTCAACCCCGGCTCGAGGTTCATGCAGGAGCTGCGCGCGGGCGGCGTCGCAGTCCCCGGCGTCCACTACGTCAACATCGTGACGAAGTACGACGAGCTGGTGCGGCCCTACACGAGCGGCATCGAGCCCGGCATGACCAACATCGTGCTGCAGGACCGGTGCAAGCTCGACTACACCGAGCATTTCGAGATCGCCGCCGACCGCAACGCGTCGCTGTACGTCCTCAACGCGCTCGACCCGGCGCATCCCCGGCCGATCACCTGCACGCTGACGCTGCCGTTCGTCGGAGGGCTCTAGGTCGCTGCGGCGATCGCCGTGAGGATCTTGTCGGCGAGGTCGGCGCGGCAGATGACGAGGTCCGGCAGGTAGGGGTGCGCGGCGTTGTAGGTCAGCGTCGAGCCGTCGATCCGCGACGCGTGCAGACCGGCAGCAAGGGCGACGCCGACGGGCGCGGCGGAGTCCCACTCCCACTGCCCACCGGCGTGCAGGTAGGCATCCGCGTCGCCGCGCAGCACGGCCATCGCCTTGGCACCGGCTGAGCCCATGGGCCGCAGCTCGGCATCGAGGTCTTCTGCGACGGCCGGGGCGAACTCCGGCGGGCGGCTGTCGCTGACCAGGAATATCGGACGCTCGTGCGGGCCACGCACGACCGTCGACCGGGCGGATGAGTAGACCGTCGACAGTGCCGGCTGGGCCACCGCCGCGGCGGTGATCGCCGAGCCCGGAGCACCCCGCTCCCACAACGCCACGTGCACCGCCCAGTCGGGACGATCCGGCATGCCGTACTCCCGCGTGCCGTCGAGCGGGTCGATGATCCACACCCGGTCTGCTGAGAGGCGCGCCGGCGAGTCGGCCGACTCCTCCGAGAGCACCGCGTCGCCAGGCCGGCGTTCGGCGAGCAGGGCGAGCAGCAGCTCGTTGGCCTGGGCGTCGCCGGCCTTGCCGAGCTCCTTGCCGGTCAGCCCGGAGGTCCGCTGCAGGTCGAGCAGCAGCGCACCGGCCCGCTCGGCGATCTCCGCCGCGAATGCCGCATCTCTTTCGATCACTGATCCGCCTCCAAGAAGAGCCCACGATACGGAGCCGGACCAGTGATAGCCCGTCGGTTCTCTCGCTGGCGCTCGATCATTGCTGCTCCACTCGGTCGATCACGATTCCGGCGAGCGTACCCGCGTCGCCGTCGCTGGGCCGCAACAACAGGTCCGGCCGCATCGGTGCCTCGTAGGGCGCGTTGATGCCGGTGAAGTCCTTGATCTCGCCGGCCCGCGCCTTGGCGTACAGCCCCTTGGTGTCGCGGGCCTCGGCCACCTCGAGCGGTGTGTCCATGAAGATCTCGAGGAACGGCAGGTTGTCGTCCTCGTGGGCAGCGCGAGCCGCGTCGCGGTCCGCGCGGTAGGGGCTGACGAGCGACACGATCGCGACGACCCCCGCGTCGGCCAGCAGCCGCGCCACCTCGGTGACCCGGCGGACGTTCTCCTTCCGGTCCTCGGGGCTGAACCCGAGGTCGGCGTTGAGGCCATGGCGCAGGTTGTCGCCGTCGAGGATGTACGCCGGCCGGCCCGACGCCACGAGGCGCCGCTCGATCTCGACGGCGACGCTCGACTTGCCGGAGCCGGACAGCCCGGTCAGCCACAGCGTCATGCCCTTGGTCTTGCGGTGCTCGCGCGTCACGGCTCCGCTGTGCCAGACGATGTTCGGCTCGTTCTGGCTGGCACCCAGCAGCATGCCCGCGGCGACGGTGTTGTTGGTCGCCTCGTCGATCAGGATGAAGCTTCCGGTGTCACGGTTGCGGCGATAGGGGTCGAGGTGCAGCGGCTTCTGCGTCCGCAGCCGCACCCGGCCGATCTCGTTGAGCGCCAGCGTCGGGGCGTCCTCGACGCGGTGCAGGGTGTTGATGTCGAGGCGGTACTCGAGCTCCTTGACCGAGACGCGGGTGTCGCGGGTCGTGTGGAGCATCGCGTACGTCGTGTCGGTGTCGAGCGTCAGGTCGCCGTCCATCCAGCAGATCATCGCGTCGACGTCCTGCGTGCTGGTCGGCCGGTTGTTGGGGCGGCACAGCATGTCGCCGCGGCTGATGTCGAGGTTGTCGGCGAGCTCGATCGTCACGGCCTGGCCGGTAAACGCCTCGTCGAGCTTGGTGCCACCAGGGCCCCAGACGTTCGTCACCATCGTCGAGAACCCGGACGGCAGGACCACGACCTCGTCGCCCGGCCGGAACACGCCGCCGGCGACCGTGCCGGCGTAGCCACGGAAGTCGTGGAAGTCGGCCTGCTGCGGCCGGATGACATACTGCACCGGCATGCGCGCATCGATGAGGTTGCGGTCGGACGCCACGTGCAGGTCCTCGAGGTAGCCCAGCAGGGCCGGCCCCTCGTACCAGGGCATGGCCGCGCTCGGCGTGACGACGTTGTCGCCCGTGAGCGCCGATAGGGGGATGAACGTCAGGTCCGGGACCTCGAGCTTGGACGCGAACGCCTCGAACTCGGCGCGGATCTCGTTGAACCGCTCCTGCGAGTAGTCGACGAGGTCCATCTTGTTGACGCACAGCACGAGGTGCGGGATGCCGAGCAGCGACGCGAGGAACGCGTGGCGGCGGGACTGCTCGAGGACACCGTTGCGGGCGTCGATCAGGATCAGTGCGACGTCGGCCGTCGAGGCGCCCGTGACCATGTTGCGCGTGTACTGGATGTGGCCGGGGGTGTCGGCGATGATGAACTTGCGTTTGGGGGTCGCGAAGTAGCGGTACGCCACGTCGATCGTGATGCCCTGCTCCCGTTCGGCACGCAGGCCGTCCGTGAACAGCGCGAGGTCGGGGCCGTCGAAGCCGCGAGCCGCGCTGGCCGTCTCGATGGCACCGAGCTGGTCCTCGAAGATCGCCTTGCCGTCGAACAGCAGCCGGCCGATGAGGGTGGACTTGCCGTCGTCGACGCTGCCGGCCGTCGCGATGCGGAGAAGCTGCGACATCAGAAGTAGCCCTCCTTCTTGCGGTCTTCCATGCCGGCCTCGGAGATCGCGTCGTCCGCGCGGGTGGCACCTCGCTCGGTGATGCGGGCCGCGGCGACCTCGGTCACCACGTCCGCCGGAGTCGCAGCGTGGGACTCGACGCAGCCCGTGCACGTCGCGTCGCCGATCGTGCGGAAGCGGACCATGGCGTCGAACGGCTCCTCGTCACCCTGGGGCTGGATGAACCGGTTGACCGCCAGCAGCATGCCGTCGCGTGCGACGACCGTCCGCTCGTGCGCGTAGTAGAGCTCGGGGAGCTCGATCTCCTCGCGGAGGATGTAGTTCCAGATGTCGAGCTCGGTCCAGTTGGACAGCGGGAAGACGCGCATGTTCTCGCCCTTGTGGTGCCGCCCGTTGTAGAGGCTCCACAGCTCGGGTCGCTGGTTCTTGGGGTCCCACTGGCCGAACTCGTCGCGGAAACTGAAGACGCGCTCCTTGGCGCGGGCCTTCTCCTCGTCGCGCCGCGCACCGCCGAAGACGGCGCCGAACTGGTTCTCCTTGATGCCGCGCAGCAGCGACACGGTCTGCAGCTTGTTGCGCGGACCCAGGGGGCCGCCGATCTCCTTGGCGCGGCCGGCGTCGATGTCGTCCTGGACGCTGGCGACGATGAGCCGCAGCCCGAAGCGCTCGACCGTACGGTCGCGGAACTCGATGACCTCGTCGAAGTTCTGCCCCGTGTCGACGTGCATCACCGGGAACGGGACGGGAGCCGGCCAGAACGCCTTGGCGGCCAGGTGCAGCATGACGACGGAGTCCTTGCCGCCGGAGAACAGCAACCCCGGGCGCTCGATCGTCGCGGCGACCTCGCGGAAGATGTGGACGGCCTCGGCCTCGAGCTTGTCGAGGTCGGTCAGCACGTACGTCTGGGTCATGCCGAGCCCGCCGACTGAGAATAGAACATGTTCTAGTTTTGCAGCCGGGCGCCGCAAAGGCAACCTCCGCCTAGTCGGTCGCGACGAGCCCCGCGACCTGCTCGGCGATCGCCTGACGGACGTCCTCGTGCGAGGCGCCCGTCGCATCGGCCATGAACCGGCCGAAGATCAGCCAGCCCAGGACCGTCGAGCCGGCGACAGAGGTGGCCACCGCCCGGTCGGGATCGCCGCCATCCCACAGCCCGGAGAACAGCTCGGTCGTCGAGGCCGTCCCGGGCAGCGCCGCCTCTGGACTGTCGAGCACGGCGTGCACCAATGTCCGCCAGTACGACGGTCGCTCCGCCAACAGGTCGAGCAGCTCGCCCACCACGTCGGGTGCCGCGCTCCCGCTCGTGGGCAGGCCGGACCCGAGGACGGCTGCGGTCACGACCTCGGCATCGGCGGCGAGCATCTGCTCGAGCACGTCGGCCTTGGTGCCGAAGTGACGATGCACCAGGGCGTGGTTGATCCCGGCGCGCGTCGCGATGTCACGCACAGAGAAGCCGTCCGGACCTCGCTCGGCGACGAGCTCGCTCGTCGCGGCGAGCACCGCGGAACGTACCTGCTCGCGGCCTCGGGGCTTGGCGTCGATCGGGGAGCTCGTCATGCCGCGAAGTCTATACAACGCTGTAACCATCCGGTTACAGTCGGCGGATGCTTCGACTCCCGCTCCTCGTCGCCGGCGCTGTCATGGTCGCCGGCAACGCCCTCGCAGGCCCGTCCGCCTCCGCCGAGCCGGAGCTCACGCTGCCGCCGATCCCGGCGGTCCCCGGCTTGCCGATCCCCTCGCTGCCGACCGACCTGCTGGCGCCCAAGTTCACGGGCGCGCCGGCTCCCGAGCAGCCGATCGCCCACCCGGCGATCCCCCAGAACCCGTGGCTGGCGCCCGACGGCAACAACTCGATGCACAACGACGCGTACGCCTCGGACGCCTATCGCGTCAGCGGGCCGCTCGGACAGCACCTCAAGGTGAGCTCGGCCTCGTACGGCATCCGCGAGTGCGCCACGATCGCGTTCGACTCCCATGGGCGGATCGTCGGTCTGTGCGGCGGTCTCGAGGGCTTCGGGATGATGGTGATCGACCCCGTCACGCTGAAGCCGATCTCGGAGCTGCGCACCTCGGCGCGCAACCTGCTCACGAGCGCCAACCCGTTCACCGACATCTGCGGAGGGACGTACTTCTTCCTCGACGGCGACGACATCGTCTATCCCACCACGGCCAAGAAGACCGTGCTCAAGATCGCCGTCGGGGCCGACGGGACGCTCGTCAAGCAGCACGAGTGGTCGCTCGCCGCGTACGTCGCGGCCGACGACTGCCTGATCGCGACGATGCCGGACTGGTCCGGCCGCCTGTGGTTCTTCACCCAGCAGGGCACCATCGGCACGCTCGACCGGGACTCCGGCGAGGTTCGCTTCACGCGACTGCCGGCCGGCGAGGAGGTCACCAACTCGGTCGCCACCGACGAGACCGGCGGCATGTACGTCGTCTCGACCCACGCGCTCTATCGCCTCGACGCCGCGGCCGACGGGACACCGGAGGTGACGTGGCGCGAGGCGTACGACCGGGGCACGCGTCTGAAGCCGGGCAACCTCTCGCAGGGATCCGGCACCACACCGACCCTGCTCGGCGACCGCTGGGTGGCGATCAACGACAACGCGGACCCGCAGACCAACGTGCTCGTGTACGACCGCCGCAAGGGTGCGTCGCAGCGGCTGCACTGCACCCAGCCCGTGCTCGCCAACAACGCAGGCACGACCGACAACAGCCTCGTCGCGGCCGGCAGCTCGTTCATCGTCGAGAACAACTACGGCTACGGCGGTCCCACCTCGACGATCCTCGGCAAGACCTCCACGCCCGGCCTCGCCCGCGTCATGGTCGACGGCGACGGCTGCCATGTCGCGTGGACCAGCAACGAGATCGCGCCGAGCTCGGTCGCCAAGGCATCGCTTGGCAACGGCCTCCTCTACGCGTACACGAAGCCCAGGACCGGGTTGCTCGGCAACTCGCTCGACGCCTGGTACTTCACGGCGATCGACATCCGCACCGGCAAGACGGTGTGGAGCCGCCTGACCGGCACCGGCATCCAGTGGAACAACCACTACGCGGCGATCTACCTCGGGCCCGACGGGACCGCGTACATCGCGACCCTGGCCGGCCTCGTCAGGATCCAGGACTCGTGAGGACGTACGTCGTCAGTGGCGCCGCCAGCGGGATCGGCGCTGCCACGACGGCACTCCTGCGGCGTCAGGGTGACCGGGTGATCACGGTCGACCTCCGCGATGCCGACGTGGTCGCGGACCTGTCGACCCGTTCTGGCCGGGCCGATGCGGTCGCTGCGGTCCAGCGCCTGGCCGACGTCGTGCACGGCGTGGTGCCGTGCGCGGGGATCGCCGGCTCCCCGGGCGTCGCGTCGTCACTCGTCGTGTCGGTGAACTTCTTCGGCGCCGTCGAGCTCGTCGAGGGCCTCCGCCCCCAGCTGGCCGCGGCGGGCTCCTCGAGCGTCGTGCTGCTCGCCTCCAACTCGATCACGGGCATGCCCGGCTGGCGCGCATCGGTGGCCGAGCACTGCCTCGCCGGCGACGAGGCCGCCGCGCGTGCGGACGCCGACCAGGCCGAGTCGGTCATGGTCTATCCGGCGACCAAGGCAGCGCTGGCGTGGTGGGCCCGCCGCGAGGGCATCACCCCGGATTGGATCGGCGCAGGCATCCGTCTCAACGCCGTGGCGCCGGGCATGATCGCCAGCCCCATGACGGACCGGCTGCTCGCCGACCCCGAGATCGGCCCACTCGTCGAGGCGTACCCGACGGCGATCGGTCGCCTCGGGCAGCCCTCGGAGGTGGCGGCCCTGATCGCGTTCCTGCTGTCGGACGCCAGCAGCCTGATGGTGGGGTCGGTCGTCTACGCCGATGGTGGCACCGACGCCATGCTGCACCCGCAGTCACCGGAGGGCTGGGACGTCTAGCGGATCCGTCAGTTCACGATGTCGCCGTCCCCATCGAGAAACTCCACGTGGACGCCGTCGTAAAGGTAGCCAGCCTTGAGGTGCGCCAGCCGGAAGGGCAGCTGGGCACCGAATCCACCGGTGACGGGGTCGAACTTCACGGTCTTGACGTAGTCGGGACCCACCACCCGCACGACCTTCACCTCCGGTTGCACGACCTGGCCGTACACGAGCGGAATTCCCTTGCGCTCGTCGTCGCCGTAGAAGCCGAGCCTGGCGAAGTTGCTCTCCGGGTCATCGGACTCACCCACCTTCCATCCCGGGGGCAGCTCGGACTGATCAGGCAGCCAGTTGCAGCTCGCCCCGGGTGAGCCCAGGACGTCATTCGGATCGAGCTTCATCTTGCCGGGGTCGCCGGCGGTCAAGCAGGATCCTCGATGGTCGTTGAGGGCCCGCCAGACCTGCCACCGGGTGCCGTCACTGAGGTGGATGTCGGCGATCTTGACGGGCTTCGTCGACAGCTTCAGGTTGGGGCGCGCCGCCGACAGACCTATCGACTCGAGCACCCGGCCGGGCACACCCTGCGCTGTCGCGATGCTGCCGCCCAGCACCGCACCGGCGATCACGCCGGTCACGATGAAACGGCGCCGGCGCCGCCTCGGCACCTTCGAGGCCCTGATGCGCTGGAGAGTCGTCTGAGCCCACACCGGATCCGGCACTGCCGGGCCCGGTGCCAGCCGCTCGATGATGTTCGTCATCGTCCCTCCTCCACTCCGCTGGTCATGGCCGCCGTCTCCTGCGAGGTCTCCGCAGCGAGCACGGCCTGGCGGGCCCGGCTCAACCGTTTGCGGAACGTGGCGGGGCTGATCCCCAGCACGTCGGCGGCCTCGTCGGAGGTCAGCCCGTCCCACGCCACGAGGAGCATGGCTTCGCGCTCCACCTCGGTGAGTGTCGCCAGCCGATGCAACGCGTCAGCGCGGGCACTGCTCTCGACCGAGGAGTCCGCGGTCACCTCCGAGTAGAGGGCGAGGCGCGTGGCCAGTCGCCTCCGGCGGATCGTCGCGCGTACGTGATTGCCGATGACCTTGCGGGCCGTGCCGACCAGCCACGGGAACTTCTCCGGCGGGAGCTTGTCCCACTTGCGCCAGGCGATCTGGAACGTCTCGGCGACGACGTCCTGCGCCAGCTCCCCGCCGACGTGCCGCTGCGCGTACCGAAGGAGCCGGGGCATCTCGTCCTCGAAGCACCGCGAGAACTCGGCATCGCGTCGCTCCTCCGGCCCGGTCATACCCCATAGTGTCCGGCTGACCGTCGATTGTGACGTCGCCCCACGAAGCGATATCCCCTGCCTGCGTCGGTGCGGCGTAGCCTCGGCTCATGGCCGACCCGATGGCGTACGCGCGATCGCAGGCCCGCGTCGTCAGGATCTGTGAGGCCGCCGCCGATGCGAGGACGCTGCGGCTCCAGCTGGTCGACGAGATCCGTCAGGTGGTCGGCTTCGACGCGTACGCCTGGCTGCTGACCGATCCCGGTACGTCGGTCGGGTCCGCGCCCCTGGCCGATGTCCCCTGCCTGCCCGAGCTGCCCCGACTGATCCGCCTCAAGTACGTCACCGACGTCAACCGGTGGACCGCGATGACCGGCTCACCGGCCGTCTCGCTGCAGGACGCGACGGAGGGCGACCCGGCTCGAAGCCTGCTGTGGCGGGAGCTGCTCTGTCGCTACGACATCCAGGACGTGGCGTCGCTGGTCCACCGGGACCGGTTCGGCTGCTGGGGATTCCTCGACCTGTGGCGATCCGAGCGGCTGCCGCGGTTCTCGGAGGCCGAGATCGCCTACCTCGCCGACATCGCCGCGCCGGTGACGACGGCACTGCGTCGATGCCAGGCCAACACGTTCGAGGCCACGCCGACAGGGGACGCCCGCGTCGGCCCGGTGGTGCTGCTGCTGTCGCCGGACCTCCAGGTGCTCCGGCAGACCGCCGAGACGCAGGAGTGCCTGCGAGCGCTCGTGCCCCCGACCGAGGGACAGGCTCCGATCCCCGCGAGCGCCTACAACGTCGCGGCTCAGCTGCTGGCCGTCGAGGAGGGCATCGACGGCAACCCGCCATCGGCCCGCGTGCACGTTTCGGGCGGCCGCTGGGTCACCCTGCGCGCCGCACGCATCGGCGACGCGGCAAGCGTGGGTGACCGCGAGATTGCCGTCACGATCGAGGAGACCTCGCCGGCCGAACGCGCCGATGTCTTCGCCAGCGCGTTCGGCTTCAGCGCCCGGGAGCGGGAGCTGCTCAGTCACCTCATGACCGGCACGGACACTCGCCAGGTCGCCGGACTGATGTTCCTCTCCGAGCACACCGTGCAGGACCATCTCAAGTCGATCTTCGCCAAGACCGCGACCCACAACCGGCCCACTCTGCTGTCACGCGCTCTCGGCACCTGACCCTGCCCGGACTGTCAGGACCGCCGGCTCATCACGTCCTCGGCGATCGTCACGCAGTCCTTCTGGCTGCCGGGCTTGCCGGCCTTCACCACCTGGACCTGCACCGCGTCGGCGCCGTCGGCGATGAACACCCCGCCGGCGCTGGGGACGAAGACTGCGCGATCGCCCAGGCCGTCGACCGGGGTGCTGCCGCCCTCGTTGCCGAGCTGGTCGAGGAGCGTGGCGCCACCACCGGCCAGCACGGAGACGCTCACGTACGTGTAGCCGCTGGGATCGGACGTGCGCTTGAGACCCTTGATGCAGCTGGCGCTCGCGGTGCCGGGCTTCCCGTGGGGTTCCCGGCGTACGACCTCGACGCCGAGCACGACCGCCACGGCGTCGTCGGAGACCATGTCGCAAGCGTCGGCATTCGCCGCCGGCGCGTCGGTCGTGGCGGCCGATGCCGGCGCGCTCGAGGTGGCGCTGTCGGGCTTCGACGTTGCGTCGTCGCTCGAGCCCCCGCCGCAAGCCGCGACGCTTGCGGTCAGCAGGAACGCCGCGGCGAGTCCGCGGACGGCACTCATGAGACTCGCCCCGCCGCGGTCCTGGCCAGGCCCAGCATCGTGTCGTCATCGACCTTCTTGTCGTACGTCATGGCGCCGGCGACCTCGAGGCAGCCCTTGTCGACGACCACCTGCACGTTCCCGTTGCCCTTGACGAGCATGCCGCCGGCGGCGATGTCGTCGATGCGCACCTGCGCCCCGCCGAAGATGTCCTTGTCGAGTGCGAGGAACAGGAGCTTGCAGAGGTCCGGGGACTGCTCGGTGACGGCGACCTGCCCGCCGGTGTGCTCCGAGGAGACGTAGACGCACGTACGTTCGTCGGTGCCGACGCCCGGGGTGTCGTTCACGGCGCCGACCACGGCCTCGGCCTCGCTGCGTGTGATGAGCGTGCACGGGTCGGCCGTCAGCTGCACCGGCGCGGCGCTGAAGTCAGCGCCACCGGGTGCGGCCTTCGCGGCCGGTGCCGAGGCGCTCGACGAGGACGGCTCGGAGGTGCCACCTCCACAGGCTGACAGCGTGAGCGCCATCGCGAGCACGGCGGCTGCGATCGGCCTCATGCTCGTGCCGGTTCGAGGATCCTGGCCTGCGGCTCGCCCACCAGGGCCGGCGAGCTGTCGGGGGACGACCAGACTTTCTCGCGCAGGAACGACAGGAATGTCTCCGCCTCCCCGACGGTGTCGAAGTCGAGGTCGATGACCACGTACCGCGGATCGTCGACCGGCTGCTGGATGCGCTGCCCGCGGACTCCGGCCTTCGTGCGGAAGTCGGCGAACCTGTCGAATGCCGAGCTCCAGAGCTCGAAGTCGACGATGGCGTGCTCGATGTGAAGGGTGGTCATGGCTGCTCCTGCGTCGTGAGGGTGGTTCCCATCGACGCTAGGCAGCCAGGTGGCGCCCGCCCATCCCAGATACCTGGGGTCTTGGGCGCGCTCGCGGCTGCCTGCGGAGGGCCGATGCGTCCTCGATCGGTTCATGATGACCTCTTCCCAATGCTTTATGGGACTCGAGTCCCATAACGACACTGCAGTACCATGACCGCTGTGTCAATGGTTGGACAGGCGCACCACGCAGCGGCGGAGCGCCATGACTCTCCCTCCGCCGCCTGAGTGCGAGGATCTTCGCATGAGCTTCTTCGACAAACGACGGACCGCTCCTACGCCCACCACAGGCGGCGTGGCCGGCCAGGCCGAAGTCGTGACGGTCTCGGTGAATCACGGCGACACGGTCAACCAGATCTGCGAGATGCACCTGGTGATCAGCGCTCCCGGCGTGACGCCAATCGCGGTCGAGTTCTCCGGCCCCGTGAAGCGGAAGGTCTGGCCCGCGCCGGGCGCCATCCTGCCGATCCTGGTCGACCCCGGCGATCCGGCCAGCTACCGGATCCTGTGGGACCAGGTGACGCCGGCCAAGGAGGCCGCACGGACCAAGGCCGAGAGGGTCGCGGCCCTACGGCGGGGCGAGCCGGTCGATGCGCCCCCGGACGACGTCATCAGTCGATTGGAGCGCCTCGCCGCGCTGCGCGACAGCGGCGCGATCACCGAAGCGGAGTTCCTGGCGCTGAAGGCTGAGGTCCTGGGCTAGCGGCCTTCGACGTACGCCTTGAAGCTCTTGCTGCCGGTGTCGAGGGCACTCTTGAGCACGCGCTTGAGCACGAAGCCGGGCATCGGCACCTTGACGCCGATCTCGAGGTCGAGCTTGACGTGGGTGCCGGCGTCGGTGGGCGTCAGCGTGTAGGTGGCGACCTGCTTGGACTGCACCGAGCTCTCGGCCAACGTCCAGGTCACGGAGTGCGGCTCGTCCCACGTGTAGTCGGTGACCTCTTCGTCGGTGAACCCTGCAGCGGAGACCTTGGCGCGTACGCGTTTGGGACGGCCGTCGTCGTGACGGCTCTCGACCGTGGCGGACTTGTGCGCGCTCGAACGCTTCGGGAGATCCTCGATCGCTGCCACGGCGTCCAGGAGCTGCTCGGGCGTCGCGGCCACGTCGAACTCGGTGCTTCCGGATACGGCCATGGGCCGCACGATAGTCCAATCCCGGAGCCGTGGGCTTGACTCAATGGTCAAGAGTCCTTGACCATTGAGTCATGTCCTCCGACGACCTCCTCGAGACGTTCCACGTCACCACCGACGAGCAGCTGCGCGCCGTCTCCAACCTCACGCGTCACCGGATCATGGCCCAGCTGCGCTTCGAGCCCGCCACGATCACGCAGATCGCCGCGCGTCTGGGTCTGGCGAAGGGCAGCTCCAGCTACCACGTGCGGCTGCTCGAACGAGCCGGCCTGGTGAAGGTCGTACGAACGCGGAAGGTTCGAGGCGTCACCGAGCGCTACTACGCCATGGCCGCGCAGTCGATCGTTCTGCCGGATCCCGGCGAAGGAGGGCCCGATGTGCTTCTCCGGCATGCGGTCGCCGACCTGGAGGCCGCTCCCGTCGACCGCGAGCGGCACGTACGGATGGCGCACCTGCGGCTCACCGAGGAGCAGTTCGCAGAGCTGGCGGCGCGGCTGCAAGGCCTTGCCGACGAGTACCGCGAGCTGTCCGATCCCTCGCTGCCCGACGCGTCCTTGGTGTTCGCACTGTTCCACCCGGCATCGGGCACCCGGACCCCAGGGGACGACGAGTGACCGCCGACGTGAGGAAGCTGCCGACCGGCTTCGGCCGGCTGTGGACCGCTCAGACCGTGTCCTCGCTCGGGGACGGGGTGTCGCATGCCGCACTCCCCCTGATCGCGTTGACGTTGACGCGGGACCCGATGGCGCTCGCCGTAGTCACGGCCGCCGGGACGCTGCCGTGGCTGCTCTTCGGAGTGCTCGGCGGCGCCCTGGTCGACCGTTGGGATCGGCGGCGCACGATGTGGGTCATGGACGCGGCACGTGCGGCGTTGTTCGCAGTGCCTGCTGCGGCGGCCGCGCTCGACGTGCTGAGCATTCCCCTGCTCGCGGCGGTCGCGTTCCTGCTGGGACTCGGAGGACTCTTCTTCGACACGGCCGCCACGGCCTATCTGCCGGACCTGATCGGCCGCGACCCGGTGATGCTGGAGCGCGCCAACGCCCGTCTGCGCGGCACCCAGACCGCTGCCGCAGGCTTCGCGGGGCCGCCACTCGGCAGCGCCCTGCTCGCGCTCGGTCGGTCGGTGCCCTTGCTCGCCGACGCGGTGTCGTTCGCGTGCTCCGCCCTGCTGGTCCGGTCGCTGCCCGCCGCATCCCGGACGGTGTCGCAGGCCCGCGAGTCGCTGCTGCGACAGGCCCGAGCCGGCGCCTCGTACGTGTTCCGGGACCGGTTGCTGCTCGGGCTCGCACTGCGGCCGGCGGTCGGGAACATCGCGTTCCTCGCCGTCGAGACCGTGCTCGCCCTCTTCGCGCACGACCACCTCGGCATGGACACCTTCGGTTTCGGGCTGCTCCTCACGGCGGAGGCCACCGGCGGCCTGATCGGTGCGGGCATCGCCTCCCACCTCCGCCGACGACTCGGCACCGGCGCTGCGCTCACCACCACCGCCGCAGTCGAAGGGCTCGCCATCCTGGGCCTTGCCGTCGCCCCGAACGCGTACGTCGCCGGCGTCGCACTCGCCGTGTGCGGTGCCGGGATGGGCGCCACGATGGTGCTCGGCCCCTCCCTCCGACAGGCGATCGTCCCGGCTCACCTGATGGGGCGGGTCGCCTCGACCTCCCGCATGCTCGCCATGTGCGCCGCACCGCTCGGCGCGTTCCTCGGTGGATGGCTGGCCAGCACGTACGGCGTACGCACCCCGCTCTTCGCCGCAGCCGGCCTCCTGCTCACGATGACCGCCGTCACCTCGACCATGACCAACAACCGCCGGGTCGAGGCGGCGCTGCGTGCCGCCGCCGATGTCACGGATCAGCCGGAACCCCGCGATCCCGTCCAGGCGGAGGCCAGGCGTTGACAGCCCGCGACGCGACCCCACAGGCTGCCAAGGAGCACTCACAAGCCGGCTTCGACGATCGAGGGGACCACATCATGGGGGCAGCCATCACCGACGAGCAGATCCAGGAGCTGGCCGCGACGGCCAAGCCGTTCAGCCTGGCGTTGCTGTGGTGGGGGTCGGAGCGGCACCGGGACGGCGCGGCCGCGATCGAGCTGGAGCACCAACGGCGCATGGTGTCGCTGCGTGTCGACGGGACGATCGCGGTGCTGTGCCCCGGCGGCGACGACACCCTGGCCGGCGTCGCGGTCGTGACCGTGTCACCGGAGGAGGCCGAGCAGGTCATGGCCGGCGACCCGTGCGTGCAGGCCGGGATGATTCGCGTCGAGGTGCACCCCGGAGCAGGCTTCCCGGGCGACACCGTCCCCGGCTGAGCTGGATTCAACCAGCGAGCGTCAGAGCCTCTCGATGATCGTGACGTTGGCCTGGCCGCCGCCCTCGCACATGACCTGCAGGCCGTAGCGACCCTTGGTGCGGTCGAGCTCGTTGAGCAGCGTCGTCATCAGGCGGGTGCCGGTGGCGCCGATCGGGTGACCGAGGGCGATGCCGCCGCCGTTGACGTTGACCTTGTCGTGCGGCACGTCGAGCTCCTGCATCCAGGCCAGCACGACCGACGCGAACGCCTCGTTGCACTCGAACAGGTCGATGTCGGCCACCGTCATGCCGGCCTTGCCCAGGGCGTGCCGGGTCGCAGCGATCGGGCCGGTCAGCATCCAGATCGGGTCGTCGGCGCGTACGGACAGGTGATGCACGCGGGCGCGCGGCGTGAGCTGGTGGTCCTTGACCGCCTGCTCCGACGCGATGAGCATCGCGCTCGCGGCATCGCTGATCTGTGACGCGACGGCGGCGGTGATCCGGCCGCCGGGTGCCAGCGGCTGCAGCGCCGCCATCTTGTCCAACGACGTCTCGCGCGGGCACTCGTCGACCGCGAACTCGCCCACCGCCACGACCTGGCTGTCGAACCGGCCCTCGGCGATCGCCGTGCGAGCCCGCTCGTGCGAGGCCAGGGCGAACTCCTCCATCTGCTCGCGGCTGAGGTCCCACTTCTCGGCGATCATCTCGGCCGACTTGAACTGGCTGACCTCCTGGTCGCCGTAGCGCTTGAGCCAGCCGGGCGACTCGGCGAACGGCGTCGTGAAGCCGTACTGGTCGGCCACCAGCATCGCCGCCGAGATCGGGATCGCGCTCATGTTCTGCAGCCCGCCGGCGACGACGAGGTCCTGGGTCCCCGACATCACCCCTTGGGCGGCGAAGTGCACCGCCTGCTGGGACGAGCCGCACTGGCGGTCGATCGTCACGCCGGGGACGTGGTCCGGGAGCCCGGCGACGAGCCAGGCCGTGCGCGCGACGTCGCCGGCCTGGGAACCGATCGTGTCGCAGCAGCCCATGATGACGTCGTCGACCGCACCGGGATCGACGCCCGTACGGTCCATCAGCGCCGACAGCACGTGACCGCCGAGATCGGCCGAGTGCACGCCGGCGAGGGACCCGCCACGCCGGCCGACAGGCGTCCGGACGGCGTCGATGATGTACGCGCTGGGGATGCTCATGTCGTGATCCCGTCGAGGAGGATGGTCAGGTACTGGTCGGCGACGTCGTGGTGGCTCAGCTTGCCGCCGGGCTGGTACCACCGCACCGCGACCCAGACGGTGTCGCGTATGAAGCGGTAGACGAGCTCGACGTCGAGGTCCTTGCGCAGCGCGCCCGACGACACGCCCTCGCGCAGCAGCGTCAGCCACACGTCGCGTGACTGCTGGTTGCGGTCGGCGAGGTAGGCGAAGCGCTCGAACGTGCCGAGGTAGTCCGCCTCGTTCTGGAAGATCGCGACCTCGTCGCGGTGGTGGTCGATCGCCTCGAACGACACCCGCACGGCAGCCTCGAGCTTCGCCCGCGGGTCGTCGGTGCCGGCGAGGATCCCGGCGTACGCACCGAACAGCTCCTCCTGGAACGACGACAGGATCTCGTCGACCATCGACTCCTTGGAGTCGAAGTGGTGATAGAGCGAGCCGCTCAGGATGCCGGCGGCATCGGCGATGTCGCGGACCGTCGTGTTCTTGAAGCCCTTGGTGGCGAACAGCTCGGCTGCGATCTGCAGCAGCTCCTCCCGCCGGGTCTGCGTCTCTGCCATGTCAGGCTCGCTGACTCGACACGGAGATGACCTCGCCGGTCAGGTACGTCGAGTAGTCCGACGCCAGGAACACCATCACGTTCGCCACTTCCCACGGCTCGGCCGCGCGGCCGAACGCCTCTCGTTGCTTGAGCTCGGCCAGCAGCTCGTCGCTGGTGACCTTCGCGAGGAACGGGTGCATCGCCAGCGACGGCGCCACCGCATTCACCCGGATACCGTACGGCGCGACGTCGAGTGCGGCGCACCTGGTCAGCGCCATCACGCCGGCCTTCGCAGCGGCGTAGTGCGCCTGCCCCTCCTGCGCCCGCCAGCCGATCACCGACGCGTTGTTGACGATGACGCCCCGCTTGCCGGCCGCACGCATGCGGTTGCCCGCAGCGCGTACGCACCGGAACGTGCCGGTCAGCGTGATGTCGAGGACCCGCGACCACTCGTCGTCGGTCATCTCGAGGACGTCAGCGGTGCCGCCGAGGCCGGCGTTGTTGACCATGACGTCGACCCCGCCGTGCTCGTCGGCGATGTCGAGGAGGGCCTGCACCTGCGCCTCGTCGGTCACGTCGACGACGAGCGAACGCACACGGTCCTCACCGAACTCGGCCCCCAGTGATTCCTGCGCCTCGGCCAGGCGCCTCTCGTGCGTGTCGCTGATGATCACGACGCCTGCGGACTCCTCCAGCGCGCGGCGGGCCACGGCGGCACCGATGCCGGCGCCGGCCGCCGCAGTCACCACGACGACCTTGTCGGTGAGCAGGCCGTGGCCCGGCACGTAGTCGGGCGTCGGCTGCTCGGGTCGCATGGTCGTCATCCGCGGGCCTCTTTCGGAAGGCCGAGCACGCGCTCGGCGAGGATGTTGCGTTGGATCTCGTCGCTGCCGCCGTAGAGCGTGTCCGCGCGGGAGAAGAGGAACAGCCGCTGCCAGCGGTCGAGGTCGTACTTCGGTCCTTGAGCTATGAGGGTCCCCCCAACATTGGGGGCGTAGCCGTTGGGGGAGCGAAAGGACGCTTCGACAGGCTCAACGTCCGAGGCAGCGGTGAGCGAGCCTGCGCCGCAGACGTCCATGGCCAGCTCGCCGAGCCGCCGGTGCCACCCGGCCCACACAAGCTTGGCGACGTTGTCGGCGCCGGGCGTCGCCTCGGTCAGCGAACGGACGGCGTTGACGCGCATGACCTCGAACTCGGCACTCTGAGCCGCGAGCCGGTCGCGGAGCACCGGGTCGTCGAGGGCGCCGGTGGCGCGGGCCAGGTCGATCAGGTCGCTGAGCTCCTTCTCGAAGCCGACCTGCTGACCCAGCACGGAGACGCCGCGCTCGAAGCCCAGCAGCGCCATGGCGACCCGCCACCCCTCGCCGGGCTCGTCGACGATCATCGAGGCGGGCGTACGAGCGCCGGTGAAGAACACCTCGTTGAACTCCGAGTCGCCGGTGATCTGCTCGATCGGCCGGACCTCGACGCCGTCCTGGTCGAGCGGGACCAGCAGGAACGACAGGCCGCTGTGGCGTGACGACCCGGGCTCGGTGCGGGCGATGACGAAGATCCAGTCGGCCTCGTGCGCCCACGACGTCCAGACCTTCTGGCCGTCGACGACCCACTCGCCGGCGGCCTCGTCGAGCACGGCGCGGGTCTTGACGGCGGCCAGGTCGGAGCCGGCTCCGGGCTCGGAGTAGCCCTGGCACCACAGCTCGTCGACCGTCCGGATCGCCGGCAGGAATCGGGCCTTCTGCTCGTCCGTGCCGAACGCGATGAGCGTCGGCCCGAGCAGCTGCTCGCCGAGGTGGTTGATTGTCTCCGGGGCGTCGGCGCGGGCGTACTCCTCGTGGAAGATCGCCTGCTGCGCCAGGCTCAGCGCGCGGCCGCCGTGTTCCTCGGGCCAGCCGAGACAGGTCCAGCCGTGCTCGGCGAGGAGGCGGTTCCACGCGCGCCGTTCCTCGTACGCCTCGGAGCCGGCAGCGCCCTTGAGGTCGGCCCACTCGCCGACGAGATGCCCGGCGAGCCAGGTACGCACCTGCTCACGGAAGGCATCGTCGTCGGAGGTCATATGAGGTAGCCTACCAAGCACTTGCTTGGCTACGACAGGCTCAGCCAGCGAACACGCACAAGGAGGGCACGTGAGCGACACCGTCCCGGGGCTCGTGCGCCGCGCCGCCGCAGAGTTCGGCGACGCTCCCGCGTACGTGATGGACGGTCGCACGGTGACGTTCGCCGAGCTGCACGACCTCGTACGCCGCGCCGCCGCGGCGTACCACCACCGCGGCCTCGAGCCCGGCGGCCGCGTGGTCCTCTGGGCGCCCAACAGCATCGACTGGGTCGTCGCGGGACTCGCCGTGACGTACGCCGGGGGCACGCTGGTGCCGGCCAACTCGCGCTACACCGCCCACGAGGTCGCCGATCTGGCCGACCGCACGAACGCCGCGCTCGTGATCATCGCCGACGGATTCCTCGGGCGTACGCAGATCGCCGACCTGCGAGCGCTGTCGCCCGACGCTCCGATCGTCGACCTCGGCGAACTGGCCTCCCTCCCCTTCGGCGACGACGACCGCGCCGCGGTCGATGCTGCGGCCGACGCCGTCACCCCGGACGACGTCGCCGACATCCTCTTCACCTCCGGCACGAGCGGGCGGCCCAAGGGCGTGCTCAGCGCACACCGCCAGACCGTCGCCGCGGCCGCTGCCTGGAGCGCCGTCGGAGAGGTCAGCGCTGAGGACCGCTACCTCGTCATCAGCCCGTTCTTCCACTCGTACGGCTACAAGGTCGGCGTGCTCGTCGGCCTGCTGCACGGGTGCACGCTCCACCCGATGGCGACGTTCGACCCCGATGCCGCGCTGGCGCTCATCGCGGCGGAGCGGATCACGATGGTGCCCGGAGCCCCGGCGATCTTCCTCGGCCTGCTGGAGTCGCCGGCGTTCGCGACGACCGACACGTCGTCGCTGCGCTTCGCCAACACGGGCGCCGCGAACGTACCGGTCGCCCTCGTCGAGCGGCTGCAGAGCGAGCTGAGCTTCGACCTCGTCATCACGGCGTTCGGCATGACCGAGTGCGTCGTCGCGACGATGTGCCGGCGGGGCGACAGCAACGAGGTCGTCGCGACGACCTGCGGCCGCGCGATCGACGGCATGGAGACCGCGATCGCCGACCCGGAGACCGGCGAGCACCTGCCGGCGGGCAGCGAGGGTGAGCTGCTGCTGCGCGGCTCGCAGGTCATGCTCGGCTACCTCGACGACCCGGCCGCCACCGCCGAGGCGATCGACGCCGACGGCTGGCTGCACACCGGCGACGTCGGGGTCCTCGACGACAACGGCTACCTGCGCATCACCGACCGGCTCAAGGACATGTACATCTGCGGCGGGTTCAACGTCTATCCCGCTGAGGTCGAGCAGGCCCTCGCCCGGCTCGACGGCATCGTGGAGACCGCCGTCATCGGGGTGCCCGACGAGCGGCTCGGCGAGGTGGGCAAGGCCTTCGTCGTACGTCGTGAGGGTGGCCCGGAAGCCGACGCCGTCATCGGGTTCGCCCGCGAGCGGCTGGCCAACTTCAAGGTGCCGCGCGAGGTCGTCTTCGTCGACGCCCTGCCGCGCAACCTGGGCGGAAAAGTCTTGAAAACCGAGCTGAGGAGCACATCGTGAGCACTGCGCCGTCGGAAGAAGGGGACGTCGTCACGTACGAGGTGGTCGACCAGGTCGCCCGCGTCACGCTCAACCGGCCGGAGTACCGCAACGCGCAGAACTCCAGGATGACGTACGCACTGGACGCGGCGTTCCAGCGCGCCACCGACGACGACGCGGTCAAGGTCATCGTCCTGGCCGGCAACGGCAAGCACTTCTGCGCCGGCCACGACATCGGCACGCCCGGGCGCGACGTGAACCAGACGTTCGAGCGCAAGGCCGTGATCTGGTGGGACCACACCGACAAGGAGGGCGGCGACCAGCGCTTCGCCCGCGAGTCGGAGGTCTACCTCGGCATGTGCCGGCGCTGGCGCGAGATCCCCAAGCCGGTCATCGCGCAGGTGCACGGCGCCTGCATCGCCGGCGGCCTGATGCTCGCGTGGGCGTGCGACTTCATCATCGCGTCGGACGACGCGTTCTTCTCCGATCCCGTCGTACGCATGGGGATCCCGGGCGTCGAGTACTTCGCGCACCCCTGGGTCATGAACCCCCGTGCGGCCAAGGAGTTCCTCTACTCCGGCGACCGGTTCACCGCCGATCGCGCCCTGGCGCTGGGCATGGTCAACCAGGTCGTACCGGCCGAGGAGCTCGAGTCGACGGTGTCGGCGCTGGCCGGCCGGATCGCGCAGATGCCGCGCTTCGGCCTCGCGCTGACCAAGAAGGCGGTCAACCAGGCCGAGGACCTGCAGGGCATGCGCGCCGGCATGGACTCGGTGTTCGGGCTGCACCACTTCGCGCACGCGCACAACGCCGAGACCTCCGACGACTCGCTCGGTGGGCTCGACGCCAAGTCGATGGCGGCCAAGGCTCGTGAGAACGACGGCAAGGAGCAGGGGTGAACCTCGACTTCTCCCCTGACGAGCTCGCCTTCCGTGACGAGGCGAGGGCATGGCTGGCGGCGAACGTACCCGCCGAGCCGCTGCCGTCGATGGACACCGCCGACGGGTTCGTCGCCCACCAACAGTGGGAGCGCCGCCTCGCCGACGCGCGGTGGTCCGTCGTGTCGTGGCCCGAGGAGTTCGGCGGTCGCGGAGCCTCGCTCGTCAAGTGGGTCATCTTCGAGGAGGAGTACTACCGCGCCGGCGCGCCTGGACGGGTCTCGCAGAACGGCATCTTCCTGCTCGCGCCGATCATCTTCGACCACGGCACCACCGACCAGCAGCAGCGCTGGCTGCCGTCGATGGCGACCGGAGAGACGATCTGGGCACAGGCCTGGTCCGAGCCCGAGGCGGGTTCCGACCTCGCGTCGCTGCGGTCGACCGCGACCGCGGTAAAGGGCGGCTGGCTGCTCAACGGCCAGAAGACCTGGTCGTCCCGCGCCGCGTACGCCCACCAGGGCTTCGGCCTGTTCCGCTCCGACCCGTCGGCCGAGCGGCATCGCGGGCTGACCTACTTCTGCTTCCCCCTCGACGCGGACGGCGTGACCGTACGCCCGATCGCCCAGCTCGACGGCGAGGCCGGGTTCGCCGAGCTGTTCTTCGACGACGTCTTCGTGCCGGACGCCGACGTCCTCGGTGAGCCCGGCGACGGCTGGCGAGTCGCGATGAGCACCGCCGGCAACGAGCGCGGGCTGTCGCTGCGGTCGCCGGGTCGCTTCTGCGCCACCGCCGACCGCCTCCTCGACCTGTACGCCTCGGTCCTTGAGCCTGTCGAAAGGACGTCCACGGCGACACGAGTCGTCGACGCCTGGCTGCGCGCCGAGGCGTACCGGCTCTACACGTGGGGCACCGTCACGCAGCTCGCCGGTGGCGGCGACATCGGCGCGGCCGGCTCGGTCAACAAGGTGTGGTGGAGCGAGCTCGACGTCGCGCTGCACGAGACCGCGCTCGACCTGCTCGGCGCCGAGGCCGAGGTCGCGTCGACCTGGACCGACGGCTACCTGTTCTCGCTGTCGGGCCCGATCTACGCCGGCACCAACGAGATCCAGCGCAACATCGTCGCCGAGCGCATCCTCGGCCTCCCCCGTGAGGTCAGAGCATGACCACCCCAGCAAACTGCTCGCGCCGTTCGCTGCGATCTGCGGCTCGGTCTCGATTGCGCTCACACTTTGCCGGGGGCCCCGGATGAAGTTCACGCTGACGGACGAGCAGGCCGGCTTCGCCCGGTCCATCGACGACCTGCTGTCCCGCGCCGACACCGTCGCGGCGAACCGGGCCTGGGCGGCGGGCGACCACGAACCCGGACTGAAGCTCTGGTCACGCCTCGCCGACCTGGGCGTGACCTCCCTGGCCACCGAGGCCTCACCCGTCGAGGTCTGCATCGCGTTCGAGGCGATCGGCCGGCACGCGGCGCCCGGCCCGTGGATCGAGTCGGCTGCGTACCTCCCTCTCGCACTGCCAGGCGTCGACCTCACCGAGTCGCGGGCGACCGTTGCGATGCCGTACGCCGTCGACGCTGACATCGCCGACTCCGTCTACGCAGTGGTGGACGGCCAACTGCACTCAGCACAAGCAACGGACTCGTCGCCCGGGATCGATCCGAGCCGGCGACTCTTCGCCGTCTCGGCGGGTGACCGGGTCGACCACGGAGACCTCGACGCGGCGTTCGACCTTGCGGCCCTCGCCACCGCCGCCGAGCTGCTCGGTGCCGGTGAGCGGGTGCTGGCGGATTCCGTGGCGTACGTGAAGCAGCGCACCCAGTTCGGCCGGGCCATCGGGTCGTACCAGGCGATCAAGCATCAGCTGGCGAACGTACGCATCGCCCTCGACTTCGCCCGCCCTCTCGTCTTCGGCGCGGCGCTCGAGGTGACGCCGCGATCCGTGTCGGCGGCGAAGCTGCAGGCCGCCGACGCCGCCAACCTCGCCGCCCGCGTCGGCCTGCAGGTCCACGGCGCGATCGGCTACACCGAGGAGCACGACCTCAGCCGGTGGTTGCTCCGCACCCGAGCGCTGCAGTCGGCGTGGGGCACCACGGCGTACCACCGCGAGCGGCTGCTCGCCGACCTCCTGGCGGCCCGATGACAGACCTCGTGCCCACCCGGGAGCACACCGAGCTGGCGGACGCCGTGCGCAGCCTGCTCGACCGGCGGTCCGACAGCCAGGCCGTACGCAGTGCGATCGAGCAGCCGGGCGGGTTCGACGCCGACCTGTGGGCGACCCTGTGCGACCAGGTCGGCGTCGCTGCGCTCGCCATCCCGGAGGAGGACGGCGGCGCCGGGTTCAGCCTCGCCGAGACGTACGTCGTGCTGGAGGAGCTCGGCCGTTCGCTGACCCCCTCGCCGCTGCTGGCCTCCGTGATCGCGAGCTCCGCCCTTGGACACCACCGGTCCTTGAGCTTGTCGAAAGGACATCTCGCTCGCATCGCCGGCGGCACCGTCGCCACCCTCGCGTGGTCCGGCGTCACCGGCGACCGTGCGGCACCCGTGGACGTGAGGTGGGACGGAACGACGCTGCGCGGCACGGTCTCCCCCGTCCTGCACGGTGACACTGCCGAGATCCTCCTCGTCGTCGCCGAGCACGACGCCGGCACCGGGCTGTTCCTGGTCGACCCGGACGCCGACGGCCTGCGCCGTACGCGGCTCGCGGGCATCGACCCGACGACCGGCTTCGCCCGCCTCGAGCTCGACGGGGTGACCGCCGAGCCGATCAGCCTCGACGCCACGGAGATCCTGGCGACGACTCACCGCGTCGGCACCCTCGCGACCGCGGCGCTGCAGGTCGGGTGCGCCCAACGCGGCCTCGACATGACCGTCGCGTACGCCAAGCAGCGTGAGCAGTTCGGTCGCCCCATCGGCTCGTTCCAGGCGCTCAAGCACCGCATGGCCGACATGCTCGTACGGGTGCAGATGTCGCGTTCGGGTGCGTGGGCTGCGGTCCAGGCGCACGTCCACGACCTCCCCGAGGCCAGCCGTCTCGCCTCGGCCGCCGGGTCGTACTGCTCCGAGGCAGTCATGGCGGTCGCGGCCGAGACGGTCCAGCTGCACGGCGGCATCGCGATCACCTGGGAGCACGACGCCCACCTCGTGCTCAAGCGTGCCCAGGCCCTGCACCAGCTCTTCGGCCAACCCCACCAGCAACGTGCTTCGCTGATCTCCTGACCTCGCCGCACCCGCGTGGCCGCGGTGGCAGACCCGTCGACGAGCTGCGCCCGGCATTGCGGAACGGCTACACGCTCGCTTCACCAGATGGCGCGACTAGGGTGCTGATCGTGACCACCCTTCCCGCTTCCGCCCGACCGTTGACGTCCGACGAGATCGAGCTGGTCGACGTCGCCCGGCGCACGATCGAGTCAGCCACAGACGCCGGTCCTGGTGAGGATGGCATCCACACGATGGGGGCAGCCGTCCGGGCGACCGACGGACGCATCTTTGTCGGAGTGAACCTCTACCACTTCACAGGCGGCCCTTGCGCGGAGCTGGTCGCACTTGGCTCAGCTCGGGCGGGCGGCGCCACCGACGTCACGCACATCGTGGCTGTGGGCAATCACGGACGGGGACCAATCGGGCCGTGCGGCCGAGACCGCCAAGTCCTGTTCGACTACTACCCTGAAGCTCGCGTCATCCTGCCGACCGTTGACGGCCCAAGGAGTGTGGCTGTCCAGGACCTGTTGCCGATGGCGACCTCGTGGTCGTTCGATGACGGGTCCCAGATGGCATAGCCGCGCGGTCACCCCCCAGAGTGTCGCTTTTCAACCTCGAGCTCGGAGGCGACGGCGTGGCTGAGCTCGGCTACCGCGTTGCCGAGCACGTCTCCGGCCGTGGCGTCGCGACTGCCGCCGTACGCGAGATCTGCTCGCTGGGCGCGTCGCGTCACCGGGTCACGGCCCTCCGCGCTGCCACGTCCCGCGACAACCTGGCGTCCCAACGGGTGCTGCTCAAGTCCGGCTTCTCCGAGGTCGGCCCCGCCGACCCAGCAGACATCGGCGGCAAGCCGGGCTGCTGGTATCAGCGGGACGTCGAGGGCCACTAGCCGGCATCACGGCACGATGACGATCTTGCCGTGGAGGGAGCCTGCAGCTGCGTCCGCGTGAACGGCCGGGAGCTCGCTGAGCGGAACTCGGCGAGCGACGTCGACCGTCAGCTCACCCTTGTCGATCCGCTCGACGAGCTCGGCCAGCTGCTCACGGTCGTTGTTGACGTACATGTCGATGCCCCGGACGCCACGATCGGCGTCACTCGGAGCCGGCATCCACACGGTCGTGCTGACCACCACGCCGCCGTCGCGCACGCGGGCGGCCAGAGCGGCGAACGCAGCCGGGTCGATCGGAGCCAGGTTCAGCAGGACGTCGACCGGCTCGGTCACCGTGGCGGTCACGTCCGCGATCGTGTGATCGACGAGCTCGTCGGCTCCCTGCGCCGTCACCTGCTCGGCGCTTCGGGGGCTGGCGGTGGCGATCACGTGGGCGCCGGCCGCCTTGGCCAGCTGCACCGCATATCCGCCGACAGCCCCGCCGGCACCGTTGATCAGGATGCGCTGACCGGCCTTGAGGTCAGCATGGTCGAACAGTGCCTGCCGCGCCGTCAGCGCCACGAGCGGGAACGCTGCTGCGTCGGCAAGAGGGATGCTCGTAGGCGCGTGTGCCAAGGCGTCGGCTGATGCGACCACGTACTCGGCCGAGGCGCCGTCGTCGACGAATGGCAGGAAGCCGACGACCGTGTCGCCGACCTCGAGGTCCGACACGCCTTCACCGACCTCGTCGACCGTTCCCGCGACGTCGAGACCGGGGATGTGAGGCAGCGTCAGCGGCATCGGCTCCTGCATCAGCCCTGCGCGGATGTTGCCGTCCACGCCGTTGAACGAGGTGCCCGCGACGCGGACCCTGACCTGGCCGGCGCCGGGAACCGGGATGTCGGTGTCCTCGTAGTGCAGGACGTTCGCGTCGCCGTACTCGTGGAATCGGATTGCCTTCATGTCGGTGCCTTCTCTCGGAGTAGGTGCTTCGAACTTGAAGCACATTCGAGACGATAGCAGTGCTTCGAATGTGAAGCAAGTACTTCGAATGCGAAACACCGCGATAGGATCTGCACATGAACGAGACGCCGTCCCGCTTGGGCGCCACCCAGCTCCGGGCGTACTTCGCCCTCATGGAAGTGGCTGGGCTGTTGAAGCACGCGGTCGAGCAGCAGCTGCGCGATGCCGGCGACCTGAGCTACGTCCAGTTCCAGCTCCTGGCGCGACTCGGGCTCAACTCGGAGACCGGCAGTGAGCGCATGACCGATCTCGCCGACGGCGTGGTCTACAGCCGCAGTGGACTGACCTATCAGGCCGGGCTGCTGGAGAAGGCAGGTCTCGTCACTCGCAGTCCGTCATCGGACGATGACCGCGGCGTCACGGTCAGCATCACGGACGCCGGACGGAAGCGACTCGACACCGTGCTTCCCGGGCACACGGATGTCATCAATCACCAGCTCTTCGAGCCGTTGTCAGCCGCGGACGCGTCGGCCCTCGCCGACCTGCTCTCACCGGTACGCGACCACATGCGCGCAGCTCCGCCCCGCTCCGCAGCGCCTCGGCGCCGGCGCGCGAACACCGAGTGACGCGCCGATCTCCTGAGTCAGAGGCTCAGTGCGCGGTTCGATCGCCCTGAGCGTCTCGCGCCTGATTTTCTGCCCGGAAGACCAGGAACTGGAACCCCACGGAGAACAAGATGCTGGGCAGCCCAAGAAGGATCCACCAGCCAGGCTTGTCGAAGAACCTGGTGGCACCAAATAGCGTGGAGATGAAGACGATGTCGAGGACGTGGATGACATTCGCCAGGTAGCCCATACGACGGGCGCGAGTCCAGGTCATTTCGCGAGCCATGACAACGCACTGTAACCGCGCCGCGGCCTGGCCGTACGAGAATCCGTTGCCGATTGCAGGTTGTTGACGACGTGACACTCCCGGCGGTGTCGATCACCTGAGCATCACGGCTCACGGGCTCACCGCGATGTCGAGAACCCGGCAACGGCTCCGTCCCAGCATCACATCGACCACACGACAGAGGATGGATCACATGACCCACATTCAGCGCTTCGACCACATCGGCATCACCGTCGCTGATCTCGACACCGCGACCGCGTTCTTCGTGAAGCTCGGCCTCGAGGTCGAGGGCACCGGATCGGTGCAGGGCGAGTTCGCCGACCTGGTCTGCGGCATCCCCGGCACGCACTGCGAGATCGTCATGTTGAAGTCGCCCGACGGCGCCCGTTTCGAGCTCGCCCGCTTCGTCACGCCCGACCACGTCCCCGGATCGCCCGACGCCATGGCCAACGAGCTCGGGCTCCGCAACGTGTCGTTCGAGGTGGCCGACCTCCAGGCCGCGGTCCACGAGCTGGCCGCGGACGGCTACGGCCTCGTCGGCGGCATGGGCGAGTACGAGGGCACGGTGCGCATGGCGTACGTACGCGGTCCGGAGGGCATTGTCGTGTCGTTGTTCGAGTACTTCGGCTGACGGACCCCGCGCGTACGTTGCTCAGTCGGCGACGCTCAGGACCACCTTGCCGCGCTTGCCCCGCTGGGTGAGCCGATCGAACGCCGCCTCGAAGTCCGCCAGCGCGAACACGCTGTCGACCTGGGGGTGCAGCTCCGGCAACTCCGCGAGCTGCGCCCCGTCGGGCTCGACGATGAAGTAGTGCGCGCCCGGCGCCTCGGCCGCGATCGTGACGATGGATCCCGCGCCGGCGGCATTCCGGGAGAGCGCCTCGCCGCCGACGGTGTCGAACAGCAGGTCGCAGCTCTCGCCGTCCTCGACCACGACCGCGCCAAGCGCCGCGGCGAGCTGCACGGCAAGGTGTCCCACACCTCCGGAGGCACCCGTGACCATGAGCCGCTGACCCTCGCGGAGACCACCGTGGACGACCAAGCCCTGCCACGCGCTCAATCCCGGCATCGGCAGCGCCGCCGCCTCGTGGTGGCTCAGCCCGGCCGGCTTGGGTGCGAGCACGGAGCGCGGCACGGTCGCCCACTCGGCGGCCACGCCGTCCCGGTCGAACGGGGTCAGGGCCATGACCTCTTCGCCCGTGGCCTCGACGACACCCGACAGCTCGTACGACGGGGTCGCCGGCAGCCGATCGGTCGGCCAGGTCAGCTCGTCGCGCGTGATCGCGGCGGCATGGACACGCACGAGGACATCGTCGCCCGCCGGCTCTGGTTGCGGAATGTCCTCGAGCCGCAGGCCGTCGTCGTGCAGTCGCAGTGCTTTCATGAGTCCCCCTCATTGAGTTGTCAGTCGCGCTCAGTACAGACCTTCTCAGCCGCCGGTGACAAGAGCCGCCAGCCAATCGTTGACCGCGGCGCGGATGGTCGGCGCGTCCTTCTTGAGCGAGTGATCGCCGGACACGACGGCGAGCGTCACCGTCGGCGGCAGCGTCCTCGGATCCGGTACGCCGAACGGGTCCCGCTCCCCTTGCACGACCAGCGCCGGCACGGTGACTGCGGTCAGCTCCGGGAGCCGCGACTTCTCGGGGCGACCGGGCGGGTGCAGCGGGAACGCGAGGCAGAGCACGCCGGCAGCGCCGACATCCGCGGACGTACGACAGGCGACCCGTCCGCCGAACGATCGGCCACCGACGATCAGCGGCCCGGCGGCGAGATCACCGACGCGCAGGTGCTCTGCGACGGCGCGCCAGGCGGCGTCGACCTGCGCGGCGGGTGCCGGTGCCCGCCGGCCGGCGACGCGATAGGGCTGCTCGACGAGGGCGACTGCCAGACCCATTCCGAGCGCCACGTCGGCCGCGAGCCGCAGGTCGACGGCATTCACGCCGCCACCGGCGCCGTGACCGAGCATCAGCAGTCCGCGGGGCACGCTCTCCGGCCGCGCGAGGTGCACTCGCGCATCGCCGTGCGGCGTCCCGACGAGTGACTCCGCGAGCTCGGCCATGCGAGAACCGTACGGCCATCACCGCGGTTCAGCGATAGGCGACCGGGAGCTCCTTGATGCCGTTGAGCCAGCCGGAACGCAGCCTGGACGCCTCACCTGTGCGACGGATCTCCGGCGCGAGATCGGCCAGCGCCTCGAAGATCAGCTTGATCTCCATGCGCGCGAGGTTGGCGCCGATGCAGTAGTGGACGCCGTGGCCGCCGAACGACAGGTGCGGGTTGGGGTCGCGGGTGATGTCGAACGTGAACGGGTCGGTGAAGACGTCCTCGTCGTGGTTGGCGCTGGCATAGAACAGGGCGACCCGTTGGCCGGCCTTGATCTGCACGCCGCCGAGCTCGACGTCCTCGAGCGCGGTGCGCTGGAACGAGGTCACCGGGGTGGCCCAGCGGATCACCTCGTCGACCATCGTGGCCGGGCGCTCACGCAACCACAGGTCCCACTGGTCCGGGTTGTCGAAGAACGCGTTCATGCCGTGCGTCGTCGCGTTGCGGGTGGTCTCGTTGCCGGCGACGGCCAAGGCGATCACGAAGAAGCCGAACTCGTCGTCGGTCAGGCCACGGCCGCCGTCCTCGCCGGACTGCACCAGCTTGGTCACGATGTCGTCCCGGGGATTGGCCTTGCGCTCGGCGGCGAGACCCATCGAGTACATCAGCACCTCGGCGGCGGCCGCCTCGGGATCGTTGTCCTCGCGGGCCAGGTCGGCGTCCTCGGCACCGGTCATCTGGTTGGTCCAGTCGAAGATCTTCTTGCGGTCCTCGGCCGGGATGCCCAGCATGTCGCCGATGACCTCGAGCGGGAACTGCGAGGCGACCTGGTCGACGAAGTTGCCGCTGCCGACCTCGACCGCCTCGGCCACGATGCGGCGCGCCCGCTCCTCGAGCACCTCGTCGAGGGCGCCGATCGCGCGCGGCGTGAACCCTCGGCTGATGATCTTGCGGAGCTGCGTGTGGTCGGGCGCGTCCTGGTTGATGATCACGACCTGGGTCATCTCGAGGGACTCGCGGGTCGCGGTCTCCGGGAGCCGGATGATCGCGCCGTTCTCCTTGCTCGAGAACACCTTGTTGTTCTTGGACACCTCGGAGATGTCGGCGTGCTTGGTCACCGCCCAGTAGCCCGTGCCGGCATCCACCGACATGCCCGCTCGCGCCGAGTCGACCTGCTCGACCCAGTGGATCGGCGAGGCCGTACGCAGTGCGGTGAACTCGTCGTGCGGCACGCCCACGAGGTTGAGGTCGGGGTCGGTGAAGTCGAAGCCCTCGGGCAACAGGTGGGCGGTCATGGCTCTCCTCGGATCGTGTTCATACAGTCTCGCAAGTCTGTATGAACAGAAACACAGATGTGTATGATCGTCAAGGAATCGACCGAGGAGGTGCGGGATGAGGTCTCACGGCTGGAGCGGGCAGCCGCCGGCTGATGCGGACGAGGCACGGCGCCGCATCCTCGACGCCACACGTACGCGCCTGAGCGCGTCCGGCACGACGAACATCTCGGAGATCGCCGACAACCTCGGCGTGACCCGGCAGACGGTCTACCGCCACTTCCCCACCACCGAGGACCTGCTCAACGCCGCTTCGCTGGACGCCGCCGGCGACCTCGAGCGGCAGCTCATCGCGCACGTCGTAGAGCACCTCGACGGATCGGGCGACGGCGCCGAGGCGGCGGTCGAGGCCGTCGCGTACGTCTACGAGCACCTCCGGGACGACCCCGCCCTCAACCGGCTGCTCGCACCGGGCCAGATCAGCACGACGCTCGCCGGCCTCACGGCACCGTCGTCGATCGCCCTCGGCGGCAAGCTACTCGCCGGTCTCGGCGTCGACTGGTCGACCGGCGGCCTGGCCGAGGACGACCAGCTCGAGCTCGTCGAGCACCTGCTGCGCACCTTGCAGTCGCTCGTGCTCGATCCGGGCGACCCCGAGCGTACGGGCGAGGAGCTGCGCGCCTACCTGCGCCGCTGGGTCGCGCCGGCCCTGCGGAGCAACAACGGATGATTTCGAGAGCGTCGACGCAGCCTTCTGGGGCGCCGACACCCACTTTCAATCGCAGTTCTGTCGAGGGCGTGACGGAGGGTCCGAGGGTTCCAGTCCCACCTGCCGTGCGAATCACATTGTTCTCATACACACACGTGTGCGAAACTCGCACACATGGGAGAAACCAACGTGACGACGCTCGGGGTGCGAATTCGCGATAGCCGCGAACGTGCGGGGCTAAGTCAAGGCGAACTTGGCGAACTGGCGGGACTCGAACGAACCGTTGTGAACAAGATCGAAACTGGTGCTCGCAAGGTCTCCGCTCTCGAACTTTCGGACATCGCTAGCGCGCTCGGCGTCCGAATGGCGTCGTTCTTTCGGGAACCTGTGCCTTCTCTAGTGGCCCATCGGATGAACCGCGATCGCGACTCCGTAGCGTCCAAGATCGACCGACTAATTGAAGACATCGCGGTCGACATTGAGTTCCTCGAATCGCTGGATTCGCACGCACTCGGGATCGTCGAGGCTTCTGCGAGCTTAGAACAAGCAGCGCTTAGTGCGCCTGGGTCCATGTCTGAAGCCGACGAGCTGGCGGCTCAAGCCCGGTCACTATTGCAACTTGACCCGGGCGAGCCGGCACTCAATCTGGCAGAAGTAGTGAGCAAGATTGGCTTGCTTGCATTTTCAACGGATCTTGGAGCCGACGCGGCCGATGCCGGCACCATTCTTCTCCGGAATGGTGGGATCAGCCTCGTCAACTCTCACAACAAACTCGGACGTCGGCGTCTAGCTCTAGCTCATGAACTAGGTCATTACCTGGCGCAGGACCAATACACCATCGATTGGAGGGTCGCAGACCAAGCGAACAAGGGCATCGAGGCGCGACTTGATCGATTCGCGCGCTCTCTCCTCCTTCCTGAAACTGGGCTTCGCGACGCTTGGAAGAAGTATGAGGAAAGGGACATCCGCGAGATCGCCGTCAACCTTGGTAGCCATTTCCGAGTCGACATGTCCACCCTCGCCCGTCGCGCGCAAGAGCTCGATTTAGTTGACAATGAGCAAGCGAACTTCATTCGCAGCGTGACGACGACGAAGGCTGACTTCATAGAGTTCGGTCTCTACATGGAGCATGAGATGGATGGTGTTTCGCTCCCAGTCTCATACCAGCTGGCGGTGCTGAAATTGGTTCGCGGGGAGCGGATCAGCCGAGAGCGGGCGCTCGACCTTCTGAGGGATACGTTCACCGAAACCGACCTGCCCGACATGCGTGAACGGCGAGAAGATGAACTCTGGAACTTCGTCTCTTGAGTCACCCGGACCCTGATGCCCTCGTATTTGATACGGGACCGCTTCGCCATTTTGCCGTCCAAGGATGGCTTCGCGTCCTCGACTTCCTGTCTGACGAGCGCGCAATAGTCATTCCTGAAAGTGTCGAGCTGGAGCTGCGGCACCAGTCCCACGAGCTCCCCGTTCTGAACGAGGTCCTAAATGCCGACTGGATCCACACGGACTATGGGCTCGATCTCGAATTCAGTGAGGCCTTCGCCCGATATGAAGAACGCTTGGTGGGGCAAGGCGGAGCGAATCGCGGTGAATGTGGAGTGCTCGCCTTGGGTGAAGTTCGAGGCTTTGAGGTGGTGCTCGATGATGCCGTTGCTCGAAATGTGGCCAACGAGAAGGGCATCCGTGTCACTGCGACTGTTCAACTGCTCTGTGAGGCGGTTCGAGCCGAGAAGTTGACAGTTTCTATGGTTGAACAACTTGCAGACGACCTGATCTCTGGGGACTATTACTTGCCCTTCGAGCGAGGAGAGTTTCGTCGGTACGCTCTTGAGAATGGTCTGATCGAATACCAGAGCCCGTGACTAGACCATCCAGTCCCACTGGACGCATCCGGTGAAGAAGGCCTGAGGCATCACAGTTCAAGCCTCGGCTGCCTGTGGTTGGGTGTCGGCATGGCTGAGAACGAGAACAAATTGCAGGCGGCGTTCGACCGCTACGCCGCGACCGTCGAGCAGATCACCGCGAGCGGCGACTGGTCCGCGTTCGCCGACATGTTCACCGAGGACGCGACCTACAGCGAGCACGCGTACGGCGACTTCACCGGACGAGAGGAGATCCGGGCGTGGGTCGTGCGGACGATGACGGCGTTCCCGGCCACCGAGATGATCGGCTTCCCGGCGGCCTGGTCCGTCGTCGACGCACCGACGAACCGGGTGATCTGCGAGATCCGCAACATCATGCGCGACCCCGGCGACGGATCCGTCCACGAGGCCTCCAACATCACGATCCTCACGTTCGACGAGGCAGGCAACCTCATCCGCGAGGAGGACGTCTACAACCCGCAGAAGTTCGCCGACATGACCCGCGACTGGTGCCGGGTGGCGGCCGCCCACGGCACCCTGAGCGACACGGGCCACCAGATGCTCGCCGCGCTCGGCGGCTGACTCAGTCCAGCGAGCCGGACACCGAGCCGTCACGAGCCCAGCGCGGGACGATGAACAGCCCGGTCGCCTCCACGGCGGGCTCACCGTCGACGGCTCCGAGGTGTGCGGTGACCGTGACCTTGCGGTCGTCCTCGTTCGTGACCTGGGCCTGCATGCGTACGCGCCCGAGCGGCAACGGCTGCAGATAGCGCAACGTCAACGTGCCGGTCACGATGAGCCGGGTGTGCGCGGCGCTGGCGGTCTCGCCCATGAGGTGGTCGAGCAGCAACGCCGACACCCCACCGTGCACGCAGCCGGGCGGGCCTTCGTACGCCACGCCGAGGTCGACCTCCGAGCCCACGGACCCGTCGTCTGACCAGTGCAGGATCACCGGCGGGGCGATCGCGTTGCGGACCCCGACGACCGCGTTGCCCCAGTTCCACGACCGGCCCTCGGTGTTGAACTGGATGCCTGCCGGCTCGGTCGACGCGTCCTCGGCGAGGACCTGCTCGGCTTGCCGGACCAGCTCGCGGGCCGCGGCGACACGATCGGCACCCACGTTCGTACGGATCGCGACGTCGACGAGGTGGCGTACATCCTGGGCCAGCCCGCCGTAGAGCGCCTCGGAGGCCTCGACCTCGGCCGTCGTCATCTCGGACGGGACGAACGACATCGACGACAGGCTCATGCGGTGAGCCCCATCCGCGATGCCAGCTTGTCGAGATAGCCGAGCACGGCGTCCTCCTCGAGGTCGGGCACCCCCCAGATCAGCTCCGAGGCACCCGCCGCTGCCCAGTCCGCGAAGTCCTCGCCGGTCGGCTTCTTGGCGACCAGGATCCGTACGTCGGGCTCACCCTCGCGGCCGGCGTCGGTCCACTCCTTGCGGAGCAGGTCCGCCTTGGCCGCCGTGTCGGTCTCGATCGGCGTCGTCATCCAGCCCTCGGCATGCCGGGCGATCCACTTCATCGTCTTGGGACCACCGCCCGCACCGATGATCACCGGGATCCGACCCTGCGGTGGCTTCGGATAGGCCCAGCTCGGGCCGAACGACACGAACTCCCCGTCGTACGACGCCTCCTCCTCGGTCCACAGCGCACGCATCGCCTCGAGGTACTCCTTGAGCACGGTGCGCCGCTTGTTGGCCGGGACGTGGTGGTCGGTGAGCTCGTCGGTGTTCCAGCCGAACCCGGCGCCGATCGTGAGCCGCCCCCCGGACAGGTGGTCGAGCGTGGCGAGCGTCTTGGCGAGCGTGATCGGGTCGGACTCGACCGGCAGGCACACCGCGGTCGACAGGCCGATGCGCTCGGTCACGGCAGCGCAGGTGGCGAGCGTCGTCCAGGGGTCGAGCGTGCGCATGTAGCGGTCGTCCGGCAGCTCCTCACCGCCGGTCGGGTGCAGCGCCTCCCGCTTGACCGGGATGTGCGTGTGCTCGGGCACGTAGATCGTGTCGAAGCCACGGTCCTCCGCAGCCTGGGCGAGGGCGGCCGGCTTGATGCCGCGGTCAGACGTGAAGAGCACGATTCCGTTACGCATACCACCAATGTAGAACGTGTTCTACCATCATGTGGACGCTACTCCCGAGGAGCCTGCATGCCCGACGCCGAGCACGACGTACACGCCGAGACGAAGATGACCGTGCACGAGCGCGACATCGATGCGCTCGCGGCGCCGATCGCGGACTGGCTCGGGACGCTGCAGCTGGCCGACGGCCCGGTGACCATCTCCAACCTGCACGCCCCGCAGGGCGCCGGCATGTCGAGCGTGACGCTGCTGTTCGACGCCAGCACGCGCCCGCTCGTCGCGCGCCTGCCACCCGACGACACGTCGTTCCCGGTGTTCCCGTCGTACGACATCGTGCAGCAGTTCGAGGTGATGTCCCTCGTCGCCGAGCACAGTGACGTGCCGGTGCCGCCGATCGTCGGCGTCGAGTCGACCGGCGACGTCATCGGTGCGCCGTTCGGCGTCATGGAGGCCGTCGCGGGCCGCACGCCGACCGACAACCCGCCGTACGTCTTCGGCGGCTGGCTGTACGACGCGACACCTGCCGAACGCCGCGAGCTGCAGGACGGCACCGTTGCCGTGCTGGCCGGCATCCACGGCATCGCCGATGCCCCGACGGTGTTCTCCACGCTGGCGAAGAACGGCGACTCGCTGCGTGCGCACGTCGACGCGCAACGTACGTACTACGAGTGGACCCGCTCGACCGACGGTCTGCGCATCCCCGTCATCGAGCAGGCCTTCGACTGGCTCGAGGCGCACTGGCCGGACGACGCCGAGCCCTGCGCCCTGAGCTGGGGCGACTCCCGGCCGGGCAACATCATCTACGACGAGTTCACGCCGGTCGCGGTGCTCGACTGGGAGATGGCGGCGATCGCACCACGTGAGGTCGACCTGGCGTGGGTCGTGTTCCTGCACCGCTTCTTCCAGGACATCGCGACTGTCTTCGAGATGCCGGGCATCCCGGACTTCTGCCGCCGCGACGACGTCGTGGCCACGTACGAGGCGCTCAGCGGGCACACCGTGCGCGACTTCGACTGGTACCTGGTCTATGCCGCGCTCCGCCACGCCGTCGTGATGAGCCAGGTCAAGCGCCGGATGATCCACTTCGGCGAGGAGCAGCAGCCCGACGACCCGGACGACTACGTCATGCACTCCTCGGCGCTCAAGCAGCTGCTGGACGGGACGTACTCGTGGGACTGACACCCGGGGAGCTCGACGAGTTCCCGATCCACCAGGCACCGCTGCCGATGGCGCGCGCAGCCAGCAGCGACCGCAACTTCTACGACCGCTGCTACCTCAACGCGCACGACAACGCCGGCGAGGTGTTCCTGATCGCCGGCCTCGGCACGTACCCCAACCTCGGCGTACGCGATGCGTTCGCGACCGTACGCGTCAAGGATCGCCAGTTCTCCCTGCGGCTGTCCGACGCCCTTGACGCGCGGTCGCTGGAGCAGCAGGTCGGGCCCATGCGGATCGAGGTGGTCGACCCACTCAAGGAGCTGCGGCTGACCTGCGACCACGACCACGTGGGCCTCGACCTGAGCTGGACGGGTGCGTTCCCGGCCGTGCTGGAGCAGCGCCACCTCATGCTCGACGCCAACGACCGGCCGACCCTCGACGCCCAGCGCTTCGCCCAGGTCGGCACCTGGTCCGGCACGCTGCAGGTGGACGGCACGACGTACGAGGTCAGCGACTGGTCCGGCACACGGGACCGATCGTGGGGCATCCGGCCGGTGGGTGACGCCGAGCCTCCGGGGCGCGCCGCCGATCAGCCGCTCGACGGGTTCTGGTGGCTCTACGCTCCCCTGCGCTTCGACGACTTCGCGGTGATCGTCATCGTCCAGGAGGCGCCCGACGGCTTCCGTACGCTCAACGACGCCGTGCGCGTGTTCCCTGACGGCCGGGTCGAGCAGCTGGGCTGGCCCCGCATCGAGATCGACTACGAATCGGGCACCCGCATGCCCGTCGCCGCCCGCCTGCACCTGACCACGCCGCAGGGCGAGCAGCTGCTGATCGAGGTCGAACCCCTGTCGTTCGTCGCCCTGCACGTCGGCTGCGGCTACGGCGGCGACCCCGAGTGGACCCACGGCGTCTGGAAGGGCAACGACTGGACGGACACATCGACGTACGACCTCACCGACGCCGACATCGTCGGGCGCATCCCGTGGGGCGTGATCGACCACTCGGCCCGCGCGACGTGCAACGGGCAGGTCGGCTGGGGTCTCTTCGAGCACGCCAGCCTGGGCCGCCACGACCCGACCGGGTTCGCCGACTGGATGGCGGTGGCACCGTGAAGGACCTGACCGGCAAGGTCGTCGTCATCACCGGCGGCGGGCGTGGCATCGGCGCGGCCGCGGCGAAGCTGATCTCCGGGGTCGGCGCGGTCGTCGCGATCTGCGACCTCGACGAGACCACCGTGAAGCAGACCGGCGAGACGCTCGGGGTGTTCGCCCGGGTCGTCGACGTGACCGACCGAGCGGCGTTCAAGCGGTTCCTCGACGAGGTCGAGACCGAGCTCGGCCCGATCGACGTGCTGGTCAACAACGCCGGGATCATGCCGCTCAACCGCATCGAGGACGAGTCCGACCGGGCGACCCACGACATCATCGGGCTCAACCTCATGGCGGTCATCTACGCCACCAAGGAGATGGTGACGCGCATGAAGGCGCGCGGCACCGGCGGCCAGATCGTCAACGTCTCGAGCGCCGCCGGCCGCATCCCGATCGCGGGTGCGTCGACGTACGTCGCGAGCAAGCACGGCGTCAGCGGGTTCTCCAACTCGCTGCACATCGAGTTCAAGGCCGACCGCACACCGATCGCCATCAGCGTCGTCCATCCGGCGATGGTGCACACCGAGCTCGCCGCCGGCTTCAAGGCCAACAAGGGGCCGGCCAAGCCGGTCACGCCCGAGGCGGTCGCCGAGGGAATCCTGTCGGCGATCCGGAAGCCCAGACCCAACGTGTACGTGCCCAAGAGCCTCGGCACCTCCGTGCGTACGGGCGGGCTGATCCCGCGGCGCACCGGCGAGTGGCTCAACAAGGTGCTCGGCGGTGAGCGCGCCGCCCTCGACGCGCTCGACGACCCGGACCGCAAGACGTACGAAGAACGCGCCGCCCGGAGCACTCCGGCCGCCGACAAGGAGTTCCGCGAATGACCCTGCCCGCCTCCATCACCAAGGACCTGCTGACGACGCTGACCGGACTGGTCACCGCCACCGGCGGCACGTACGACCTGCTCGAGGTCTACACCGGCGACGTCATCACGGCACTCCCGCAGTCGACGCCAGACGACGTGGCGGCGGCCTTCGCCGAGGCGCGTGAGGCTCAGCGGGCCTGGGCGGCGCTTCCGCTCGCCAAGCGGCTCGACGTCATGAAGCGGTTCCACGCGCTGCTGCTCGACGGCTACGAGACCGTCGTCGACCTGATGCAGGCCGAGACCGGCAAGGCGCGCCGCATGTCGTTCGAGGAGGTCTGCGACGTCTGGATGACGACGAGCCACTACCTCAAGGTCGCCAAGCGGGTCCTCGGCGAGAAGAAGCGCGGAGGCGTCGTGCCGGTCGCGTCCGTGTCGAAGGAGGTGCGGGTGCCCAAGGGCGTCGTCGGCATCATCTCGCCGTGGAACTTCCCGCTCGCCACGAGCCTCTCGGACGCGATGCCGGCACTCATCGCCGGCAACGGCGTCGTCCTCAAGCCGGACAACAAGAGCACACTCTGCGTTGCTGAGTGCGTACGGCTGCTGTACGAAGCGGGGCTGCCGGCGGGCCTGTTCCAGATCGTCTGCGGTGACGGCCCCGACGTCGGCCCGGCCCTGATCGACGACGCCGACTTCGTGATGTTCACCGGCAGCACCGCCACCGGCAGGTTCGTCGGCGCACGCGCCGGCGAGAACCTCATCGATTGCACACTGGAGCTCGGCGGCAAGAACCCGCTGATCGTCCTCGAGGACGCCAACCTCGACGAGACGGTCGCCGGTGCCGCGTTCGGCACGTTCCTCAACGCCGGTCAGGCGTGCATGCACATCGAGCGGATCTACGTGCCGCGTGCGATGGAGGCCGACTTCACGCGTCGTTTCGTCGAGGCAGCGGCCGCGATCACGGTCGGCGCCTCGTACGACTTCGAGCCCACGATGGGCTCGCTCGTCTCGGTCGACCAGATGAACCGGGTGTCGGCGCACGTCGAGGACGCCCGCGCGAAGGGCGCCACGGTGCTGACCGGCGGCAAGGCCCGCCCCGACCTCGGACCTGCGTTCTACGAGCCGACCGTGCTCACGGATGTCACCCCGGACATGCTGCACGCCCGCGAGGAGACGTTCGGCCCCGTCGTGACGATCCACGCATACGACACCGTCGACGAGGTCGTGGCGCTGGCCAACGACACCGACTACGGGCTCAACGCGAGCATCTGGGGCGGCGACCTCAAGGCCGCCGAGCTCATCGGCCGACGCATCGAGTCCGGCAACATCAACGTCAACGACCCGCTCGCCTGCTCGTACGCCAGCAAGGCGACACCGTCCGGAGGATTCAAGAACTCCGGCGTCGGCGCACGCCACGGCGACGCGGGGCTGCTGAAGTACACCGACGTGCAGCACGTCGCCGTGCTCAAGAAGCAGGTGCTCGGCGCCCCGGCCGACAAGCCGTACGAGGACCACGTGTCGACGGCACTCAAGACGATGCGGTTCATGCGCAGGACCCGGCTGCGCTGATGGCGCCCGACGTCTTCGAGCCGGCGCAGCTCGGCCCGGTGCGGCTGCGCAACCGAACGGTCAAGGCGGCGACGTTCGAGGGGCGTACGCCCGACGGCCTGGTCACCGACGAGCTGATCGACTATCACCTCGCCCCGGCCCGCGGCGGCGTCGGCCTGACGACGGTCGCCTATCTCGCGATCGCGCCCGAGGGGCGTACGCAGAAAGAGGTCATCGTCGTCAACGCCGAGTCGGCGCCCGGCCTGGCGCGGCTCACCGACGCGATCCACGAGACCGGGGCCAAGATCGCCGGCCAGCTCGGCCACGCAGGGCCGGTCGCCAACGGCCGCTCGAACGGCGTGCACGCGCTCGCCGCCTCGCGGATGCCGTCACCGCTGAGCATGCAGATGATCCACTCGGCGACGGCAGCCGACATCGCCCGGATCACCCGCGACTACGTGCGTACGGCGCGGATCATGGTCGACACCGGCTTCGACGTGCTCGAGATCCACATGGCGCACGGCTACCTGCTCAGCTCGTTCCTCGCGCCCGGGCAGAACCGGCGCAAGGACGAGTGGGGCGGCTCGCTGGAGCAGCGGTCGCGCTTCGCCCGGGACGTGGCACGGGTCGTACGCGAGGAGGTCGGCGACGCCGTGGCCGTCACGGCCAAGATCGGCATGACCGAGGGATCGCCCAAGGGCTTCTCGATGCCGGAGAGCCTGGAGTTCGCGCAGATGCTGGAGGCCGACGGGCACCTCGACGCGCTCGAGCTCAGCGCCGGCAGCTCGCTGCTCAACCCGATGTACCTGTTCCGCGGCGACGTCCCGCTCAAGGAGTTCGCCGCCAACATGCCGCTGCTCGTACGCCTCGGGCTCAAGACTCCGGTGGGCAAGGCGTTCTTCAAGGCGTACCCGTTCGAGGAGGCCTATCTCCGCGAGAAGGCGCTCGCGTTCCGTGCCAGCCTGTCGATGCCGCTCATCATGCTGGGCGGCATCAACGACAAGGCGACGATGGACCGGGCGATGGCCGAAGGCTTCGAGTTCGTCGCGATGGGCCGCGCACTGCTGCGCGAGCCCGACCTGGTCAACCGGATGCAGGCCGGCGAGACGACGCAGGGCGTCTGCATCCACTGCAACCAGTGCATGCCGACGATCTACAGCGGCACAAGGTGCACCGTCGTGGAGCAGCTGCAACCGTCCTGACGTACGCCTGTCAGAACAGAGCCGACAGCACGGCCTGACCGCCGTTGCCGAAGAGGATGCCGCCCTTGCCACCCGTGCCGCCAGCGCCGGTGGTGCCGCCGTAGCCGATCAGCGCGCCACCCGATCCGCCCGTCCCGGCGCCGCCCGCCGACCCGCCGTTGCCGATCAGCGTGGCGCTGCCACCCGTGCCGCCGGTGCCGGCCGTGCCACCGTTGCCGAGCAGCAGTCCACCGGAGCCACCGCTTCCGCCCGTGCCGCCGGCACCACCCGAGCCACCGTTGCCGGCCACGACCCCGCCGTTGCCACCCGTGCCACCGGTGCCGGCCGTGCCGCCCGTGCCGATCAACCCCGCGTTGCCACCTTTGCCGCCAGCGCCTGCCGTGCCACCGTTGCCGATCAGAAGACCGCCGTTGCCACCCGTGCCACCGGCACCGGCCGACCCACCGTTGCCGATCAGAAGACCGCCGTTGCCGCCCTTGCCGCCAGCGCCTGCAGGAGCGCCGTTGCCGATCAGGAGACTGAGCAGGCCCGCCACCGGACTCGGCTTCGTCGGCTTGGCGGTCGGCTTGACCACCGGTTCGGCGGAGGCAGGGAGCGACGTCACCCACCCCGCAGCCACAACCAGGACCAACACGGACAGCAGTCTCGCCAGCAGCTTCATCGCACGTTCCCATCGACTCGTGTGGAGCATCCCCTGCCCCACCTCGCCGAAAATATCCAGTGCCGGACAGCCTGTCAATCACCGATTGACGTAGGCGCTCGGTGTCCGGCTGGTCGTTCGTTCTTCCCTTGACAATGCCGATCTGTCAGCACATGCTGACACGCATGAAGACTTCCCTCGGTGGCGACGACGGCGGTGTGGTCGGCGAGCTCGCCGCGGTTGCCGAAGCCAAGCGCGTGTTGAGTCGCCGCGAGGAGGTGGCAGTCCGCAAGGCTCGCCACACCGGGCTCAGCTGGGCCGAGATCGGAACCCTCCTCGGAGTGACCCGACAGACGATCCACCGCAAGTACCGCAAGGTGGGCTGACCTGCTCCACACAGACCTTTGACTTCAAGTACTTGAAGTTCCTACCGTTGCAGGAGTGAGTCACCAAACCGCACGTCGGACGTACACGATCAAGGAAGCAGCCGCGCTGACCGGACTGCCGGCGAGCACGCTGCGCTACTACGAGACGATCGGCGTGATCGCGCCGATCAGCCGCGGGGCGAGCAGCAAGCACCGCGTGTACGCCGAGGACGACCTCGACCAGCTGATGTGGATCGCGTGCCTCGCGGCCACCGGCATGTCGGTGAGCGACATGCGCCAGTACATCGCCAACGGTCATCAAGGGCCAGACGCCGCGGCCGGCCAGATCGAGCTCCTGTCGAACCAGGCAGAACGGCTCGCAGCAGAGGCCGAGCACCTCGCCGTACGGCAACGCTATGTCGGTCTCAAGATCGACTACTGGCGTGCCGTCGAGGTCGGCGACACCGAGCGAGCCGAGCTCATCAGCGACGAGGCCGGCAAGCTCGCTGACGCCCTCAGGCGCGCCAAGAACTGACCCCCATCCAGCACGCCGGCGATCCGGCGCGCCGAAAAACCCACGAGTTCCATCACCCCAAGGAGATCCATGCAGGTCAACGCCTACGCCGCCCCCGAAGCCGGCGCCCCCCTCGCCCTCACCACGATCGACCGGCGAGCCGTCGGAGAGAACGACGTCCTCATCGCCATCGAGTACGCCGGCATATGCCACTCCGACATCCACACCGTCAACGGCGACTGGGGCCCGCAGCCCTTCCCCGTCGTCCCGGGCCACGAGATCGTCGGCACCGTCGCAGAGGTCGGCTCCGGGGTGACCAACCACCAGGTCGGCGACCGCGTCGGTGTCGGCTGCATGGTCAACGCGTGCCGCGAGTGCGTCAACTGCCTGCGGGGCGACGAGCAGTACTGCACCAACGGGATGGTCGGCACGTACGCCATGACCGACCGTGACGGCACCACGACGCAGGGCGGCTACTCCACCCACGTCGTCGTGGACGCCAACTTCGTGCTCTCGATCCCCGAGGGCCTCGACCCGGCAGCAGCAGCGCCGCTGCTCTGCGCGGGCATCACGACGTACACCCCGCTCAAGCACTGGAACGCGGGCCCCGGCACCAAGGTCGCGGTCGTCGGTCTCGGCGGGCTCGGCCACATGGCGGTCAAGATCGCGCACGCCCTCGGGGCCGAGGTCACCGTGCTCTCGCAGTCGTTGAAGAAGCAGGAGGACGGCCTCCGCCTGGGCGCCGACCACTACTACGCCACGTCCGACCCCGACACGTTCGCCGTCCTCGCCAACCAGTTCGACCTGATCGTCAACACGGTCAGCGCGGCGATCGACGTCAACGCCTACCTCGGCCTGCTCGCCGTCGACGGCACGCTGGTCAACGTCGGCGCTCCCCCGACCCCCTTCCAGGTCGATGCCATGTCGCTGATCGGCGCCCGCCGATCGTTCGCCGGCTCCATGATCGGCGGCATCGCGGCGACCCAGGAGATGCTCGACTTCTGCGCAGAGCACGGCATCGCGTCCGAGATCGAGGTCATCGCCGCGGAGCAGATCAACGAGGCGTACGAGCGAGTGCTCGCCTCCGACGTGCGCTACCGCTTCGTCATCGACGCCAGCACCCTGAGCTGATCGTCAGCGCCCTGGCCGGGTCCCCAACTCGGCCAGGGCCGCGTTCAATCGCGCGGTGCAGAACGGTGGCCATGGGAGCTTGGGGAACGGCGATCTTCTCTGACGACAACGCTGCGGACATCCGCTCGCCCTTGCTCCTGTTTTACTGACCCCGTGGCTTTGCAACGCTTCGGCATGGCGCCCTTGGCCAGTGGTGGACGCGTGGCGTACGCCCTGACCGGCAGTGGCCCCCACCTCCTGGTGGCGCCAGGATGGCTCAGCCACCTCGAGCTGGGGTGGGCGATCCCCGCCGAGCGGATGTTCCACGAGGCGCTGTCGTCGGGACGCACGCTGGTCCGTTACGACCGCCCGGGCTGCGGGCTCTCGGACGCGTACGACGGTCCGCGCACGATGGAGCTCGAGCTCGAGACGATCGCCGCCGTGACCGAGGCGATCGGCGCCACGACGTTCGACTTCCTGGGATTCTCGCTGGGCGCTCCCGTCGCCGCACAATGGGCCGCCGACCGACCGGAGACCATCTCCAAGCTCGTGGTGTACGGCGGTTGGGCGGCCGGGGAGTCGATCGGCGACGAGGACAGCAAGCGGCTCATCCTCGACTTGCTGGCAACCCACTGGGGACTCGGATCCGACCTCCTGACCAACCTGTTCGCACCCGACGCGGACGCCGGCACCCGCGAGGGCACCGCCAGCTATCAACGCGCCGCCTCCTCGGCCGGGACCGCCGTCGAGCTGTTGACGCTCGCATACGAGCTCGACGTACGTCCGGCCCTCTCCCACGTCGAGGCGCCCACGTTGGTGCTGCACCGGACCGGCGACCGGGCCGCGCCGATCGCGGGCGGACGCGAGCTGGCGGCCGCCATACCGAACGCCGAGTTCGTCGAGCTCGAGGGTCGGTCACACCTCCCCGCAATCGGCGACTCGCAAGCCGTCGTCGACGAAGTGCGGCGGTTCCTCGGTCTCTCCGCGTTGCGCCGGAGTGTGCCGACGGGGCTCACCGCGCGACAGTCCGAGGTCGCGGCGCTCGTCGCCGAGGGGCTCACGAACCGCGAGCTGGCCGACCGTCTCCACATCACCGAGCGGTCGGCGGAGTCCCACCTGGAGCGCATACGGCTGCGACTCGGATTCCGGTCGCGCGCACAGGTCGCCGCCTGGTACGTGGCAACCAACCCCACCAAGTGAGGTAGTTCCACGGCTGTGTCCGGCCCGGATCGTCGAAAGCATGGACGTCATGAGCCACCGCACACTGATCCCTGCCCGCACGCTGACGGCCCTCGCCGCCACCCTCCTCTCCCTCATCGTCCTGACCGGATGTAGCGGCAGCAGCGGCGGAAGCGATGGCGGAAGCAAGCACGAAGCCGCCGCGAAGGGATACACCTCCGCGAAGGACGTCGGGGACGTCCTGAGCTGCAAGGACACCCTCGACAACATGAAGGTCTCCGGCGCCACCGACTCTCTCCTGTGTCCGTACGCGGGCGACAACGTGGTCGTGTCGTGGTTCAGCTCGGCCGCCATGGCGAAGTCGTTCCAGCACCGCGCACCACAAGCCAGCCAACCGACGGTCTATGTCTACGGCTCGAACTGGGCCGTGGGGTGCTTCAGCAAGTCCGTGTGCGAGTCGGCGCACGAGGTGCTCGGCGGGAAGCTGGGCACCCCATGAGGCGTCGCCCCGCGTACTTGCTGTTCTCTGCCCTCGGCTGGCTCACGTTCAACGCAGTCACGGTGTGGACCATTGCGTTCCTGGCGGACGTCATGCTGTCCCGCACCGTTGACGGCCCGTCCCGTACGACGACCGCCCGGGCGATCATCGTGGACGTCGTGCTGCTCGCCCTGTTCGCGCTGCAGCACTCCGTCATGGCGCGCCGCTCGGTCAAGGCGCGGCTGAGCCGCTGGATCCCGGCCGAGCTCGAGCGCACGACGTACGTCTGGGCGACCAACCTCTGCCTTTTCCTCCAGCTCGCACTCTGGCAGCCATGGGGAGGGGAGATCTGGCACCTCCACGGCCCGGCCGGCGTCGCGCCCTGGGTGCTGTGCGGCGCAGGCTGGCTCCTCGCGATCGCGTCGACGTTCGCGGTCGACCACTTCGAGCTGACCGGGCTGCGCCAGGCGGGGTGGCTGCGCCCACGAGAACCCGCCGGCGGCGCCCTGCAGACCGGCGGCCTGCACGCGTACGTACGCCACCCCCTGATGACGGGGCTCCTGCTCGCGTTCTGGGCCACCCCGCACATGGGCGCGTCCCACCTGCTGTTCGCCCTCGCGTCCACCGGCTACATCGTCATCGGGATCCGCTTCGAGGAGCGCGACCTTCGGCGCACGTTCGGCGCGGCCTACACCGAGTACGCCTCGCACGTGCCCGCACTCATACCAGCACTCCGGCCGTCCCGGGAACTGACGAAGATCCACCAGGAGACGACATGAAGACCATCCTGCGCATCGTCGCAGCCATGCTGCTGATCAGCGGGCTGTCGCTCGCCGGCCAGGCCAGCGCCCAGCCGAGCCCGCCGACGTGGTTGTCGATCTCGCCCGGGATCTATCACACGTGCGCGATCAGTACCGACCATGCGCTCTACTGCTGGGGCTTCAACATCTACGGCCAGCTCGGCGACGGCACGACGAACGATCAGCACGTGCCGACCCGGATCGGGACGTCCAAGGACTGGTCCAGCGTCGATGTCGGCGACTACCACACCTGTGCTCTGCAGCAGTCCGGATCGATCTTCTGCTGGGGTCTCAATGCCAATCGCCAGCTCGGCATCGGGGAACAGTCCCCCAACCAGGTCACCACTCCGACCATGGTGGGTCATTCGACCCACTGGACCAGTGTGACCACCGGCAGCTATCACACGTGCGCCCGTCACTCCAGCGGCTCGATCTACTGCTGGGGCCTGAACAGCTACGGGCAGCTGGGAAACGGCTATCCCAAAGGCGTCGGCACTCCCCGAAAGGTCGGTTCCTCGACGAGCTGGCTGTCCGTCAGCAGCAACGTCAGCAGCAACCACACCTGCGCCGTCCACATGTCCGGGGCGCTCTACTGCTGGGGCGCCAACCTGTGGGGACAGCTCGGTGATGGCACGACGGTCGACCGCTACGCGCCGCGGAAGGTCGGCTCCTCCATGGGCTGGACCTCGGTGCGCCTCGGTGATCTGTCCACGTGCGCCCGGCACAGGACAGGCGGCCTGTACTGCTGGGGCAACGGTGCGTACGGACAGCTGGGAACCGGCAGAACGAGCGATCACCACCGGCCCGCACGTGTCGGCACCTCCACGAGCTGGAGCGGGGTCACCGCCGGCGGGAAGCACGCCTGCGCGCGTCGAACGTCGGGAACGACCTACTGCTGGGGCGCCAACTTCTACGGCGAGCTCGGACTGGGCACCACCACCGGCGAGAGCACGCCAAGGCGGGTGGGCACCTCCAGCGGCTGGTCGTACGTCAACGGCGGCTCGCTCTCCACGTGCGGCATCGACTCGAGCGGCCGCGGCTACTGCTGGGGCTTCAACGGGTACGGGCAGCTCGGCGACGGCACCACGACTGACCGATCGACTCCTGCGCGGATCAATGCGGTCGGAACATGACGATCTGGCACACCGAGCCCTCGCTCGAGCTCGCGAACACGTACAGCACCGACAGCGTGATCGGGCATCTGGGGATCGAGTTTACCGAGGTCGGGCCTGAGCACCTGACGGCGTGGATGCCGGTCGACGCGCGGACCCTCCAGCCGGCCGGGGTGCTGCACGGCGGCGCCTCCGTCGTGCTCGCCGAGACGCTCGCGAGCTGGGCGGCCACGTTCGTGGTCGACCCGGATCTGGCCTATTGCGTCGGGATGGAGATCAACGCCAACCACATCCGCCCGGTCAGGATGGGAACCGTGACCGGGGTCGCCCGCCCGGTCGCGCTCGGTCGGCGGTCTCAGGTGTGGGAGATCAGGATCACCGACGAGAACGGCAAGCTGGCGTGCATCTCGCGCTGCACGATGGCCGTCATCCAGCGCTGACTCGGACGGCAGGTCTGGCGCTCGCGACAAGTGCCGCGAGGACCGCTACCGCACCGGCGAAGCAGGCGATCGTGTAGAGGCCGCTGCCGATCGGGGTGCCGTCGCTGGTGATGCCGTCCTTGGCATCGAGGAACGCCGGGAGGGCGCCGATCCAGAGGCCGGCCATGACGACGAGGTAGAGCGCGGGATAGACCCGGGCGAACGGGGTCGTCGGTTCGGCACCCGCTCCGCTGCGGAGATGGCTGACGATGATCCACGCGCCGGCGAGCCAGATGAGCCCGAGCTCGATGCCGAGGACCCAGGCCTGCGCCGCGACGTTGGGGGTGTCGCCGCCGAAGATGCTCGACGGGATGCCGAACAGGCTCATCGCCGGCGGCGCCAGCACGCCGGCGAGTGCGATGCGCCAGGTCAGCGACCAGCCCCGCCGCGGCTCGCCACCCGTTCCGTCTCCTGAGCCTGTCGAAGGGCCGCAGAGGCGTACGACGAGCCAGGTCATCACCCCGAACGACACCGAGGCGAACAGCACCATGCTGTTCATCGGCACCGAGGCGAGCGCGGGATGGTTGACGTCCTGGTTGCCGTCGTTCCACGCCCACCACTTCAGCTGCGGCCCGAGCTGGTCGAAGACCTCGTAGAACACCTGGCACACGAACGCCACGGCGATCGACCCCGCCAGCGCGCCGCGTCGGAAGACCCCGAGCACGCGCACCAGCTCGTACGACAGCTGGGTCAGCGCCGGGTAGATCGCGATGATGTAGAGCGGCAGGCGGTCCCACATGAACTGCACCGTGAAGATGTTGTGGGCGAAGATGAAGCCGAACTGCTTGTCGAGGCCGAACCACTCAGGGAAGTAGAGCGGTGGCTCGGTGACGAAGAGATAGACGAGCGGCGCGAACCACAGCGCCAGGTTGATCGGGTCACCCTCACGAAATCGGCGCAGCGCGTGCACGAGTGCGAAGACCGCGCCGCCGATGATCAGCAGCTCGAGCACCGGCATCGTCCAGCTGGCCAGGTCGAACGGGTTGTGGACCGAGACGACCGCGCTGACGTCGTGGCAGTCGAAGCCCAGCTGCCGGGTGACCTGCTCGGCTGCCTCGTCGCACGTGGCGCTCACGCCACGACGCCTTCGCGCGGCTGGGCGCCAGGCGTCCAGTCGGTGCCCGGAGGCTCGAGCTGGGAGTCGAAGCCGTACGGGAACGTGAGCCGGCCGAGCTTGGCCCGGACCTTGAACCGCAGCATCGCCCACAAGACCTTGGGGTTGCGCATCATCGCGCCGATCGACTCGTCGAGGTTGAAGACGCGGGCGAAGTGCTCGTCGACGACGGGATACTCCCGCGATGCCCCGGTGATGAGGTTGAACATCGGCCAGGTCATCGATGCGAGGAGCTTGCGCTGCCACGCCGGTACGGTCTCGGTGCCCGTCGCGCACTCGTAGCCACGATCTCGGGCCATCGCCATGCCCCAGGCGACCTTGAGGTTCTTGCGCTGCGCAGCCAGCAGGCGCTTCGCGAACGCCTGGTCGACCGCGGTCGTCGACGCCAGCGCATCCCGCAGCAGCACCGCGGACATCGCGGCGGCGCTCATGCCCTGGCCGTAGAACGGGTTGAACCCGCAGATCGCGTCGCCGACGAACGCGATGCCCTGGGGCGGTGTGGGGAGCAGGTCGTAGCGCCGCCACTTGTTGCCCGTCGAACGGGTCAGGTGCACCTCGGACGTCGGGGTCGACGCGGCCATCGCGGCGGCGAACTGCGGGGTCCGGAGGCGTGCGGCGGATGCCGTGAAGTCCTCGACCGTGCGCGGCATGTCGATGCCCCACGAACCCATGCAGGCGATCGAGCGGTTGCCCTCCATGGGGAAGAAGTTGACGAGGAACTCGTGCTCGGGCGGGTGCTCGCCCTTGTCCTGCGTCGGCATGATCACCATGTGCTGCCACCACCAGCTCGGCGAACGCTCCTCCGGGGACGGCAGGTCGTACCACCGCGACACGTACGTGACCTTGGCGTCGAGCGTCTTGACCGGCACCTCGGGCCAGCCGGCGGCGACGAGCCAGTCCGCGACCGACGAGCCACGGCCCATCGCGTCGACGACGAGGTCGGCGGCGATCTGCTCGTCACCCTCTGGCCCGCTGAAACCTACGCCGGTCACTCGCCCGTCGGCCGTGTCGATGCCGTTGACCGACGTACCCTCGCGGATCGTGACATTCGCGAGCTGCCGCACGTGGTCGCGCAGGACCCGCTCGATGAGGATGCGCGAGCCGTAGACCATGTCGAGCGCGCCCTGCTTGCGCGGCGTCCAGCCCGGGCCCTCGAGGTACGCGGTGTCCATCGACGCCGTCAGGTGCAGGCCGCCGGCGGCCACGAGGTCCTCCTCGAACCCGGGGAACAGCGCGTTGACCGCGCGACGTCCCGAGTTGAGCAGGAAGTGCGGATGCTTGCTCTGCGGCACGCCGCGACGATGCTGGGCATCGGCGGGCAGGTCGTCACGCTCGAGGACGACGACGCGGTCGACGTACGGTGCCACGGCTCCCGCGGCACACAGCCCTGCGACGCTGCCGCCCATCACGACGGCGGTACGCCCGAGGGTCACTCGCCGCTCTCCGCGGTGCGGTAGCGGCCACGGTGGAACAGCAGCGGCTTGTCGCCGTCGCCGTGACCGAGGTCCTCGACGCGACCGATCACGAGGTAGTGGTCGCCGGCCTCGTGCACGTCCTGGACGACGCAGTCGACCCACCCGACGATGCCCTTGAGCCGCGGCATGCCGGAGTCCGTCGGCTCCCAGTCGACCCCGGCGAACTTGTCCTCATCCCTCGACGCGAAGCCGTTGGAGACCTCGGCCTGCTCGGCGGCCAGGAAGTTGACGCAGAACTGTCGCGTCATGCGGATCGCGGCGAACGCCCGCGACGTCTTCATCGGCAGGAACGCGACCAGCGGCGGGTCGAGCGACACGCTCGTGAACGACTGGCACGTCATGCCGACCGGCACGTCGCCCATCAGCGTCGTGACGACCGTGACACCGCTGGCGTACTGGCCGAGCACGTCACGGTACGTACGCGCAGCCGCCTGCGCCGCCTCGCCGTCGATGTGGACGACCTCGCCGGGCCGCCACGCGAACATCTCGTCGTGGCCGCCGAGGTAGGAGTCGATCAGCTCACGGGACGGCCAGGTCACCGCGGCGTCCGGGCTCATGCCCTCGGGCAGGTCCGCGTCGGTCATCGAGTCCACCGCCGTTCCACCTAGCCGGACTGACCGAAGGCGTGGCCCCAGTAGGACACCGCGGTCGACTCGCGAGCGACCCAGCGCTCGTCGTTGACCGTCAGGCCCTCGCAGCCGAACTCGATGTCGAAGCCACCGGGCGACTTGACGTAGAACGACACCATCTCGTCGTTCATGTGCCGGCCGAGGGTCGCCGAGAGCGGCGCCTTGTGCTTGCGTACGCGCTCCAGTGCGCGGCCCACGTCGTCGAGCTTCTCGACCTCGAGCATGAGGTGGACGCAGCGGCTGGGGTTGGGCATCGGGAGGAACGCCAGCGAGTGGTGTCGCGGGTTGACGCCGAGGAAGCGGAGCCAGACCTTGGAGCCCGGCTCCTTGCCCACGAACTCGCCGGGCATCGACATCGAGTCGCGCAGCCGGAAGCCCAGCACGTCGCGATAGAAGCGCAGCGCCTCGACGTCGTCGTCGACGGGGATCACGACGTGGCCCATGCCCTGCTCGCCGGTGACGAACTTCGCGGCGTACGGGGTGACGACGGGCCGCGACTCGTAGGTGATGCCGTGGAACAGCTCGAAGACGTTGTCGAACGGGTCGGCGAAGCGGATCAGCTCCTGGACCCGGCGCTCCGCCAGCTCCTCGGCGGTGCCTTCGGTGAAGTCGACGCCGGCCTTGGTCAGGTGCTCACGGGCACCCTGCAGCGCGTCGTGGTCGGCGAGCTCCCAGCCGACGCAGTCGAGCCGGTCCTCGTCGGACGGGAAGACCACGAGCCGGGCCGAGACCTCGTCGATGCGGAAGTAGAGGTTGCCGTCGGTCGTGCCGCGGCCCTCGGCGAGGCCCAAGACCTTGGACCCGAAGTGCCGCCACGCATCAAGGTCGGTGGACGCGACCCGGGCGTAACCCATCGAGCGGATGTCGATCGTCATGAACGCTTCCTTTCGACACCATCGGTCGTTGAGCCTGTCGAAACGACTCGTGTCAGGCGTCCTTTCGACAAGCTCAAGGACCAAGCGAGGTCGATCGTCATGAACGCTTCCTTTNCACCATCGGTCGTTGAGCCTGTCGAAACGACTCGTGTCAGGCGTCCTTTCGACAAGCTCAAGGACCAAGCGAGGTCGATCGTCATGAACGCTTCCTTTCGACACCATCGGTCGTTGAGCCTGTCGAAACGACTCGTGTCAGGCGTCCTTTCGACAAGCTCAAGGACCAGGCGAGGTCGATCGTCATGACTTCTTCCTTTCGACATGCTGGGCGAGGTAGGCCGTGCAGACCTGCCGGAACTCCTCGGCCACCTCGATCTGTGCCCAGTGCCCGCAGTTGGGAAACACGTGGAGCGACGCCTTGGGGATCATCTTGAGCGCCACGAACGCGCCGTCGAGCGGGTTGACCCGGTCCTCGCGGCCCCACGTCAGCAGCGTCGGCCGCTTCATCAGGTGCGCGTCGCGCCAGATGAGCCCGTCCTCGTACGTGTCGGGGTTCCAGAACGACATGCCCATCGACAGCATCGCCTCCTGGGCACCCGGCGCCGTGGCGTCGGCCAGGCGCTCGGCGACCAGCTCGTCGGTGACGAGGTCCTGGTTGACGACCATCGTGGAGATGAACGCACGCATCGACTCGGCGGTCGGCGCGGCACCGAACTCCATGAGCCGCTTGACCCCCTCGGTCGGGTCGGCGTGGAACAGGCTGAGGTTGAGACCGCCGGGGCCCATCAGCACGAGCCGGCCGACGCGCTCCGGGTAGAGCAGGGCGAACCGCGCCGCGGTGCCGCCACCCAGGCTGTTGCCGAGCAGGTGGATGCGCTCGATGCCGAGCTCGTCGAGCAGGTCCTTGACCGCCTCGGCGGCGAACCGGAAGTAGTTGCCGACGACCGGCGGCTTGTCGCTCTGCCCGAAGCCGGGCTGGTCGATCAGGAGCGTACGGAAGTCCTCGGCGAAGCCGGGCAACGCCGAGCCGAAGTTGGACCACGCCGAGGCACCGGGACCGCCGCCGTGGAGCATGACGAGCGGCAGCCCGCCACCGACGCCGGTGGGCTCACCGGCCTCGTAGTAGTTGAGGGTCAGGTCGCCGGCCTTGGCGGACCGCCGAGTCGACTCGCGATCAAGGCCTGGCATCAGTACATTCCCGGGTCGACCTTGTGACCGAACTCCGCCATGCCGTACATCTGCAGCGCGCGCTCGGGATCGTTCGCGGCGTGCACGCGCCCGGCGTGAGCATCGCGCCAGGCCCGCTGGAGGTAGGTGCCCTGGGCCAGCGCACGGCCGCCCGACGCCTCGAAGAGCTCGTCGATCGCGTCGATCGCCCGCTGGGTGCCGAGCACCTGGTCGCGGCGGACCTTGAGGCGCAGCGAGATCGGGATCTTCTCGCCCTTGGCGACCAGGGCCTGCTCCTCGCGGATGTTGGCCATCGTCAGGGCCCACGCGGCGTCGATCTCGCTGCCGGCACGCGCGATGCGGACCGCGGCGAACGGATCGGACGACGCCTTCTCGCCGGCGTACGCGGCACGCACCCGCTTCTGCTGCATGTCGACGTGCTCGGCGTACGCACCACGGGCCATGCCGATGATCGGCGTGCTGATCGTGGTGGTGAACAGGGAGTGGAAGGGCAGCTTGTAGAGGTCGCCGGGGTTCTGCTCCTGGCCGGGACCCTTGCAGCGACCGGTGTCGCCCATCGAGAGGGTGAACTCGTCAGGGACGAACGTCTCCTCGACCACGATGTCGTTGGACCCGGTGCCGGAGAGGCCGACGACGTTCCAGACGTCGACGACCTCGTACTTCTCGCGCGGCACGAGGAACGTCTTGAAGTCGACGATCTGGCCCTCGTCGTTGGAGACCAGCCCGCCGAGCAGCACCCACGTCGCGTGCGCCGAGCCGGACGAGAAGCTCCACCGGCCCTGCAGCAGGTAGCCACCGTCGGTGACCGTCGCCTTGCCGGTCGGGGCGTACGACGAGCTCAGGCGGGTCGAGGTGTCCTGACCCCACACGGCCTGCTGCGCGTCGTCGTGGAACAGCGCGATCTGCCACGGGTGGACGCCGAGGACCGACGAGATCCAGCCCGTCGAGCCGCACGCCGAGGCGATGAGGCTGACCGCGGTGTAGAAGTCGATCGGATCGCCCTCGAGCCCGTCGAAGCGCTTGGGCTGCAGCAGCCGGAAGAACCCGGTCTCCTCCAGCTCCTTGACCGATGCGTCGGGCACCTGCCGCAAGCGCTCGGTCTCGTCGGCGCGCTCGCGAAACGCCGGAAGTAGGTCGCGTACGGCGTCCAGCACAGCCTGGGTCATCACAGCTCCTTGGGAGTTCGATCTGGTCCCAATACTAGAACACGTTCTAGTGCTACGTCCATCGCAGCGCGCGCGGACCGGATGTCTGGAACGCTGGCGAACTGGAACGTGTTCTAGGTACGGTCTGCGGCATGACCACAACGCAGGCGAGCAGGACCGAGTCGATGGTGCGCGTCACCGTGGCGTACGCGGTGGCAATCGGCGCCGGCGCCGCATGGTTTGCGTGGGGTCCCGAGACGTCGTGGCTGTGGCTCGACGGCTTGATCGCCGACCTGATCGCCACGCTCGTGATCTTCGCGGCGAGCCGGATGCACCACAACTCGAGCTTCTACGACGCGTACTGGAGCGTCATCCCGCCGCTGCTGATGCTGGCGTGGTGGATCGAGTCCGGGACGCCGGCCGACGATACACGGAGCTGGGTGGTGATGGCGGTCATCATGCTCTGGGCGGTGCGGCTCACCGTGAACTGGATCCAGACGTTCCCCGGCCTGCACCACGAGGACTGGCGCTACCCCATGGTGCGGGAGCGGGCCGGCAAGGCCGAAGCCGTCGTCGACCTCATGGGCATCCACGTCTTCCCGACCCTGCAGGTGTTCCTCGGGACGCTGCCCGCGTACGTCGTGGTGACCCGGCCGGGTCGGGACCTCGGCTGGGTCGACGCCCTCGCCGTCCTCGTGGGCGTGGGTGCGGTCGCGATCGAGCTCACGGCCGACATCCAGATGCACCGGTTCATCCGCACGCGCGAGCCCGGGCAGGTCATGGACCAGGGTCTGTGGGCCTGGTCGCGGCACCCCAACTACTTCGGCGAGGTCAGCTTCTGGGTCTCCTTGGCGATCTTCGGCATGGCCGCCGATCCCGACGCGTGGTGGGTGTTCGCCGGCGCTGCCTGCATGTACGCGATGTTCCAGCTCGCGAGCATCCCGATGATGGAGCAACGGAGCCTGGAGCGCCGCCCGGCGTACGCCTCGGTGGTCGAGCGGGTGCCCCGGTTCGTGCCGCGTCCCCCGCGTCGCGTTCGCGCCGGCGCATGAAACGTACGCGGGTCGTCGTCGCGGGGCTCGGCGACAGCGGGCTCCTCACCGCGATCCACCTCTCGAGGCACGCCGACGTCGTCGGGATCTCGACGCGACCGGGCCTCGTCAGCGGCAAGGAGCTCGGCACGCGTCTGACGCAGCCGGACGAGTGGGTGCGCGACAACTGGATCTCGTTCGACCGCTATCGCCGCCTCGATCGCGTGCGTACGGTGCACGGCACACTGACCGGCGTCGATCTCGATGCGCGCCACGTGCAGGTGACCGGCGCCGACGGGACCGAGTCGGTGGAGCCGTACGACGTGCTGGTGATCTCGACCGGGGTGACCAACGGGTTCTGGCGGCCCCCCGGCCTGCTGTCGGCCGACGAGGTTGCCACCTCGCTGGCGGCCGACCACGCGCGGCTCGCATCGGCAGGGTCGATCGCCGTGATCGGCGGTGGGCCGGCGGCAGTCAGCAGCGCGCTCAACGCCGCGGTGACCTGGCCTGACGCGCAGGTCGACCTGTTCTTCCCCGGTGACCGGCCGCTCCCCCACTACCACCCAAGGGCGGCGCGTACGTTGCAGCAACGGCTCAGCGAGCTCGGCGTCGGCGTGCACCCGGGACACCGTGCCGTCGTGCCGGACGGGTTCGACTGTGACCGGATCACCGACGAGCCGGTCGCCTGGAGCACCGGGCAGCCGCCGCACACCGCCGACGCGGTGCTCTGGACGATCGGCCGGGTGCGTCCCAACACGGAGTGGCTGCCGACGTCACTGCTCGACGACCACGGCTTCGTCGCCGTCGAGCCGAGCTTGCGGGTGCCGGGCCACCACGGCGTGTTCGCGATCGGCGACGTGGCGGCGACGGATCCGCTGCGTACGTCCGCCCGCAACCGCGCCGACAAGCTGCTGGCGCGCAACATCCGCGCCGAGCTCAAGGGCAGGCCGCTGCGCGACTACAAGCCCCGGCGGGGCCAGTGGGGATCTGTCGTCGGGGTCCAGCCCAACGGCCTCGAGGTGTTCGCACCCAACGGTCGCGCGTACCGGTTCCCGGCCTGGACGATCCGCGGCCTGCTCCAGGGCCTGATCGTCCGCCGTGGCATCTACCGAGGCGTACGCGACTCCTAGTCGCTCGAACCCGTCAGGGCCGGTGACCTGGGTCGAACCCGGACCCTTCCCGTTCGACCAGACCCACCGCCACGACAGGGAACGCTCTGTGAGAGTCGCTCGAACCCTGCGAGACTGACGGCCATGACCAACGACCGGGCCGCCATCTTCCTCGCCCTGCACCAGCCCGGAGCCGGCTTCGTGCTGCCGAACGCGTGGGACGGCGGATCGGCGCGCATCCTCGAGCAGGTCGGGTTCGCCGCGATCGCCACGACCAGCGCGGGCATCGCCTTCAGCCTCGGGCGCGCGGACGCGCACATGACCGGGTCGGAGATGCTGGACTGCATCGCGACGATCGTCGAAGCGGTCGATTGCCCGGTGACCGCCGACCTCGAGTCCGGATACGGCGCCACGCCCGATCATGTCGCCGACACCGTCACGCGAGCCCTCGAGATCGGCGTCGTCGGTGGCAACCTCGAGGACGCGATCGAGCCCGGCGAGCTGATCCCGGTCGAGGCCGGTCGCGAACGCGTCGAGGCGGCACGCAGCAGCGCGCCCAAGGGCTCGTTCGTGCTGAACGCGCGCACCGACACGTACATGACCAAGCACCCCGACGCGTTCGCGGAGACGATCCGGAGGGCCGAGCAATACGTCGCGGCCGGAGCCGACTGCATCTTCGTGCCGGGTGTCAGCGACGCCGACGAGATCGGCAGGCTGACCGCCGAGATCGACGCCCCGGTCAACGTCGTCGCCGGTCTGGTCGAGCCCGTGCTCGACGCGGCCACCCTGCGCGAGCTGGGCGTCGCCCGGATCAGCATCGGCGGGACGCTGACGCGCGCGGCACTCACCCTCGTCCAGAACGCCGGCCGGGAGATGCTCGAGCGCGGCACGTTCAGCTTCGCCGACGGCGCGATCCCCTACGGCGAGTTCCAGCAGCGATTCAGCTAGCGGGCTGCGCCACGTCGTGACGCCGGGCGGCCGAGCGAGCCTTCGCGCATCCGGAAACGTGATAGACCAGCGTATCGGCGCGTGCTGAAAGGATGGCTGGGCTAAAGGAGTAGCAATGGAACTTATGTTTGGGTTGCAGCCACGACCGCGCATGCTGGTAGTCGGGCTGGACGACGAGTCACTCGCCGAACGGTTCCGTGCGCTCGCGCCCACCGTTCGAATTGCCTCGACTGATGAACTCGCGGACGACATCAACCAGCGAGACTGGGATTTGATTGTGCTTTGGGACTGCGATGCCACAGTTCTTACCGAGGTCAACGTCGTCCAGTTCGGCGGAAGTCAAACGTCTCGACTTCACATGGGAAGCGCTTCCTTTCTTGGAACGACGACCGCTATTGAGGCCTCCGGAACCTACCGAGTTCCCGCGAGCCAGGTCGACGAGGTATCACATCTCATACCTGGATTTGGCGAGCAACTGGTTGCCGCTGGCCGCAGCCGTGTGATGCAGATAACTCACCCCAGCGTCCGTGGGGTGATCGTGCCATTTCTGATCAACGCGAACGGTCATCCTGTAGCAGGAATATTCCGGCGCTCGCAATCCTCGCCACTCGAATGGTGGTGGCTCCCCGTAGAAATTCCGGAGGCTGCTAGGTGGGTGTCGGCAGCGCTCGCCCGCTGGCGAGCCGCCGACCCAACCCGGTTCGAACCAGACGTGACCGACTGGCACTCTGACCCACAGTGGCAGACCGTGGACCAGCGGGAGGCCACATCCAAAATCAGCGAACTCGATGCTGAGCACGCGGAAGCCGCCCGCGTCTACCAAGCCAGGAGAGCGGAGCTTGAGATGGAGCGCCTAGACGCCGCCAAGCGCGCCGAGCTTGGTGCACGTCGCCTGCTCGAGGCCCAGGGTGACACCCTGAAGGACGAGGTTGCTGAGGCTTTTCGCGAGTTTGGTTTCACGGTTGAAGATGCAGACAAGGAACACGCCAAGAAGGGTGACCTCTTGGAGGACCTTCGCGTGCTCGACCCTGACGATCCCGATTGGGTCGCGCTGGTTGAGGTGCGCGGGTATTCGGGCGGAGCGAAACTAAGCGATCTCCAGCGAATCACCCGTTTCGCAACAAGGTTCGCCGCAGCCAACCGAAGGGTTCCGAGTGCATGCTGGTATGTCGTCAATCATTTTCTCGGGACGGACCCTGGCAAGCGTGACGAGCCGCTGGCCTCGAACGAAGAAGAGGTCGCGACCTTTAACGAGGACGGTGGCCTGATAATTGGCACTCCTGAACTATTCGTCCTACGCGAACGCGTTCGCCGTGGTGACCTCACCGCCGCGGAGGCGTTAGCACAGCTCAAGACACCAGGACGCCTTCGCACCGCTTGACCCTTCCAGCAGCGATTCAGCTGAGACCTACGCGTTGGCGTCGTCCTTCGCCTTGAGCATCAGGGCGATGTCGATGAGCTGGTCCTCCTGGCCGCCGATCAGCTTGCGGCGCCCGGCCTCGAGCAGGATCTTCGCGCCCGAGACGTCGTAGCGCTCGGCGGCGTTGCCCGCGTGCTTGAGGAACGAGGAGTAGACCCCGGCGTAGCCCATCATCAGCGTCATCCGGTTGAGCGTGCACTCCTCGGGCATCGCCGGACGTACGACATCTTCGGCGGCATCGACGATCTGGAGGAAGTCGACGCCGGTCTTCCAGCCGAGCTTGTCGGCGACGCCGATGAACGCCTCGAGCGGCGTGTTGCCGGCACCGGCGCCGAAGCGGCGTACGGACCCGTCGATCTGGGTCGCCCCGGCGCGGGCGGCGATGACGGTGTTGGCGACCCCGAGGCCGAGGTTCTCGTGACCGTGGAACCCGATCGTGGCTTCGTTGCCGATCTCGGCGACGAGCGCGGACACCCGGTCGGCGACACCCTCCATGACCAGGGCACCTGCGGAGTCCACGACGTAGACGCACTGGCAGCCGGCGTCGACCATGATGCGGGCCTGCTTGGCGAGCACCTCGGGCGACTGGGTGTGGCTCATCATGAGGAAGCCGACGGTCTCCAGCCCGAGCTCGCGGGCCAGGCCGAAGTGCTGCCCCGACGTGTCCGCCTCGGTGCAGTGCGTGGCGATGCGGCAGATCTGCCCGCCGTTGTCCTGGGCGGCGCGGATGTCGTCCTTGGTGCCGACGCCCGGCAGCATGAGGAACGCGATGCGGGCGCGCTTCGCGGTCTCGGCGGCGAGCTTGATGAGCTCCTGCTCGGGGGTCGCGGAGAACCCGTAGTTGAACGACGAGCCACCCAGGCCGTCGCCGTGTGTCACCTCGATCACCGGGATGCCGGCCTCGTCGAGGGCGCCGACGATGTCGCGCACCTCCTGCGGCACGAACTGGTGGCGCTTGTGGTGCGAGCCGTCGCGGAGGCAGGTGTCGGTCAGGCGGAGGTCGAGGTCGCTCGAGGGGTCGGTCTGTGACCACGTACGGGCGAGCGCGTCGACCGAGGCATCGACGCCGGACACGGGAGCGGCAGTCATCGGAGGATCTCCTTGGCGATGGATTCGCCGACGCGGGTCGCCGCGGCGGTCATGATGTCGAGGTTGCCGGCGTAGGGCGGGAGGTAGTCGCCCGCACCCTCGACCTCGACGAAGATGCTGACCTTGGTCATGCCCTTGGTCGCCGGCGAGGCGTCGTCGAACTGCGGGTCCTGGAGCAGCCGGTAGCCGGGGACGTACTCCTGCACCTGCTGCGCCATGCGGACGACGGACTCCGAGATCGCGTCGCGGTCGGCGTCGGCGCTGACGCCGCAGAAGATCGTGTCGCGCATGATCATCGGCGGTTCGGCGGGGTTGAGGATGATGATCGCCTTGCCGCGCTCGGCGCCGCCGATCGTCTCGACGCCGGCGCTGGTCGTGCGCGTGAACTCGTCGATGTTGGCGCGCGTGCCGGGCCCGGCCGACGCGCTGGAGACCGAGGCCACGATCTCGGCGTACGGCACGGGGGTGACCCGCGAGACGGCGTGGACCATCGGGATCGTGGCCTGGCCGCCGCACGTGATCATGTTGACGTTGTCGGCGTCGAGGTGCTCCTCGCCGTTGACCGGCGGGATGACCGCGGGCCCGACCGCCGCCGGGGTCAGGTCGATCGCGCGGATGCCGGCCTCGGCGTAGCGCGGGGCGTACTCCCGGTGCACGTACGCCGAGGTGGCCTCGAAGATCAGCTGGGGCAGCTCGTCCTGCTTGAGCAGCCAGTCGACGCCCTCGTGCGACGCCTCGACCCCGCGATCACTCGCGAGCTTCAGACCCTCGGACGCCGGGTCGACGCCGATCATCCAGCGGGGCTCGATCGTGTCGCTGCGGAGCAGCTTGTAGAGCAGGTCGGTGCCGATGTTGCCCGGCCCGACGATCGCGGCGGTGACCTTCTTGGTCATGGTCTTACTCCTCGAAGGAGACGGTCAGGGGTGCGAACCCGCTGATGGACGCCGTGACGCGGTCACCCGCGGCGAACGGCACGAAGGGCCCGAGGGCCCCGGACAGGATCAGGTTCCCCGCGCGGAGCGGGTCGCCGAAGCGTGCGGCCTGGACGGCGAGCCAACGCAGCGCCTCCAGCGGGTCGCCGAGGCAGGCTGCGCCGTTGCCGGACGAACGCACCTCGTCGTTGATGGTCAGGCTCATCTCGACGTCGCGCGGCTCGATGTCGCTCAGCGGGAGTCCCGCGTCGCCCACGACGTACAGGCCGCTGGACGCGTTGTCGGCGACCGTGTCGGTGAACGTGATGTCCCAGCCCTCGATGCGTGAGTCGACGATCTCCAGCGCCGGGATCGCCACGTCGACGGCCTCGCGCACGAGCTCGATCGTGATCTGCTCCTCGGGCACGTCGATGTCACGGCTCAGCCGGAACGCGACCTCCGCCTCGACCCGCGGCTGCAGGAGGGTGCGCATCGAGATCGGCGTGCCGTCCGTGCCGTGGCTGACGTCCATGTCGCTGAGCAGGTAGCCGAAGTCGGGCTGGTCCACACCGAGCTGGTTCTGCACCGCCTCGGAGGTGGCGCCGATCTTGCGGCCGACGACCCTCACCCCGCCGTCGAGCCGCTTCTGGACGAGGCCCTGCTGCACGGCGTAGGCGGCCGGCAGGTCGTCCGTGCCGATCAGGTCGCGGACGGCGGCACACGGCACTCGCGTCTCCAGCGCCTGCGCGAGCCGGTCGGTCGCCGCGGCGATGGCGGCGGGATCAGCCTTGGTGGAGGTCACCTCGCCATACTAGAACCTGTTACAGTTTTGCGGAAGTCAGCCCGACCGGAGGTCCGATGGAACAGACGTGTGACGTCATCGTCGTGGGCGCCGGAGGCGCCGGTATGACGGCGGCTCTTGCCGCCGCGAAGCACGGTCTGGACACCGTGGTGATCGAGAAGAGCGCCTACTTCGGCGGCTCGACAGCCCGCTCCGGCGGCGGTGTGTGGATCCCCGGCAACCGGGCGCTCCGCAAGGCCGGCCAGGTCGAGGCGGACGACGCCCAGCAGGCACGTACGTACCTCGACTCGATCGTCGGCGACGTCGTGCCCAAGGAGCGCCGCGACACGTTCCTCGACCGCGGCCCCGAGGTCATCGACTTCCTGCTCGACAACACCCCCGTGCAGCTGAAGTGGGTCCCGGAGTACGCCGACTACCTGCCCGAGCAGCCCGGCGGCCGGCCCCGTGGCCGCAGCGTCGAGCCCGTCCCGATGGACGGCCGCATCCTCGGCGCCGAGCTCGACCGCCTGCACCCGCCGTACGCCAAGGCGCCGGCCAACCTCATCGTCACGCAGGCCGACTTCCGCAAGATCAGCCTCGGCGTACGCACGCTCCGTGGCCCGCTCACGATGATGCGCGTCATGCTCAAGCGCGTCCTGAGCTCGCTGCGCGGCCGTCGCATGTACGCCATGGGCAACGCGCTCACGATCAGCCTGCGCAAGGGCCTCATGGATGCCGGCGTGCCGGTCCACTACGAGACCTCGCTCACCGGACTCGTCATCGAGGGCGGCCGGGTCGTCGGCGTACGGGCCGAGCACGAGGGCCAGGAGGTCGTCATCCGCGCCCGCCGCGGCGTGATCCTCGGCTCCGGCGGGTTCGAGAAGAACGACGCGCTGCGCGAGAAGTATCTGCCGAGCCCCACCGAGGCGGGCTGGAGCACCGGCGCGGCCACCAACACCGGCGCCGGCATCGAGGCCGGTGTCGCGGTCGGCGCGGCCACCGACCTGATGGACGACGCCTGGTGGGGCCCGACGATCCCGCTGCCGTCCGGCCCGTGGTTCTGCCTCGCCGAGCGCAACCTGCCGGGGTCGATCATCGTCAACTCCGCGGGTCAGCGGTTCATGAACGAGGCACTGCCGTACGTCGAGGCCACGCACGCGATCTACGAGGGCGAGGCCACCGGTGTCCCGCACGTACCGGCGTGGCTCGTGATGGACCAGCGCTACCGCAACCGCTACCTGTTCGCCGGCCTCTCGCCGCGCCAGCCGTTCCCCGGCCGCTGGTACAAGTTCGGCACGGTGCGCAAGGCCGACTCGCTCGCCAAGCTCGCCGCCGAGATCGAGGTTCCGGCCGAGGCGCTGGAGGAGACGATCCGCCGGTTCAACGGCTTCGCCGAGTCCGGCATCGACGAGGACTTCCACCGCGGCGAGAGTGCGTACGACCGCTACTACGCCGACCCCCGCGTGAAGCCCAACCCGTCGCTGCACTCGATCGACCACGGACCGTTCTACGCCGTCAAGATCGTGCCCGGCGACCTCGGCACGAAGGGCGGGATCGTCACCGACGAACGCGCCCGCGCGCTGCGGGCCGACGGCTCGGTCATCGAGGGCCTCTACGCCGCCGGCAACTGCTCGTCGGCGGTCATGGGACGTACGTACGCGGGTCCCGGCGCGACGATCGGGCCGGCCATGACGTTCGGCTACCTCGCCGCCGAGGACATCGCGCGGAATGTTGGTGGTTGAGGTGCGGAGCGAAGAGGAGCCTCGAAACCACAACGACCAGACCGTGGTGGTGAGCTGATGCCGATCGACCCCGACGTGGCCATCGGTGCCGAGACCGGCACCCGCGAGTTCTCCTGGACGACGAGCGACGTGCTGCTCTACCAGCTCGCCGTGGGTGCGGGCTCGCGCCCGGGCGACAACGTCTCGGCCGATGCCCTGCGCTGGACCCTCGAGGGCGAGGGCATGCAGGTGCTGCCGAGCTTCGGCGTCGTCGCGCCGTCGTTCCACGAGACCGATCCGCCCGCCCTCGACCTGCCCGGCTGCGACATCAACCTCGCGCAGGTCGTGCACGGCGCCCAAGAGGTACGCGTCATCGGTCCCCTGCCCTCGTCAGGGTCCGCCCGGCTCACGACGCGCATCACCGACATCTGGGACAAGGGCAAGGCAGCCGTGATCTGGCAGGAAGGCGTCGCCACGGCTCCCGGTGGCACCGAGCTGTGGCGCGTACGCTCGTCGATCTTCGTCAAGGGCGAGGGCGGCTGGGGTGGCAACCGCGGCGAGAGCACGGCGGTGGCGGTCCCCGACCGGGCACCCGACGACTCGACGACGTACACCGTGACACCGCAGCAGGCCCTGCTCTACCGGCTCTGCGGCGACCGCAACCCGCTGCACGCCGACCCTGAGTTCGCGAAGGCCGCCGGATTCCCGGCGCCGATCCTGCACGGCCTCTGCACGTACGGCATCGTGCTCCGCGAGGTCATCGACCTGATGCTTGGCGGCGATGCGCATGCGGTCAGCGGGTACGCCGCACGGTTCGCCGGCGTCGTGTTCCCCGGCGAGACCTTGACGATCGACGCGTGGGACGAGCCCGAAGGCGTCGTCGTCGCGGCAACCGTGGGTGACCGGCCGGCCCTGGCCGACTGCCTCGTCACCCGCCGCGGCTGACCGCTCTACGCCAAACCGGCCACCATGGATGCCCAGCTGCGTGATCATGGAGGCGTGAGCTCGTATCCTCCGCCAGCACCTCAGTACTGGCACCCTGCCCCCTACCCGCCACCACGCACAGGACCGTCCGTCGGGTGGGCGGTGGCACTGTGGATCGTTGCCGGGCTGAGCCTCATCGGCACGCTCGTGTGCGGCGCCATCGGCGGGTACGAGCTGTCGACCAGCCACCACATGGCGAGCGTGGGAGTGACGACGACCGCCGTCGTGACCGAGGTCGATGGCGACGACGTCACCCTGACCTTCACCACCGACAGTGGACGGCGCGTCACCACCGAGGTGTTCTGGATGCCTCTCGAGGTGCCGGAGGTCGACTCCGAGGTCCCTGTCACGTACGACCCGGAAGACGTGACTCACGTGCTGCCCGAAGGCAGCAACGAGGACCAGGTCATCGGGATCGTCCTGCTCGTGATGGCGGGTCTGGGCCTGGCGGTCTCGGCCGCCACCGCGATCGGGGCCGTCTTCGTGCACCGCGCGAGGACACGGAACGCCAAAGCGGTGCCGCGCCCCTATTGATGCGGATGCCGCGGGCCCGCGTCAGCGCCCGAGGATCAGGCCTGAGGTCGGGACGCCGGTGCCGGCGGTGACCAGCACGTGCTCGACGGCGTCGACCTGGTTGACCGACGTGCCGCGGACCTGTCGTACGCCTTCGGCGATGCCGTTCATGCCGTGGATGTACGCCTCGCCGAGCTGGCCGCCGTGGGTGTTGAGCGGCAGCCGGCCGCCGAGCTCGATCGCCCCGTCGGCGATGAAGTCCTTGGCCTCGCCGCGGCCGCAGAACCCGAGCTCCTCGAGCTGCATCAGCACGTAGGGCGTGAAGTGGTCGTAGAGCACCGCGGTCTGCATGTCGCCCGGCGTCAGCCCTGACTGGCGCCACAGCTCGCGACCGACCACGCCGATCTCGGGGATCCCGATGTTGTCTCGGTAGTAGGACGTCATGACGAACTGGTCGGCGGCACTGCCCTGAGCGGCCGCGACGATCGGCACGGCGCCGGCCTTGAGGTCGCGGGCGCGCTCGGTCGAGGTGACGACGATCGCGACCGCGCCGTCGCTCTCCTGGCAGCAGTCGAGCAGCCGCAACGGGTCGGCGATCATCCGGCTGTTCTGGTGGTCCTCGATCGTGATGGGCTTCTCGTAGAAGAACGCGTTGGGGTTGGTGGCGGCGTGCCGCCGGTCCGCGACTGCGACGGCACCGAAGTCGGCCGAGGTCGCACCGTACTCATGCATGTAGCGCCGCGCCTGCATGGCCACGGTCGCCGCCGGAGTGGACAGGCCCTGCGGGTACGACCACGCGTTGTCGAGGCCGTTGGTGTTGACCTGCTCGGCGGCCCACATCTGGACCTGCCCGAACCGTTGGCCCGAGCGCTCGTTGAAGCCGCGATAGGCCACGACGACGTCGGCGATCCCCGTCGCCACCGCCATGGCGGCTTGCTGCACCGTGCCGCAGGCCGCGCCGCCGCCGTAGTTGATGCGGCTGAAGAACCGCAGGTCGCCCATGCCGAGCTCGCGGGCAAGCGCGATCTCGGACGTGCTGTCCATCGTGAACGTGACGAGGCCGTCGACGTCGGACGTCGTCAGACCCGCATCAGCGAGCGCGGCGAGCGTCGCCTCGGCCGACAGCTGCAGCTCGGATCGTCCCGACTCCTTGGAGAACTCGGTCGCGCCGATCCCGGCGATCGACGCCGCGCCACTGAACGCGCTCATCGACGGATCTCCAGCCGGGCGTTGGCGTGCGTGCCGATCGAGACCGCCGCCGTGACGTCGAGCGTCGTCACCCCGTCGACCTCGGACACGATCGTGCCGGTGAAGCGCAGCGTGTCGTACGGATAGGCGGGCGCGCCGAGTCGCAGGGCGCACGACAGGATCTGAGTCTGCGGGCCGGCCCAGTCGGTGACATAACGCTGCACCAGGCCGGTCGTGCTGAGGATGTTGATGAAGATGTCCTTGCTGCCGTGGCCGATCGACCGGTCGCGGTCGTGGTGCACGTCCTGGAAGTCGCGGGTCGCGAGTGCCGTCGACACGACCAGCGTCGGCGTGATCGGCAGCTCCCAGACCGGCAGGTCGGACTCGGGCTCGGGCACCAGCTCAGGCTCCGGCGTGCCGGCAGGCCGCCACTTGGCCAACGTCACCTCGTCGTCGATCGGGTCGAACCAGACCTCGACCGCGTCGCCGATCGCCACCTCACCGCTGACCTCGCCGATCATCCGGACGCCCTCGTCGAGGTCGACCAACGCGAGCGTGAGCGGGAGCTGCTTGCCGGGGACGGCCGGCGCGTGGTGCACGAGGAACGAGTGCACGACACCACGCCCCGACGCCACGACGTACCCGCGGTCCATCGCGTGGCACTTCGGGCAGACCGGGCCGGGCGGGTGCCGGAGCTCGCCGCACGCGTTGCAGGTCTGGATGCGGAGCTCGCCGACAGCGGTGCCGGCCCAGAAGAACTCGGTGTCGCGGTTCATCATCGGCCGCGAGGACTTCGACGTGTCGACCGTCGGGCGCCCTGTGCCGGGCTTGAACTTGAGCACCCGGAACGTCATCGTCGCGACATCTTCGTCGCCGACGGTCCACACGCTCTTGGTCGTGATGAACCAGCCCTCACCAACGCCGGTCTTCTTCGGACCGACGACGTCCGCGAGGTAGGTGCTGATGCTCGGCACCTCGCCGGGCCGCAACGTACGCGCATACGTCTGGTCGCAGTTGGTGCCGAGCACCGAGGTGAAGCCGGCGTCGTCGAGGACCTGCATCGTGTCGGGCAGCGGGTCGCCGGGCATGCGCTCGGGGTTGAGCCCGTACATTGTCCACACCTGCGCCATCGCCGGCGGCGCCTCGGTGTCGGGGCCGGGCGCCCAGCGGGGGTTGGTGTCGCCGATCGCCTCGGCCCAGTGCCGGATCATCGGGACGTTCACCGGGTCCGGGGCCAGCCGGGCCGGGCTCTTGCCCCGCGCCTTGATCTCGTCGGTGCGCGCGATGATCTCCTCGTCGGTCGTCATCTGGGCACCCGAGGCAGGTCGAGGCCGAACATCGCGATCAGCTCGCGCTGCACCTCGTTGACGCCGCCACCGAAGCTCAGCACGAGGTTGCGCTTGCTCGTCGCGTCGAGATACTCCATGAGCCGGCCGGTCGCCGGGTCGGCCGGATCGCCGTACGTCGTGACGACGTCCATCAACGCCAGCCCGAGCCGCTGCACCTCGTCGCTCGCGAACACCTTGGACGTCGACGCGTCGGCCACCGCCGCACGGTCCGACGAGGCACCGCGCGCGACGGCCCAGTTGATCAGCTCGTTGACCCGGAACGACGCGGTCGCCCGCGCCAGCACGTCGCGCACCTGGGGCACCTCGAGCAGCGGCTCACCACCGGGCTCCGTACGACCTTCGGCCCAGGCGCGCACCATGTCGCGGAGCCCCTCGATGCGTCCGGCCGGGCCGAGCATGACGCGTTCGTGGTTGAGCTGGGTCGTGATGAGCTGCCAGCCGCGGTTCTCCTCGCCGACCAGCATGTCGACCGGCACACGCACGTCGTTGTAGTAGGTCGCGTTGGTGTGGTGCGACCCGTCGCTCGTCGTGATCGGCGTCCACGAGTAGCCCGGGTCACGGGTGTCGACGATCAGCACGGAGATGCCGCGGTGCGGCGGCGCGTCCGGGTCGGTGCGCACCGCGAGCCACACGTAGTCCGCGGCGTGGCCGCCGGTCGTCCACATCTTCTGGCCGTTGACGACGTAGTGGTCGCCGTCGCGCCGCGCGCTCGTGCGCATCGACGCGAGGTCGGTGCCGGCGTCGGGTTCGCTGTAGCCGATCGCGAAGTGCACGTCGCCCGTCACGATGTCGGCGAGGAACATGTCCTTCTGCTTCTGCGTCCCGTACGCCTGCAGGGTCGGCCCGACGGTCTGCAGCGTCACCGACGGGAGGTGCACGTCCGCGCGGGCCGCCTCGTTGACGAACACCTGCTGCTCGATCACGCCCCGACCCTGACCGCCGTACTCCTTGGGCCACCCGACGCCCATCCAGCCGTCGGCGCCCATCTGCTTGATGATGCGGTGGTAGGCCGGTCCGTGCCGGTCGTGGCGCATCTCGTCGCGGTCCGCGTCGGTCGCCAGACCGGTGAGATAGGTGCGCGCCTCATCCTTGAACGCACGCTCCTCGACGGTCAGCTCGGCGTTCCTCCCGGCGGACTCCACGACCGGCACGTCAGCCAGCGCGGCGGGTCCACCGAGGTGGCGGGCCACGTCGCGTACGCCGGAGAAGTAGCCGTTGAGCGGGTACGTCACGTCGACGCCCATGCCACCGTGGAGGTGCTGGCACGTCTGCAGCACGGTCGACGCCCGGTCGGCGAACCAGTGGGCGGCGACCGCGAGGTCGTCATCGGCGGGGTCGCCGGCATCGAGGCGGCGTACGGCCTCGGCCGCCGTCAGCGTGAACGTGCGTGACGCGACGTAGACGTCGGCGATCTGCTGGGCCACCGCCTGAAACTCCGCGAGCGACCGGCCGAACTGGCGACGATCGCGGATGTAGCCGGCGGTCAGGTCGCGCGCGCCCTCGACGAGGCCCGCACCGAGAGCGGCCAGGGCGGCGATCGCGTGGTGGCGCACGACCTCGGCGTCGAGCACTCCGACTGCGGGTGCCGAGGTGAAGGTGTACGTCGCCTCGGTGGTGCCGCGCGAGGTGGTGGTCTCGATGCGGCTCACGCCGGGGCCGTCGGGATCGACCAGCACAGCGGTCGTTGAGCTTGTCGAAGCGACAGCGCACGAGACGATGAGCAAGGTGGTGCCGTCCAGCACCGGCACGCCGATCTTGCACCCGGTCACGCCCGCGCCGTCGTACGTCGTGGCGGGCTCGCGCGGCAGCGCGGCACCGACCTCGCCGAGTGCCGGTGCGAGGAGCAGCTCACCGGCGAGCACCTTGGGGACGAGGTCGGCCTGCAACGACTCGTCGCCCGTACGTACGAGGGGCAGCAGCCCACAGGCCAGCGTCTCCCACACCGGCAGGTCGGCTGCACGACTACCGACCTCGTGGAGCAGCACGGAGACCTCGGTCATGCCGAGGCCCTCGCCACCGAGCTCCTTGGGAGCGGCGAGCGCGAGCAGACCGGACTCCTGCAGCGCACCCCAGGAGCCGTCGCCGCGGTCGAGCACATCAGCGATGACCGAGCGCACCTCGTCGAGCAGCGAGTCCACGCAGATCGTCTCCTTCGGTGGGTGTCGTCCGTCAGAAACTATAACGTGTTCTATTCTCGTGGGAGGCCCACCCAGAGGAGGAACCGTGCGGAACCCGGTCAAGCTGCTGCCCCTCGGGGCGTTGCGGCACCTCCTGCCCGACCCGTCGACGTGGGACCTCTTCGACCTGCCGCCCGTCGATCTCCCCGAGGGCCGCTGGCTGGACCTCCCCCGACGCGGTCGTACGTGGCTGACCGACGTGCCCGGCCCGACCCCCGACGCGCCGGCGATCGTCCTGCTCCACGCCGTGGGGTGCACGGGCCAGCTGACCTGGTTCCCGGCGATCCCCGCGCTCGCACAGCACTACCGCGTCATCACGTTCGACCAGCGGTGGCACGGGCGCGGCATCACGTCCGAGCGGTTCCTGATCTCGGACTGTGCCGACGACGTCGCCGCGGTGATCGACGCGCTCGGCCTCGACCGCCCGATCATCGCCGGCTACTCGATGGGCTCGGTCATCGCGCAGCGTGTGTGGCGTCAGCACCCCGACGTCGTCGGCGGGCTCCTCCTCGCCGCCACCACGGCGCACTTCCGGACCAACGGCCGCGAGCGGGTGTTCCACACCGGCATGGCGCTGGGCATGGGACTGACCGCGACACTCTCCCGCTCGCGCGTCGTACGCCGGGCCAGCGCGGCGGCCGCCGAGGAGATCGAGACCGGCAGCTCCGACACCGCCGGCTGGGCGCTGAAGCAGTGGCGGTCGAGCAGTCCCTGGGCCGTGGGTCAGGCCGTGGCATCGCTCGGACGGCACCACTCGACGCTCTGGCTGGAGCGCGTCGACGTACCGACCGCCGTCGTGGTGACCACCAACGACCACGTGATCCCGCCCGACCGCCAGCGCGACCTCGCCGCCCGCATCCCCGGCGCGACGATCCACGAGGCAGCGTGCGGCCACGCCGGCTGCGTGCTGGAGCACCGGGCATTCGTGCCCGCCCTGCTCGACGCCGCCCTCACCACCTCAGCACGTATGAAGAAGCGACAACCCGCCTGAGAGCATCGCCGAGATTTGGATGCGGGTGCACCACGGAGAGCCATCCCGTGGTGCAGCTCGATCCGAATCTCGGTCGGTCAGCCGAGGACTGAGGCCTTCATCGCCTCGAGCTCGATCGGGAACTGGTTGATCAGGTCCCATACGCCCGGCATCAGCTCGCTGCACGCGATGGCGCCGATGTGCATCTCGCCGTTGTTGCTCATGACCGTGATGTTGAGTCCGGCGCCGTGGAAGATCGGGCCGAGCGGATAGAGCGCGTCGATCCGGGACCCGACGAAGTAGAGCGGCACCGGCGGCCCCGGCACGTTCGAGATGACGAGGTTGTGGATCACCGGCGCGCGCTCGGCCAGCCGCAGGTCCGACACCATGCGCACCGCCAGCCCGAACGTCCGCGGAGCGGCGAACTCGGCCCATTCCTGCAGGGTGTCCGCCGGTACGGCCGAGTGGTGGTCCTTGGCGTGCGCGTTGGCCACGGCCATCTCGGTGATCCGTTCGAGCGGGTCCTCGACGTCGGTGCCGAGCTTGCAGAAGATCGACGAGACCTTGTTGCGGCCGCCCGTACGCGTCGACTCGTTGCGCACCGACACCGGCACGCTCGCGAGCAGCGACGAGTCGGGCAGCTCGCCGCGATCCATCAGGTAGCGCCGCAGGGCTCCACCGCTGAGCGCCAGCACGACGTCGTTGACCGTCGCGCCGGGCACGGCCTTCTTGATCGCCTTGATGTCGTCGAGCGCCACGTCGGTGTAGGCGATCGACCGGTGGCCGGTGATCGTGCCGTTGAAGGACGTACGCGGTGCGGTCAGCGGCGCGGCCATCGCCGTGCCCTTGCGCGCACGGCTCGCGGTCTCGACCAGCGTGCGTACGGTCGGCGCCGCCAGGCGGGCGAGCTGCCACGGCTTCGCAACGGTCGACACGACGCCGCGGCCGAAGAGCTCGAGGTCGGACGGTGCCCTCAGGTGCTCCCCGGCGCTGGTGTCCAGCGGCGGCGCGTCGGGCTCGAGGCTGCACAGGTACGAGATCATGTTGGAGCCCGAGACGCCGTCGACCGACGCGTGGTGCATCTTGGAGAACACCGCGATCTTGCCGTTGGCCAGGCCCTCGAGCACGTGCATCTCCCAGAGCGGGCGGGCCCGGTCGAGGGGGATGCCCGCGAGGTGGCCCGCGACCTCCGAGACCTCGCGCTCGCCACCAGGGGACGGCACGGCGAGCCGGTGCACGTGCCGGTCGATGTCGAACTCGTCGTCCGTCACCCACACCGGGAAGTCGATCTGGCCCGGCACGAACTTGAGCTTGCGGTTGAACATCGCCACGTCGGACACGCGCTCGGCGAGCTGCTCCTTGAACGTCGCGAAGTCGTATCCGCCCGGCATCGTCGCGGGGTCGACCACGATCAACCCGCAGACGTGCATGAGCTGCGCGCCGCTCTCGAGGTAGAGGAAGCTCGCATCGAGTCCGCTGAGTCGATCCATGGCCGTATCCTAGACCCTGCTAGAACCTGTTCTACTGGTCTGAGGGAGCTCACCACATGTCAGCCGGGTATGCCCGACGCCAGCTCGCGCTTGCCACACTCGCCGTCAACGCCGTACGTCCGTTGACGCGCGGTTGGTCCGCGCTGCCCAGCTTCGCCCTGGGCTGGCCGACGAGCGAGCTCGCTCCGCACCTGCTTGGCGCCGCGGCGATCGACACCGCAGCCGAGCTGACGGTGCGCCGGTCCAAGCCGTCCCGCGCTGGACTGCTCGCCGCCGCGGCCGCCGCAGGTCTCCTGGCCCACACGATCGCGGGCGCACGGCGTACGGGCACCCAGCTCGACGAGGCGCTTCGTGAAGGCATCGGCGACGGCTACCTCGACGAGATCGACCTGCCCGGCCCCCTCGACCTGCGGCTCCCCCGCGGCTCGGTCGCTCGCCCCTTCAACTTCAAGGCGCGCGACATCGAGGTGCTGCGCAACGTGCCCTACACCGAGGGCGGGCGGCGGGCGCATCTCGACATCCGCCGGCCCAAGGACCGCGACCTGAGCAAGGCGCCCGTCCTGATCCAGATCCACGGCGGCGGCTGGACGATCGGCAACAAGGAGCAGCAGGGCCTCCTGCTGATGAACCGCATGGCGCGCGAAGGCTGGGTCTGCGTGTCCGCCAACTACCGGCTCGCGCCGAAGTACCGGTTCCCCACGCAGATCGTGGACGTCAAGCGGGCAATCGCCTGGGTGCACGAGAACATCGCGGACTACGGCGGCGACCCCTCGTACGTCGTCATCACCGGCGGATCGGCCGGCGGGCATCTCGCCTCGCTGGCGACCCTCACCCCTGACCTGGCCGCGTACCAGCCCGGGTTCGAGGACTCGGACACGTCGGTGTCGGGGTGCGTGTCGTTCTACGGCGTCTACGACCTCGGCGGCATCACCGAGCAGCGGGCCGCGATCGACATGCGCGACAGGTTCCTCGGCCCGCGGGTATTCGGCAAGAACCCCGGCCACCACCTCGACGAGTTCGTGCAGGCGTCGCCCATCGCGCAGGTCACCGAGCACACGCCGGACTTCTTCGTGATCCACGGCAGCAACGACACCGTCGTGTCAGTCAACCAGGCTCGCGCGTTCGTCGCGGCTCTCCGCGAGAAGTCGGACGCCTCCATCACCTACGCCGAGCTGCCCGGCGCCCAGCACGCGTTCGAGCTGTTCTCGTCGATCCGCAGCCAGCACACGATCGCCGCCGTCCAGCGCTGGCTCCAGTGGCACCGGACGAGGAACCAGAAGGTCAGCTCGCCGGCTCGGGCCGATAGCGGAGGTTGACGGCACGCTTCGCGGCGTCGCCGACCATGGCAAGGCGCACGGGCTTGCTGCCGGGAGCGTCGTAGAGCCGGATTCCGTCGCCGAGCAGCACCGGAGCGAGGTGCAGGTCGATCTCGTCGACCAGCCCCAGCTCGAGGGCCTGCTTGCCGATCGTCGGCGAGAAGATCTCGAGGTTCTTGCCCTGAGCCGCCTCGAGCCCGATCCGTACAGCTTCCGGCACATCGCAGCTGAGGAAGGTGATGTCCTCGCTGGGTCGAGCGTCCTCCGGATGGTGTGTCAGCACGAAGATCGGTCCCTGCCACGCTCCGCCGTATGGCCGAGAGTCGCCGATCGCGCTGTCGTACCCGTCGCGCCCGGCCAGAACGGCTCCCGTGGTCTGGATGTACTCGTCGTGCAGCCCGGGTCGCACCGTCATGCCAGCCATGAAGTCCATGGTGTGTCCCGGACCCGCGACGAATCCGTCCAACGAGATCGCGAAGTGCATCAGCACCTTGCCTGCTGCGGTCTGCGGTTGAGTGTCCATCATCATTCCTTCCACCGCTTGCGATCTGCAAGCAGTGAGTCGACCCTAGGGCCACTGGTGGTAATCTGCAAGCGGTTAGGAGGCACACATGACGGAATCGCCTCGTTCGGGGTGCCCGATCAATGCGGCGGTCGAGGCATTCGGCGACAGCTGGAGCCTGCTGGTGCTCAGGGACGTGATGTTCGGCAATCGGCGCTACTTCAGGGAGCTCCAGAGCGGCTCCGAGGAGGGCATCGCATCGAACATCCTGGCGGATCGGCTCAAGCGCCTGGTCGCCTCCGGCCTGCTGACCCGCGAGGACGTCGGCCCCGGCCGACGCGCCGCTTACAGCCTCACGGAGGCTTCGATCCAGCTGGTGCCGGTGTTCGCGCAGCTGGGTGAATGGGGGCTGCAGCATCGGCCGACCACCGAGCGGCTCCGCGTGCGAGCCGAGCTGCTCTCGGCCGGTGGCCCTGACCTGTGGGACGAGTTCATGGCCGAGCTCCGCCACCTTCATCTCGGCGCTCCAGCGCCGCAGCACCCCGTCAGCGTGAGGCAGCGCCTCGCCGAGGCACTCGACGCAGCGAGCTAGCTCCGAGGCAGCCCGAGCACGCGTTCGGCGACGACGTTGCGCAGGATCTGCGTGGTGCCGCCGGCGATCGACAGGCAGCGCGTCAGCAGCATCTCGTGCACGTCAGGGTTGTCCGCCTCGAACAGTGCCGCAGGACCCAGCAGGTCGACGACGAGCTCCGACGCCTCCTGCCGGTTGCGTACGCCCAACAGCTTGGCGACGCTCGACTCCGGGCCGGGACCGCGTCCGGCGATCGACCGCAACGTCGACCGTACGCCCAGCAGCTGGCACACCGAGGCCAGCGCGACCTGGTGCCCGACCCGTGCCGCGTCGGTCTCCGACTCGCGTCCGGCCAGCAGCTCGACCGCGCGCTCGGTGCTCATGCCGAGCTTGCTGCCGGCCATCGCGACGCGCTCGTTGGCCAACGTCGTACGGGCGAGCTTCCAGCCCTCGTTGACCTCGCCGACGACGCACTCGTCGGGCACGAAGACCTCGTCGAGGAACACCTCGTTGAACATCGCGTCGCCGGTCAGCTCACGCAGCGGCCGGATGTCGATGCCGGCCGACGTCATGTCGACGAGGAAGTAGGTGATGCCTCGATGGCGGGCGTCGCGGTCGGTGCGGGCGAGGCAGATGCCCCAGTCGGCTTCGCGCGCCCTCGAGGTCCACACCTTCTGACCTGTCAGGTGCCAGCCGCCCTCGGTGCGTACGGCGCGGGTCGTCAGCGAGGCCAGGTCGGAGCCAGCGCCGGGCTCGCTGAAGAGCTGGCACCACTTCAGCTCGCCGAGCAGCGTCGGCATGACGAAGCGTTCAGCCTGCTCGGCGGTGCCGTGGTCGATGATCGTCGGCACGGCCCACCCGCCGATCGCGATGTCAGGACGTACGAGCGAGGCGCGGGCCAGCTCCTCGTCGACCACGAGCTGCTCGACCGGACCGGCGTCGAGCCCGTGCGGCCGAGGCCAGTGCGGCATCAGGTAGCCGGACTCGACGAGGGCTGCGCGCTGCTGGTCCTCGGGCAGGGCGGCGATGGCCTCGACCGCCGTGCGGGTCGCTGTGCGGAACTCCTCGTCCGTGCCACCGAAGTCGATCTCCGGAACGCGCCGCTGGCCGGTGCCGGCCCGCCGGGCGAGGCGGGCTGCGGACTGCTCCGCGCTGCCGGCGACAGCACGGATCGCGAGTCGCAGCGCGATCGCCCGGCGGAGGTAGAGGTGGGCGTCGTGCTCGAAGGTGAAGCCGATGCCGCCGAGCACCTGGATGCAGTCCTGGGCAACCGACACCGCGCCGTCGAATGCGACCGCCGCGGCGACATCAGCGGCATACTGCGCCTCCCCCGCCGGTACGTCCGACCGTGCGGTCGTGGCGGCGTCCCACGCCACCGCGGCCACCGACTCCGTGGTCTCCAGCATCTGCGAGCACAGCTGCTTGATCGCCTGGAACGAGCCGATCGGTGCACCGAACTGCTCACGCACCTTGGCGTACTCAACCGCGGTGTCGAGGCACCACTGCGCGATGCCGGAGGCCTCTGCGGCAGCCAGAGCCACCAGGACCCAGAGCACCGCGTCGTCGTCGACCCCGGGCAGAGCGGTGACCTGATCGGCGGTGGCGTCAACGCGTACGCGCCCACCCCTCCGGGACAGGTCGAGGCCGACCTCGGGCTCGGCGCGCCAACCATCGGCATCGACCAGGACCCATGCAGCGTCGGTCGTACGGGCGAGGAGCCAGCGCGCCTCCACCACGTCGAGCACGACGTCGAGGTCGCCGCGAGCGCCGCCGTCGTCCACCGTCAGCGCACCCGACACTGCCACCGCCGCGCTCGCACCTTCGACGATCCCGGCCAGCGCGTTGCCGTCGTCGGCGAGCTGCGCGACGACCACCGTGCCGAGCAGCGGACCGGGCACCAAGGCGTACGCCGCGGCCTCGAGCGCGATCGCCTGATGGACCAGCGATCCCTCGCCGCCACCGTGCTGCTCGTCGATGGCGATGGCGGGCAGACCCGCCTCGACGACCGCCTGCCACGTCTTCGCGAACGCCGCGGCCGGATCGGTCTCGACGTCTCGGAGGGCGACCGGGCCGCCGAGTCCAGAGGCCCAGGCCCGTAAACTGGTACTCAGTTCTAGATCGTCACGAGTCACGCCGATGGGCATCTGTCGCCTCCGAATCTAGAACGTGTTTCAATCATAGCGACGGTCGGCGAGGTCAGCTCGAGCACCAGACCGCGGACAGGAGACGATGCCGGATGACCAGCACGACCGAGACGCCCGGCTCCAACGCCCAGCGGGAGCGCCGCCGCCGCATCCTCGACGCGACGATCGCCCTCGCGGACTCCGGCGGCTACGACGCCGTCCAGATGCGCGCGGTCGCCGACAACGCGGACGTCGCCCTCGGCACCCTCTACCGCTACTTCCCGTCCAAGATCCATCTCCTGGTCACCGCCCTCGGTCGTGAGTTCGAGCGGGCCGAGGCCCAGTCGCGTACGCGCGTCGTGCCCGGCGACACGGCGCACCAGCGCGTCATGCACGTGCTCGGCGTGACCACCACGGCGCTGCAGAAGCAGCCCGAGCTGACCGAGGCCCTGACGCGGGCGTTCATGTTCGCCGACGCGTCGGTCGCCGAGGAGATCCACGTCGTCGGCGTCAAGCTCACCGCGATGATCACGCACGCGATCGACGGCACCGACGAGGCGCGCGAGCCCACCGACGAGGACATGGCGATCGTGCGGGTCATCGGCGACGTGTGGCTGTCGGCGCTCATGGGCTGGGTCACCGGCCGCACCTCTGCCGAGGACGTCACCAAGTCGATGGACGTCGCGGTCAAGCTCCTGCTGCGCTGACCCGGTCACGCCAGGTCCTCGTACGTCTTGAGGCGCCGGAGCGTGTGCGAACGCGGCGCGAAGTCGGCGATCACCGCGACCGGCGCACCGTCCTGCGTCCCTGACGCCGTGACGCTGTTGCCCGCCGCGATCACCTTGGACACCTCGCGGACGCCGTTGGCCGCGAGCTCGGCGAGGAGCACCTGCTTGCGGCGCCGCCCGACGAAGCGTGCCGCGCCGACGAACCGCAGCGCCGCTCCGATGCCCAGCGTGCGGAACATGTGCGCGAACTGGCCGAGCGCCGCGACGACGTACGCCCGCCGCGGCAGCATGAGCTGGCGGTAGACCGGCAGCGGTTCCCAGTACGCCGCCATGCGCCGGACCTTGAGTGCACCGTCCTCGTACGTGGTCTGGTAGATCAGGTGCGCCGGCGTGCGCACCACGACACCGGGAGCCAGCGTCGTCACGATCGTCGCGTCACGGACCACGTCGAAGCCGTCGATCCAGTCCTGCGCCACCTCGAACGCGATGTCGTTCGGGGCGATGAACGTGTCCCAGAACCGCTCCAGCGCGCAGGGCTCCTGCGACCGTACGGGCCCGGCGCCGACGGGGTCCTCGACCACGTGCTCCTGCCCGAAGATGCCGACCCAGCCGACCTTGTCGTGCACCGCGACGTACGCGGGCGACGAACGTACGAGGGCCAGCACCTCGGCCCGGTCGGGCGTCACGCGCCCGCCCGGAACGGCACGCGCGTCGGCCGCCGCACGTACGGCCCGGGAGCGTGCTCGACGCCGCCGAGGTCGACCTCGAACCGCGGGAACCTGGTGAGCAGCTCCTCGAGCGCGACCCGGGCCTGCATGCGCGCGGCAGCGGCGCCGAGGCAGTGGTGGTTGCCGTGGCTGAACGTGAGGATCTGGCTCGGCCCACGAGTGACGTCCAGCTCCTCGGCGTCCGGACCGTACTTCAGCGGGTCGCGGTTGGCCGACCCGTAGAGCAGCAGCACCTTGCGCCCAGCCGGGATCGTCGTCCCGTCGATCTCGACGTCACAGGTCGTTGTGCGGCACAGCCCCTGCACGGGCGAGGTCAGCCGCAGCAGCTCCTCGACCGCGTCGGGGACGAGATCGAGGTCGGCGGTGAGGAGCTCGCGCTGGTCGGGCCGGCCGCTCAGCAGCTGCACCGCTCCGCCGAGCATCCCAGTCGTCGTGTCGTTGCCGCCCGTGACCATCGTGAACGCGAAGCCGAGGATCGACAGCAGGCCAGGCATGTCGTCGGCCATGCCGGCGGCGACGAGGTGCGAGATCGTGTCGTCGTCGGGCTCGCGGCGCCTGCGCTCGGCGAGCTCGGTGAAGTACGTCATCAGCTCGGTGACGGCCTCGGCCGCCTCGAGCGGGTGACCGGCCGAGCTGGCCGCCACGATGTCGTGCGTCCACCGGTCGAAGCGGTCGCGATCCTCAGCGGGCACGCCCAGGTAGTGCGCCACGACCATCGTCGGCAGCGGCTTGAACAACTCCGCGACGATGTCGACCTCACCGGCCTCGGCGACACGGTCGAGGCGCTCGCCGACGTACGCGCGCACGACGGGCTCGACGCTGGCGACCTGGCGCGGGGTGAACCCGCGGGAGACCGTGCGCCGGAAGTCGGTGTGGCTCGGCGGGTCCAGCATGACGAACGGCGGGTTGTCCCGCAGCCCGATCCTGTCGAGCTCGTCGTACTCCGTCGTCAACCCCTGGGCCGACGAGAACGTCTCGACGTCGCGGGCCGCCTCGAACACGTCGGCGTGGCGCGAGAGCACCCAGTAGTCGGCGTCCGGGTTCCCGGCAGGCACCACGTGATGGACCGGATCGCGCTCCCGCAGCGCGGCGTACATCGGCCACGGATCGCGCCACGACGGCCCGGACCGCGGTACGTACACAGGTGGCTCGGTCAAGCGGCCGGTTCGATCGTGAACGTCGCGTCGATCTTCTTGATGGTGCAGGCGGCGGTCAGCGTGAAGTCCTCGTCGACCGTCGAGCTCGCGAGCGACACTCCGCCCAGCCCGACCGGGATGTCGTAGTGCGCGTTGATGACACCGGCACGGCCGTCGGGCTGCCACGTCCACACCACTTTCTCGATCGACGTGAACACGGAGTACTGGATGTGCAGGTAGAGCTGCAGCTTGAGGTCGAGCGCGGACACCGAGGTCGGCAGCCCGTTCTCGATCCGCAGCACCAACGGGTCGAGCGGGATCGACCAGGCCGCGTTGCGGTCGACGAGGGCGTCGAGGTACTTCTGCGCCGCTGCCTGCGAACCGGCCTGTGAGCAGCCGGTCGCGGCCTGGGCTGCTGCCGGCGAGACGACGGCGAGTGTCGCGGCCATGGAGACGGCGGCCAGGAGACGGCCGAGGCGTACGTTCATGTGACCACCAGTCCGCGCCCGGTGACGAGCGGAAGGTCGAGTGCCGTGACGAGTCCCGGCTTGGCGCCGACGACCGCGGGCACGGCGTTGACGAGCCGCATCGCGGTCGCCTTGAGGCCGGCGGTGTTGTGGTCGCCATCGGTGCCCAGCAGCTGCAGGTCGAGGGTGTAGTTGGGCTCGCCCTTGATCTCGACGCGGTAGCACCCGTGGCCGGCAGGCTGCGGCCAGTCCGGGCCGATGTCGTCGTGGACGCGGGTCACGTGCTCCAGCACGACGACCGCCTTGTCGCCCACCTTGCCGCGCACCTCGAAGTGCAGGCCCGCGACCGTGCCCTCCTCGACGCGACCGCTGTCGATGTCGAACGACTCCGTCGCCGGGAGCCGCTCATAGAACTCCTCGACGTCGTCGAGCTCGACCCCGAGGCCGGCGGCGATCTGGTGCACGACGCTGCCCCACGCCATCGTCAGGATGCCGGGCTGCAGGAGCATCGGGACGTGGTCCATCGGCTTGCCGAAGCCCATCACGTCGAAGACGATCATCCCCTGGTCGTACGTGTTGTAGTTGAGCACCTCGGAGCAGCGCACCTGGTCGATGCGCTCGCTGATGCTGGTCAGCGACAGCGGCAGCCAGTCGTTGGCGAAGCCGGGGTCGATGCCGTTGACGTACAGGGAGACGCCGCCCTCAGCCGCCGCCTGCTTGACCCCCTCGGCCATCTCGACGACCGGTCCGGACGGGAACTGCAGGAACACAGGCCCGCTCGAGACGACGTTGATTCCGGCCCGCAGCAGGCGCTCGAGGTCGGCCATCGCCTCGAACAGCCGGTCGTCGGCCATCGCCGAGTGCACGACGGCGTCGGGCTTGAGCGCGAGGATCTCCTCGACATCGTTCGTGGCGAGGACGCCGAGGTCACGGCCGAGCCCGGCGAGCTCCCCCGCGTCCTTGCCGACCTTGTCGGGGTTGGACACCCAGAGGCCGACGAGCTCGAGGTCGGGACGCGCGTCGATGCCGGCCAGCACGTGCCGCCCGACGTTGCCCGTGCTCCATGCGACGACTCTGATCATTCGGGGACTCCCAGGTCTGGCAGGGCCATGTCGAGGTTGGGCTGGTCGATGCCACCGTCGACCTCGAGCACCTTGCCGGTGAGGTAGCCGCCGGCGGGGCTGGCGAGGAACAGGACGGTCGCGGCGATGTCGTCGGGGTCGCCGATGCGGCGCAACGGCGTGTTGGCCTCCATCTGCGCGGTGAGCCCTTCGTCGCCGGTGACGATCTCGAGCGCGGAGGTGGCGACGGAGCCGACGGCGATCGCGTTGACCCGTACGCGTGGCGCGAGGTCGCGGGCGGCGAGGCGGGTCCAGTGTGCGAGCGCCGCCTTGGCCGTCCCGTACGCGAGGTAGCCGCGACCACTGACCCGGCCCATGACCGACGAGATGTTGACGACCGCCCCGCCGTCGCTCTTGAGCAGGTGCGGCAGCGCGGCACGGGTCAGCGCGTGCGCGGTCGAGACGTTGAAGTGGAACGCACCCTCGAGCGCGGCCACGTTCGTGCGTACGAACTCCTTGGGCATCGATCCGCCGACGTTGTTGACCACCACGTCGAGCCGTCCGAACGCGTCGACCGCGGTCTGCGCGAGCGCAGCGACCTGGTCGAGGTCGGACAGGTCAGCCGGCACGACCAGGGCCTTGCGGCCCAGGGCCTCGACCTGTGCGGCGACCTCGCGGAGCTGTTCCTCCGTACGCGCAGCGAGGACGACATCGGCACCGGCTTCGGCGAGCGCGAGGGCGCTGGCAGCGCCGATCCCGCGGCCGGCTCCGGTGACGACCGCGACCCGGTCGTCGAGGCGGAATCTTTCGAGCACCATGGCGGGGACAGTAGCGCAAAACTGGAACACGTTCTAGTCTTTGGGTACCAGGCGGATCTGTTGCCTGACGCACCTGACAGGCTTATCCCATGTCCCTGGCCATGTTCACTCTCGACGGCGACCGGCTCGTCCCGGCCGAGATCGCCCGCAGCATGTGGAAGCACGACCAGATGCATGGCGTCGCGATCAGCGGTGCCCTCGCCCGCGCGCTGGAGCTGCAGCTCGCCGCGCTCGGCCGCACCGACCTGCACCCCGCGCGCTACACCGTCGACCTGTTCCAACCGGCCACGATGGCACCGTGCACGGTCGAGACGGAGGTCGTCCGCGAGGGGCGGCGCATCTGCCTGATCGACGCGTCACTGATGCAGGAGGGCGTACGCGTCGCCCGTGCCAGCTGCATCTTCCTGCTGGCGACCGAGACGCCCAAGGGGGATGTGTGGTCTCCGGTCGAACGCCCGCAGCCGCCGCCGGAGGACCTCGTCCCCGTGAGCGACGAGCCGCGGGTGCCGCACTTCGTCAGCGACTCGCCCTGGTCCCAGTCGTTCCCCGACCACCAGAACTCCGGCCGCAAGCAGACCTGGCAGGCCGGCCTGCCCGTCGTCGAGGGTGAGGAAGGTACGCCGTTCCAGTCGGTCGCCAGCATCGCCGACGGCACGAGCATGGTGGTCAACTGGGGCACCGAGGGCGTGAAGTTCATCAACACCGACATCACCCTCGCGCTTGCCCGCCCTCCGGTCAGCCGCGAGATCGGCCTGTCCGTGACGGACCGTGTCGAGCACGACGGAATCGCCGTGGGCACCGTCGAGGTCTTCGATCGCGCCGGCCCACTGGGTACGGCCATGGTCACCGCGTTGGCCAACGCTGCGCGCCCGATCGACTTCGGCGACGTCGAGTTCGAGGACGACGGCAGCCGCAAGCCTGCTGAGTGAGCGGGTCAGGTGGCAGTCAGGTGAGGCCGCCTAGCATCTGAAGGCATGCCAGTCCGAACCTTCCGCGCGCCCAAGGTCCCCGAGGTCTTCCTCCTGTTCTGGGTCGTCAAGCTGCTCACGACCGGCATGGGCGAGGCGGGGTCCGACTTCCTCGGCACCGTCAGCATCCCGTTGGCTGCGGCGATCGGCATCGGCGGCTTCTTCGTCGTCCTGTGGCTGCAGCTGCGTGCCGAGACGTACCACCCGGTGCGCTACTGGGTCACTGTCCTGGGCGTCGCACTGTTCGGCACGATGATCGCCGACGGCCCGCACGTCGTCCTCGGCACGCCGTACGCCGTGGACTCCGCGATCTATCTCGCGCTGCTGGTCGGCCTGCTCGCGTGGTGGAGGCAGAGCGAGGGCACGCTGTCGGTCCACTCCATCACCTCCAGCCGCCGCGAGCGGTTCTACTGGGGCGCGGTCCTGCTGACGTTCGGCCTCGGCACCGCCGTCGGCGACACGACCGCGATCGAGGTGGGCCTCGGCTTCGCCTGGTCGATCGCGCTCTTCGGAGTCCTGATCCTCGTCCCGTACGTGCTCTGGCGGCTCGGCCTCAACGCCACCGGCGCGTTCTGGGCGGCGTACGTGCTGACCCGCCCGCTCGGCGCCTCGGTCGCCGACTGGCTCGGCAAGCCGCACTCGTCGGGCGGCCTCGGCTGGGGTGACGGCACGGTCACCGGCATCGCCCTGGTGATCTTCGCGGCCCTTGTCGCGTACCTCGCGGTGAGCCACACCGATGTCGAGGGCGCGCACCGGGCAGAGCCGGTCACGCCGGAGCTCGAGACGGTTCCCGAATAGCGCTCGCAGCGTCCGGCTCACCGTGCAACCATCGGACTGAGAACGCCCAGTCCGAGGAGCGCCGATGTCGAACCCCAATGGCAAAGAGCTGCTGAAGGCCACGTACGACCTCCTCCGCCAGGACAAGGGCATGCTCGTGCTCCCGTTCGTCAGCTCCGTGTCCGGCATCATCGCTGCCGCCGTGTTCTTCGTGCCCGGCTACGGTCTCGGCTGGTACGTCAACGGCCAGGAGGAAGGCAAGATCGCCTACTACGCCGGCCTCGCCCTCGCCGGCCTCGGTGCGACGATCGTCTCCGTCTTCTTCCAGGTCGCCTTGGTCATCGGTGCGAACCAACGTGCGGACGGTGGCGAGCCCACGACGCGGGGATGCCTGCAGGAGGCGTGGAAGTTCCGCGGCAAGATCCTCGCCTGGTCCGTCGTCACCGCGACGGTCGGATTCGTGCTCCAGCTCATCCACGACAAGCTCGGCTTCCTCGGGTCGCTGCTCAACTTCTTCGGCGGGCTGGCCTGGAGCGTCGCGACGTTCGTCGTCGTGCCGGTGCTCGTCACCGAGGACGTCGGCCCCATCACGGCGATCAAGCGCTCTGGCCGCGTGCTGCGTGACACCTGGGGCACGAGCCTGCGCACAGCCCTTCGCGGCGGCGTGCTGGTGCTCGGGTTGTGGCTCGTCCCGTCGATCGCGCTCGGGGTCGGCCTCTGCATGATCTTCGCCGGTGGCCCCGGGGTGCTCGTCGTCGGCATGGCTCTGGCCGTTGTCGGTGGCCTCGCGCTTGTCTTCGTCGGCAGCCTCATCGGAGCGGTGGGCACGTACGCCCGGGCGTTGATCTACCGGTACGCCGTCGGCCTCCCGACGCCCGGGATCGAGCCGCGCCTGCTCGCCGGCGCGTTCCAGCCCAAGTAGCTCAGCCCTGCCGGCAGTCGGCACGAAGCCCGCGAGGGAGCGGTGCGTGCCGAACCACGCGTTCGCCTCCGTGACGCAGTCGTCGGCTGCCGCGCGATCGCGTACGACGAAGCGTGCCCCGTCCTCGTCGACGTCGGAGCGGGTGGACTCCCGCACCTCCACGACCCATCGGCCGCGGAAGAAGAGCTTGTTGCTCAGGAATCCGATGATCCCGACCAGGCCCGGGAGGATCGTCGTCCACGAGTCGTAGCCGGAGAACCTGATCAGCTTGAGCCCACCCTGCGGGTAGATGCGGATCGCGGGCCCGTCGTGGAAGCTGTTCCACTCGTACTCGCTCCGGCGGCTCGTCATGAGCCGGCCACCCTCGTCGGTCCAGACGTACGGGTCACCCGTCACCACCCCTTGCTCACCACGAAGGTCATGCGGGCGGCCGGCCCGTGCCGCAAGGATGACTCGCCGCTCCAAGGCGTCGGCAAACGTGGGTGCCCGGGCGAGATGACCCAGGTGCGACAATGAGTCACCGCCCGGGGGCGAGGTCGCGATGCGACCGCGGTCGGCCTGTCCCCATCTGACCCACGAGGACACATGCCGGACGCTCCTGACTACGCCTCCATCACGCGGCGACACGCCCGCCCCTGGCTCGCCATCGTGCTGATCGCCATCGCCATCGCCGTGGCGTGTGTCGTCTGGAGGCCGAACCTGACGGTCTACCTCGTCGCCCTCGGGGTCGCCGCGCTCGCTGCCGTACGGGCGGCGTTCATCCTGACCGACGGCCGGCAGCGCGTGCTGGGCCACGCGGTGATCGTCCTGGTGCTCGCGGCCTCGATCGTCACACCGTGGCGGCTCGCGGAGGCGGAGCGGAGTGGAAGCCCGCGCTGGACCACCGCGACCGACGGCATCGCCGACCACCCCTACGTGGACGGCAACCGCATGCTGTTCACCGACTACGACGGCCTGCATGCGCTGGACCTGAGGACCGGCAAGATCCTGTGGACGTTCGACGGCATCAGCCGCATCGCGGAGCTCAAGGTCGCCGCTGACGGCCACGTGCTCGTCAGGTCGGGCCGCACCGAAGGTGACCAGGCCGCGTGGTTGTCGCCGGACGGCCGCGAGCTCTGGCGGTCCGAGATGCAGAAGCGCCACGTTTACCTCATGGGCCTGGACCTGGAGAACGTCCTCGCGTCGAGCCACGGCGTGCTCGCCGCCCCGCGGTGCACGACCAAGGCAGAGGTCACGTCCTGCACGTACGTGGGCATCGGACCGGACGGCAAGCAGCGGTGGGAGTCGAAGGGCTTCGAGTCGAGAGCCCTGTTCGAGCGCCAGGAGGCCGACTCGTCCGACGGCGATCCCCGACGGCTGCCCGAGGCCGCCGTGATCGACACCGAGCCGGGCTTCGGCGGTACGGCTCAGGTCGTCGCGGCCGACGACGGTGACGTCACTGCGACGATCGACTACTCCGCGTCGGTCCCCGTCATCACCCGCAAGATCGTGGTGTCGCAGACCGCATCGGCCGGCAGCTCGAAGATGTGCCGTTCACACGGCGTCAGCATCGACGGGAAGGTCGACTGGACCGCCGAGACGCCGTGCCTCTCCATCTCAGCAGTGGTGCTTGGGACTCGTGTCTACGGCGATGTCGACGACGATCGCCCGGAGAGCGACGATCGCATCATCCAGTCCTACATGATCGACGCCGAGACCGGGCACTGGAAGATCGTCGGGGGCCTCGAGCAGTTCAACAGTGACAAGGACGCCAGGGTCGGCGTGCCCGGGGCCGATGTCGTCGTGCAACGGAACCACCAGCAGCTGACCGGGCGGGACCCCGACACCGGCAAGAAGCTCTGGGAGCTCCACAGCCCGGGAGACGGCATCCCTGGTGTGTCGACGGCGCACGGTGCGGCGGTCGTGCTCTCGGACGCCGGCCGGGGCCACAACCCGTTCTTCGCCGGCGATGAACGCCTCAACGGTCGCACGATCCTGGTCGTCGACTCGAAGACGGGGCACGTCACCGGGTCGCGGTCCATGCCCGACGTCTGGAACATCGTGCCCGCTGGGCCCGGGCGCGCGGTCCTCATCGACCGGGACGAGCTCTCCCTCATCGGATCGGCCGCCGACTGAGCCCTGTCGGTTCGCCCCGGCGTCGTACGTGCCAGCACTGACGACTGAGGGCGCCCGCGCGGCTAGGTTCGACGCCTCGGTCCCCTTCGCTCCCAGAGGTCGTCATGCCCACATCCACCACCCTTGACCGCCCGGCTTCGCGCACCACGCGCCTCGCGAGCATGGTTGTCGCGCTGCTCGTCGCCCTCGCCGGCTTGGTCGCCGTCGCTCAACCCGCCGCTGCGGCGGGTGCCACCCTCACCGGGCGGGTCGTGACGACCGACGGGACGCCCATCGACCGCATGCAGGTCTACATCAACACCGGAGGAGGCGGCCAGATCCAGGCCCTCACGGGCACCGACGGAACGTACAAGCTTCAGGGAGTGCCGGCCGGGACCGTGGACGTCTTCGTGTACGACCCGTACATCACCTACAACGACGGACCGTGGAAACACCTGACCCAGCTGACCGACGGCGAGACGCGTGCCGTCGCCGACTTCGCCCTCGCCCTGCGCGACAACTCCATGTTCGACGTCAAGCTCTTCGGCCACGTCTACGACGCGTCGGGCAAGCCGGCACGCGGGGTCGCGGTGATGGCGAAGTCGACCGCCGACAACCAGACCGGCGGCTTGGCGATCACCGACCGCAACGGGTTGTTCCTGATGTACTCGTCGACGGGCGTCTTCGGCGCTCCGCCGCCCGCGCCAGGCACCTACAAGCTCCAGTACCAGGACGGCTTCGTGGCCAACCCGATCGACCCGAGCTTCGATCCCTTCGACACGTTCGGCTACGGCCTCCGCTACTCGGGCGACCAGCCGACCCTGGCCCGCGCCACGACGGTCACGGTCGACTCGGGCTCGCACGACGTGGGAGCGGTGACGGTCACCCGCAACGGCGGGATCTCCGGTGCGCTGACCAGCACCGTGCCCATCACCAACCGCACCGTGACGTTCTACAACTCCGACGGCGAGCAGGCCGCCATCGTCCCGAACGCGAACCCTGACGGGACGTACGAGACCGTCTCGCTGCGGCCGGGGACCTACTACGTCCGCTTCTCCTCCTCTGACGGCGGCGGGAGCAAGTTCATCCGCGCCTTCTGGCACGACTCCGCTTCGCTGGCCGACGCGACCCCCGTGGTCGTCAAGAGCGGGGCGTCGACGGCCGGCGTCAGCCAGGTCCTGAGCGACCAGCTCACCGCGTACGTCACGCCGACCATCTCCGGCAGCCCGGTCGTGGGTGCCACCCTGACCGCGTCGCCGGGATCGTGGAGCCTGAACGCCACCACCGAGTTCTCGTACGAGTGGTTCGCCGGCGGCGTGCACGCTGGAACGGGCAAGACGTACAAGCCCGTGACGGCCGATGTCGGCAAGGCGCTCACCGTCGAGGTCACGGCGATCGCACTGGACAAGTCGGGCACCGAGACCTCCACGGCGACCACGGCCGTGAAGCGGTCGTCCAAGGTCACCGCGAGCGGCAGCTACTCACGGTCGAAGAAGCGTCTCACGCTGACGGTCCGGGTGACCGTGCCCGGCGTGACCAGCCCCGGCGGCACCGTCACCGTGAAGGAGGGCACCCACACGATCAAGGCACGCGTCGCCCTCCGCAGCGGAAAGGCCGTCATCACGATCAGCAAGCCGAGGACTGGCCGCAAGCACTACTACAGGCTCAGCTACTCGGGCTCCAACACGATCGCCGCCGCCACCGGCAGCACGTCGTACTACGTGCCGCGGTAGCGACGACCCCCGTCAGCTCTCGGGGATCTGGACGATGCGCTGCGGGCCCCGCCCCTTGCTCGCGAAGGAGCTGATGAGCGCCTCGGAGCGATCGGGACTCAGGGCGATGAACGACGTGTTGTCCGGGAAGACCTTGACCTCCTTGGTCTCGAGGTCGACCAGGAACTCGCGCTCGTGGCCGTTTTCCGTCGTCACCGCGATGCCGGTCCATGGACCGAGAGCGATGACATCGTGCGGGACCGGGAAGTCGGCCGACCCCACGTTGAACGGCGCGAACCTCGTGGTGCGGCCCGACGCCTCCTTGATGGTGAGGATCGCAGGTTCGGCAGGAACGCCGTCGTTCAAGTCACCGCCGATGCACCACGTCTCCCAGGCAGGGGTGAGTTCCGCCCCGCAGAACCGCGGGTCGCCGGCGTGGGAGCTGACGGGAACTGGCGTCGTCTCCCCGGTGCGCAGGTCGTACGTGAAGTACCTCCGATCCCCCTCGTTGGCCTTCGGGTCTCTGAGGTGGAAGGTCAGCGTGTCGCCGGAGATGCGTACCGCCTCGCCGCCCTCCGCGATCAAGCTGGGAGGCCTGGACCCGTCGACCGGGACCGCGTAGACACCTCGTCCCTTCTTCGCTGGGTTGGCGAACGTGCTGAAGTACGCCATGTCGCCCGCGAGGGCGAGGTCGTCGCCGTAGATGATCTCTCCGTTCGGGTCGTCGAACGCGTCGAGGGTGGTGACCCCACCCGTTCGCCGGTCGTACGAGTAGATCGCGAAACCGGTCGTGCTGGGGCTCACGCCGACCAGCTCGGCCCAGACGACGGTCTCCCCGTCACCGGACGCATTGAGAATCTGCGTGGGTTCCGGACGGTCGCGGTCGTCGAGAACGGTGAAGGTCTTGGTGTCGAGCTCGTACAGCACAGGGTGCGACGGCATGAGGGGTTTCGCGTTGGGCGCGGACTCGTCCTGAACCTGCGTCGCCGATCCGACCAGGGCCTTGCTCCCAGCGAACCCGGAGAACAAGACGTCGTCGCCGTTGTACGTCTTGGGGAGGTCCGCGGCGACGTCGAGCGTGTCGCCCAGCTTCAGCTTCGTGGCCTTCGACGGGTCGATCTTCTGGATCTTGTCCTGGATCGGCTTGGCGGGACGCACGTCATCGGATGGGAGAGCGTGCCTGGCCACCGCGACACCGCCGATGAACACCGCGACGGCGGCGGCGATCAGCGTGGCGCTCACCAGGCGTCGCCGTACGGGACGGTCTGCGGTGGCGCCGCCCGTCCGATCCTCGAGGATCGCGCGGACGGTCTCGGCCTCCCAGTAGGGGTCGAGGTCGGGCAGCTCGGGGCGTAGCGCGTCAACGATGTGCCTGTTCACGGCTTCTCCTCTGGATCGGTGTCGGCAGCCTGGGCGACCTCGGCAGCGTCGATCGCTGCCCGTGCCCTGCTGATGCGTTTGCGGAGGGCGGCCGGCTTGATGCCGAGCAACGTCGCGGCTTCCTCCGCAGTCAGGCCGTCCCAAGCGGTCAGCAGCAAGGCCTCGCGCTCCTTCTCCCCGAGAGCGGCCAATCGGCTGAGCGCCTCCAGGCGTGCTGCGAAGTCGATGTTCGCCGCGCTGTTGGCGCTGACTGCCGTGAGCAGCCGGACCCGGTCCTCCAGGCGCCGGCCGCGCTGCAACGTGCGTACGTGATTGCTCACGACGTGGCGCGCCACCCCCAGCAACCACGCGAAGGGCGGATCGGTGATGTCGTCCCACCGGCGCCACGCGATCGTGAAGGTCTCGGCAGCGACATCATGGGCTTCCGAGGCGCCAACATGGCGGGCCGCGTAGTTGAACACGCGCGGCATCTCGGTCCGCCACACCCGCTCGAACGCCAGCTCTCGGTGCCGCACGTCTAGAAAGTTGCTCACAGCAGTTAAGTGTCCAGCACCCGTACCGGTGTGACATTTCCGAGACAGCGCGTCTGTGAACGTGCGCTCCAGACAGTGGAAAACCCCCGACCCTGCTGCAGCGACAGCAAAATCGGGGGTCTTCATCGTGCGGTGGCGGTGGGATTTGAACCCACGGTGGGTTTGAGCCCACACATCATTTCGAGTGATGCACCTTCGGCCGCTCGGACACGCCACCGCGGACGAGGTTACCGGAAGCCGTGACGCCAGCCGAATCCGGCCCTCAGGCGCCGATGTGCGTACGGATGGTGGCGCCGATCGCTGCCATCTCGGCGAGGACGCGGTCGCGCGGGTCGGCGGCGGCGTCGTCAGGCCAGCTCGCCAGCACCGCGTACGCAACGAACGCCGCAGGGCCGGAGACGACACCGACATCACCGCGGACCGTGCTGATCGTGCCGGTCTTGTTGACGAGCGTGACGCCGCGATCGGGTTCGGCGTGCGCGAGAGGATCGAGGCCGAACGCAGCGGCGACCATCGAGAGGTCGGCGTTCGCTGCGACCCACCGGAGCACGCGCGAGCTCACCGACGCAGAGACGATGTCGCCACGGCGGAGACGAGCCATGAGGTCGGAGAGCTCCTCGGCGTTGCCGGCCGACAGCGTCCACGGATCCTCCGGCGAACGATCGTCCCGGACCCGGTCGAGCAGCGCCGAACGTACGAAGCCCAGCGACTCCGAAGTCGCACCCACGGCGGAGACTCCGATGCGACGCACCAGGACGTTCGTTGCGAGGTTGTCGCTGAACCCGCCGACGAGCCAGCAGAGGTCGTCGATCGTGAACGCGTCGCGGCTCATCAGGTGCCAGAGGCCGGAGTCGGCGACGAGGTCCTCGTTGGTACGCGCGACCTCCTCGGCGAGGTCGAGCTCACCGGCAGCAGCGGCACGGGCGATCTCGATCAGCAGGAACAGCTTGCCGATGCTGGCGGTACGCAGGACGCGATCAGCAGACACCGCAGCCAACACTCGCGACGAGACCACATCGCGTACGCACACCGACCACTCGACGTCGTCGGACAGCGGTGGCAGGCGCACGCGTCACACCGTAGCGAGGAAGTGCGCCAGGATCTCCAGGCCACCGCGCAGCGACGACACCGGCACCCTCTCATCGACCCCGTGTATGCCCGAGCGTCGACGGCCTTCGGGATCGGCCGTCGCCGGCGCGAAGCCGTAGCAGGCGATGCCGAGCAGGCTGAACGCCTTGGCGTCCGTGCCCCCGCCGAGGCAGCCGGGGATGACGACCGCGGACGGGTCGACGTGCTGGATCGAGGCGACCATCGCGTCGAACCAGGCCCCGTCGATAGGCGCCTGCACCGACGGCTCCCGCACCGAGTGCTCGAACGTGACCCCGTCGCCGATGAGGCCCGGCAGCGCGGCAAGCAGCTCGTCCTCGAACCCGGGCGGGCAGCGTACGTCAACCTCCGCCTCAGCAAGGCCCGGCACGACGTTGACCTTGTAGCCCGCGCGCACGACCGTCGGCGTCGTCGAAGCACGCACCGTGAAGAGCGCGACGTCGGCGGCGTCGCCCAGCGAGGCGATCGTGCGCAGCACGCCGTCGTCGTCATCGAGGTCCGCCGGGAGGCCCAGGGCGGCAGCCGTCTGCTCGAGCTGTGCGCGCACCAGCGGCGACATGTGCAGCGGCCAATCGTGGTGGCCGATGCGGTGCAGGGCGTCGACGAGCGCGAGCACGGCGCTGCCCTCCGCCGGCCGCGAGGCATGCCCTGAGCTGCCGGTCGCCGTGAGCTTGAGGTGCAGCGTGCCGCGCTCACCGGCCGCGATCCGGGCGAGCCGCACCGGACCGTCGACGCCGGCGTAGGACTCGACGACGCCACCGGACTCACCAATGCCGACCGCCACGCCGGCGAACAGGTCGGGGTGCGCGTCGACGAGCCACTGCGCGCCGTACGCCCCGTCGGTCTCCTCGTCGGCGACGAACGCGACCACGACGTCGCGCCGCGGCCGGGCGCCGGAGGCGGCCCAGTCGAGCAGCACCGCCAGGGTCATCGCCGCCATGTCCTTCATGTCCATCGCGCCGCGACCGGTGACGTAGCCGTCCACGAGATCGCCGCCGAACGGGTCGAAGCTCCACTGCTCGGGCTCAGCCGGTACGACGTCGAGGTGCGCGTGCACCAGCAGCCCCTCGAGCGACGGGTCCGTGCCCGGCACGCGTACGACCACATTGGCGCGCTCCGGTGCGTCGTCGCGCGCCAGCATGACCGGCTCGAGGCCGGCGAGCTTGAGCTGGTCGTGGATCCAGACCGCCGCCGCGAGCTCGCCCTCGGCGTCGCCCGGCGCACGGTTGGTGGTGTCGAACCTCAGCAGGGTCTGCAGCAGGGAGACGACATCGGGGCGCTCGGCCACGGCTGACTCCTCCCCCACGCGATGTCCGCAGATTTGCGGAACACATCAGGCAGCCTACTGTGCACCACGGTGACCAGATCGGTCCAGTTTTTCGATCATTCACGCTCAGCGTGTGAAAGTTGTGTTACGTATCCTGCGAAAATCATTGACATCGACCCAGCCCTGCTGAACAGTGCGAAGGGTGCCGGGACGACTCGGCACCCAGGCACTCCAGGATCGGGGACCCATGATCACCACGTCTCGCCCACGCCTCCTCCGGACACTCACGGGGGTCGCGGTGGCCGCACTCCTCACCCTCGCCGGACTCGCCGTGACGACACCGGCGCACGCCGCTGACGACTCGAAGCCCATCAAGGTCGCGATGTTCAACGACATCGACACGTTCAACCCGTTCACCGCGGTCCTGCTGCAGAGCACCGGCATCAACCGCTACCAGTACGAGGCGCTCGTCGGCTACGGCCGCAACAGCGAGCCCGACGCCGGCGTCGCCGACAAGTGGGAGACCAGCGAGGACGGCATCACCTGGACGTTCCACATCCCCAAGGACCGCAAGTGGTCCGACGGCAAGGCGATCACCGCCGACGACGTCGTCTACACCTACACCTCGATCATGAAGACCTCGGCGCTGCAGGCGGCCAACGGCGGCCTGGTCACCAACATCGCCGACGTCAAGGCCACCGACCCGCAGACCGTCGTCATGACGCTCAAGTCCGCGCAGGCGCCCAACCCCGGCCAGGAGATCCCGATCGTCCCCAAGCACGTCTGGGAGAGGCAGGACGCCGCCAAGTTCGCCGCCGACAAGGACGTCGTCGGCTCGGGACCGTTCACGATCACGTCCTACAAGACCGGTCAGTCCGTGCAGCTCAAGGCCAACCCCAACTTCTGGCGCGGCGAGCCCAAGGTCTCCGGCGTCACGTACGTGGCCTACAAGAACTCCGACGCCGCGGTGCAGGGACTCAAGTCCGGTGAGGTCGACATCGCCGACGGCCTGACGCCGGCTCAGTACGACTCGCTCAAGGGCGCCAAGAACATCGCGCGGCACGCCGGCATCGGTCGCCGCTACCAGGCGCTCGCGATCAACCCCGGCGCGATCGACATCGACGGCAAGCCCATGGGCGACGGCAACCCGGCACTCAAGGACCCCAAGCTCCGCAAGGCGATCTTCATGGCGGTCGACAAGAAGACGCTGCTCGACCGCGTCCTCCAGGGACTCGGCGACCTCGGCCAGACCGAGGTGCCCAAGTCGTACGAGAACTTCTTCGGCTTCGCCGACGGCTACCAGGAGGTCCCCTTCGACCTCGACGGCGCCAACAAGCTGCTCGACGAGGCCGGCTACAAGAAGGGCTCCAACGGCATCCGCGAGGACAAGGACGGCAAGCCGCTGAAGTTCCGCCTCATGGGCCGCAACACGGAGCCGGCGCACGCCCAGATGGCCGACTTCCTGACGAGCTGGTTCAAGGAGATCGGCATCGGCCTCGACGTCTCGATGGTCACGCCCGACAAGGTCAACGAGGACTCGACGCTCGGCAAGTACGACCTGTACTTCACCGGCTGGAGCCTCGGCCCCGACCCCGACAACCAGCTGGCGATGAACACCTGCGCGTCGCGGCCCAACGCCGACGGCTCGGGCAACACGAGCGAGAACAACTGGTGCTCGCCGGAGTTCGACGCGGCCTTCAAGGCGCAGCACGCCGAGCTCGACGAGGGCAAGCGCCAGGAGCTGGTCAAGAAGGCGTTCAGCATCCTCTACGACGCGTACGTCAGCGACCCGATCTGGTACATCAAGCCGCTCGAGGCCTACCGCAGCGACCACTTCACCGGCTTCGGCCTGCAGCCCGAGAAGGGCGGCGTGATCCTCAACCAGAACGGCTACTGGGGTCTCTACGGGGCCAAGCCCGCCGGCTCCGACAGCGCGTCGGACGACGACGGTGGGCTGCCCGGCTGGGTCATCCCGGTGGGTGCCATCGTGGTGATCGCGGCGGCCGGAGGCGCCATCGTGGCCTCGCGCCGACGCAGCACGGCCCAAGACAGGGAGTGAGACATGACCGTCATCGAGACGGTCCCCGCGGACAGCGAGGACACGAGGGGGTCCTCGCTGCCGCGGTACCTCGCACTCAAGGCCGGCGGTGCGCTCATCAGCCTCGCGCTGGTCGTGGTGCTCGGGTTCTTCATGTTCCGGATCATCCCCGGCGACCCGGCGATCAACATGACCCGCGGCCGCCAGGTCAGTCCCGGCGAGGTCGAGCGGCTCCGCCAGGAGATGGGCCTCGACCAGCCGCTGCTCGTGCAGTTCTGGCGCTTCGTCCGCGACCTGTTCACGGGTGACCTCGGCACCTCGTACGTCTATCGGCGCCCCGTCACCGACCTGATCGGCGACTACATCGGCCCGACGCTGCTGCTCACCGGCACCGCGGCGATCATCTCGGTCGCCCTCGGCCTGTGGCTCGGCCAGAAGGCGGCGTGGCGGCGCGGCAGCTGGTTCGACAAGATCCACACCGGCGTCGCGTTGGTGTTCTGGTCGGTGCCGACGTTCTGGCTCGGCCTCCTGCTGCTGCTCGTCTTCGGCGGCGGTCTCGGCTGGTTCCCCACCGGCGGCATGAGCACGGCCGCGTCGACCGACACCGGCATGGCGCACGTGCTCGACGTGGCCCACCACCTCGTGCTGCCGGTCGTCACGATGGTCGCGGTGATCTATGCGCAGTACCTCATGGTCATGCGCGCCTCGGTGCTCGAGGAGATGTCGGCCGACTACCTCACCACGGCTCGCGCCAAGGGCCTGCGCGAGGACCTCGTACGTACGCGGCACGCCGTGCCCAACGCGCTGCTGCCGACCGTGACCCTGATCTTCCTGACCCTCGGCCTGCTGATCGCCGGCACCGTGACGGTGGAGACGGTGTTCTCCTGGCCGGGCCTCGGCTACCTGATGTACAAGGGGCTCAGCGCGCCGGACTTCCCGCTGGTGCAGGGGTGCTTCGTGGTGTTCTCCGCCGCAGTGATCGTCATGAACTTCATCGCGGACCTGCTCTACCGCGTCCTCGACCCACGATTGAAGTCCTCATGACGACGTCGGGACGGGCGGCGATCCTGGCCCGCCGCCGTGCACGGTTCACCGAGGTCGTACGCGAGATCGGCTCGCACCCGTCGGCGGTGATCGGCGCCGTGCTGCTGCTCCTGATCATCGTGCTCGCGTTGCTGGCTCCGGTGCTCATGCCGATGGACCGCCTCGACGTCACCAAGGTGACCGCGCGGGGCAACGAGTCGCCCAGCGGCGGGCACTGGCTCGGCACCGACCCGTCCGGTCGCGACGTCCTGGGGCTGCTGCTCTGGGGGTCGCGGGCATCTCTGCTCGTGGGCTTCTCGGCCACGGCGATGGCCATGATCATCGGCACGACGCTCGGCATGGCAGCAGGCCACTTCACCGGCGTGATCCGCGCCGTGGTGCTGCGGATCATCGACTTCTTCCTCGTCGTCCCGAGCCTCGTGCTGGCGATCGTGCTGTCGGCCGTGCTGTCCCGCGGCCTGTCGACGATCATCATCGCGATCGGCGTGACGTGCTGGGCCCACACGGCCCGAGTCGTACGCGCACAGACGCTGACGATCGAGACCCGGCCCTACATCGAGCGGGCTCGCGCGCTCGGCGCCGGCGACGTGCACATCATCGGCAAGCACGTGTTCCCGTCGGTGTTGCCGCTCGTCATGGCCAACACCACGCTGGTGGTCGGGCAGGCGATCATCCTCGAGTCGACGCTGGCGTTCCTCGGTCTCGGCGATCCCACGACGTTCTCGTGGGGCTCGATGCTCAAGACCGCGCTCGACACGGGTGCGGCGACCGCCGGCTACTGGTGGTTCGTCCTCGCCCCCGGCATTGCGATCGTCATCGTCGTGCTGTGCTTCACCCTCGTGGGTCGCGGCCTCGAGGCCGTCCTCAACCCGACGCTGAGGTCCCGCTGATGACCGAGGAGACACCGACGCTCGTCTGGGACGACGTCCGCATCACGTACGCCGGCGGCAACGTCGCGGTCGACGGCGTCAGCCTCGAGGTCGAGCGCGGCGGCACCGTGGGTCTTGCCGGCGAGTCCGGCTGCGGCAAGTCGACGCTCGCCATGTCGGTCCTGCGCCTGCTCCCGCGGACCGCCCGCATCGAGGGACGCATCGTGCTGCAGGGTGAGGACGTCTCCGACATGACCTGGGGCCGGCTGCGCGCCGTGCGATGGACCGAGGCCGCGATCGTCTTCCAGGGCGCGATGCACTCGCTCAACCCCGTCCGGCAGGTACGCCATCAGGTCGCCGAGGCGCTCGCACTGCACAGCACCAAGGAGTTCCCCGACTCGGCGGCGCGGCTGCGCCGGGTCGACGAGCTGCTGGCACTGGTCGACCTGACCCCCGCGAAGGGCCGCGCCTATCCGCACGAGCTCTCCGGCGGTCAACGGCAGCGCGTCATGATCGCCATGGCGCTGGCCTGCGACCCCGAGCTGATCATCGCCGACGAGCCGACCACGGCGCTCGACGTCGTCGTGCAGGCGCAGGTGCTCGACGTGCTCAACGGGCTCGTCCGCGATCGCGAGCTGACGCTCGTGATGATCAGCCACGACCTCGCGGTGCTCGCCGCGGTGTGCGACCGGATCGTGGTGATGCGGAACGGCCGCATCGTCGAGCAGGGCAACGCGCAGCAGATCCTCACCGCCCCGACGCACGAGCACACCAAGGAGCTGGCTGCCGCGTTCCCGATCATCGGCGACCCCTCGTCCCGCCTCGTCGTGGGCTCGCAAGCCGTGCACGCCGAAGGGGCTGCTCCGGTCACCGCGGAGCACGCGGTCCTCGAGGTCCGCGACCTCGTGGTCGACTTCCGGTCACGCGGCCAGCACGTACGCGCGGTGGACCACGTCGACCTGACCTGCGGCTCCGGCGAGATCGTCGCCCTCGTCGGCCAGTCCGGCTCGGGCAAGACGACCCTCGCACGGACGATCCTCGGGCTGCAGAAGCCGACCAGCGGCCACGTGCTCCACGAGGGCAAGCCGCTGCCGCACCGGCGCGCGGCCCTCAAGGCGTACCGGCGCCAGGTCCAGTACGTCCTGCAGGACCCGACCGCGTCGCTCAACCCCAAGCACACCGTCTACGAAGCGGTGGCCGAGGGCATCCGCATCCACGGGCTCGACGACGAGCGTGAACGGGTCATCCGCGCGCTGACCCGGGCCGAGCTGACGCCGCCCGAGCGGTTCTTCGCGGCGATCCCGCAGGAGCTGTCCGGCGGCCAGCGCCAGCGCGTCGTCATCGCCGGCGCACTCGCGCTCGACCCGACCTACCTCGTCGCCGACGAGCCGGTTGCGAGCCTCGACGCCTCCGTGCGCGGCGAGATCCTCGCGCTGCTGCTGCAGCTGCGGCGCGACCTCGGGCTCGGCGCCCTCGTCATCACGCACGACCTCGGGCTGGCCTGGAACATCGCCGACCGCGTTGTCGTGATGCATCAGGGCCGCATCGTCGAGAATGGACCGGTGGAACAGGTCCTGCTCGACCCTCAGCACGACTACACCAAGTCGCTGCTCGTCGTGGTGCCGTCCAAGCTGGGCCTGCGATGAGGATCCGGCCCGGCGACCGAGTCGCGCTCGTCGCGCCCGCCGGCCCGATCCCGCCCCACCTGCTGACGACCGCGCTCGAGCTCGTCGAGTCGTGGGGGCTGCACCCGGTCACGTATCCGAGCGCCACCGCGGCTCACGCTCGCGCCAGCTACCTCTCCGGCGACGACCGCGTACGCGCTGACGACGTGCAGCAGGCGTGGTGCGACCCGGACATCGCCGGGGTCTTCTGCATCCGCGGCGGCTACGGTGCCGTGCGAGTGCTCGACCTGCTCGATCGCGAGGCCATGACCGCCGCCGAGCCGAAGCCGCTCTACGGCAGCTCCGACATCACGGCGCTGCACGAGTGGATCCGCGAGCAGCTGGGCGTGCCGACGTGGTTCACCCCGATGCTGAGCACGGACGTCATGGTCAACGACGAGGTCGCCCGCGAGGCCCTGCGCACCGCCGTGCTCGAGCCCGAGTCGGTCAGCGCCTGGACGTCGGCGAGCGCGGTCACGCTGGTCGAGGGCCACGCCGAGGGGCGGCTCATCGGCGGCAACCTCTCGCTGCTGTCGATGACGACCGGCGCGCGCGGCCGTCCGCCGCTCGACAACACCGGCTGCATCGCCCTCCTCGAGGACTTCACCGAGTCGACCTACCGGATCGACGGCTACCTCCACACCCTGCTCCGGTCGGGCTGGTTCGACGGCGTCACCGGCGTCGCGCTCGGCAGCTGGGCGAAGTGCTCGCCGGTCGAGGAGATTCACGCCCTGTGCCTCGAGGTCCTCGGCCCGCTGGGCATCCCCATGGTCGGCGAGCTCGGCTTCGGCCACGGTCCCGGCGCGCACAGCATCCCGCTCGGCGTACGCGGTGCGCTGCTCGCCGGAGATTCCCCGTCGTTGCAGCTGAGCGCCACCGAGGACCCGCACTCCCCGTCCCTCACCTCGTCAGGAAGGCTGAGCTCATGACCACACGTCCGGACACGAGCCGAGCGCCGCGATCCGCCACGATTCTCAAGTCGCGGCTGATCGACGCGCACCGCCAGGAGTTCGAAGCCGGCCTCGAGTGGGCGCTCAACGACCCCATGGTCGAGGCGGCCGCGGCCCGCATCACCGGGGCGCGACGACGGTTCGTGCTCGGCGCAGCGACGTCCTTCACGTACGCCTCGCTGCTGGCGGCCAAGCTCAGCAACTCGCTCGCCCAGGTCACCCTCGTCGACGGCACGATCGTCCGGCCGCTCGACATCCTGTCGGACGTACGCGCGAGCGACGTCATGATCGTGCTGTCGCTGCGGCGGTTCCGGGGCTACACGATCGACACCGCGCTGCCATTCGTCGACGCCGGCGGATCGCTCGTGCTGATCACCGACTCCGAGACCAACCCGCTCGCCGCGCGTGCCACCGAGGTGATCGTCATCGGTCCTGACGACACCGCCGGCTACGCCCACGTCGACGAGGACCTGAGCATGCACCCCGAGACCCCCGAGGTCTCGCCCGCCGTCGTCGCGATGGTCATCGACCTCCTGGCGACGCTGTCGACCGCCAGCGCGAAGGGTGCCAACCGCCGGTTCGCCGAACGCCAGCGCCTCGCGTCAGAGCTCGGGCTCTACCGTGACTGACCGCTCCTCCGTGCTCGTCGGGCAACCCGCCGCGATCGAGGCGCTCAGCCTCGCGCCCCTCGTCGACGGGCACAACGACCTCGCCTGGGAGGCCCGTGACCAGCGCGCGTACTCCGTCGAGGAGCTCGACACCGACCTGACCGGCGTCTACCAGACCGACCTGCCTCGGCTGCGGCGCGGCGGGGTCGGCGCACAGTTCTGGTCGGTCTACGCGCCGTGCGAGCAGCAGGGCGCGGACGCCGTCACGTACACGCTGGAGCAGATCGACTTCGTGCACCGCCTGATCGCCCGCTACCCCCACGAGCTCGCGTACGCCTGGAGCGGCGACGATGTACGCCGGGCGTGGCGGTCCGGGCGCATCGCGTCGCTGCTCGGCGCCGAGGGCGGGCACAGCATCGACGGTTCGCTCGCCGTGCTGCGCGACTTCGCCCGGCTCGGCGTGCGCTACATGACCCTGACCCACAACGACAACACCCCCTGGGCCGACTCGGCCACCGACGAAGCGGTGCACGGCGGGCTGACCGACTTCGGTCGTGAGGTCGTTGCGGAGATGAACCGGCTCGGCATGCTGGTCGACCTGTCACACGTCGCGGCGACGACCATGCATGACGCCCTCGACGCGACCACGTCGCCGGTGATCTTCAGCCACTCCTCGTGCCAGGCGGTCACCGACCATCCGCGCAACGTGCCGGACGACGTCCTCGAGCGGCTGGCCGGCAACGGCGGCGTCGTCATGGTGGCGTACGTGCCCTACTTCGTGAACCAGGACTCGGCCGACTGGTCGTTCGGTGACCGCTCGACACCGGCGCCGCGCACGACCGTCGACGATGTCGTCGCCCACGTCGAGCACGCCCGCGAGGTGGCCGGCGTCGACCACATCGGGCTGGGCAGCGACTACGACGGCGTCGCGACGTTCCCCGAGGGCATGGGCGACGTCACCGGGCATGCGCTGCTGATCGACCGGCTCGCCGAGCGCGGCTGGTCGAGCGTCGACCTCGCCAAGCTCATGGGTGACAACATCCTGCGCGTCCTCGACGCCACCGCCGAAGGAACACGATGAGCACCGGCGATCCCGACGCCCGCACCCGAGAGCTCGCGTCGGCGGGCGAGCCCACGGCGTGGTTCGAGGAGCTGTACGCGGAGGCCGCCGACGGGCTGGCCACCGTGCCGTGGGACCGCGAGGCGCCGTCGCAGCTCGTCCAGGAGTGGATCACCGCTCGTCCCGGCGACGGCGAGGGCCGGTCAGCGGTCGTCGTGGGGTGTGGCTACGGCCGGGACGCCGAGCTGATCGCGCGGCACGGCTATCGCACCACGGGCTTCGACATCTCGCCGACGGCGATCGGTGAGGCCCGGCAGCGACATGCCGGATCGCCGGTCGACTATCGCGTCGCCGACCTGTTGGCCCTGCCCGACGAGTGGAGCGGAGCGTTCGACCTCGTCGTCGAGAGCATGAACGTGCAGGCCCTGCCCATCGACCTCCGCCCTGCGGCGATCTCCGGCGTACGCAGTCTCGTCGCGCCCGGCGGCACGCTGTTCGTCATGGCGGCGGCACGCGACGACGGCGAGGAGACCGACGGGCCGCCGTGGCCGTTGGATCGCGCCGAGGTCGAGTCGTTCGGCACGGACCTGGTCGTACGTTCGCTCGAGCGCATCGTCGACGCCAACGATCCGGCCATCAGCCGGTGGGCGGCCGAATTCAGCCGCGACTGATCAGCGGGGCTGGGAGATCGACAGGAACGTGTCGCTGAACAGGTCAATGTCGTCCGACGGACCGCGACCGGTGCCGGCGCCCTTGAGCAGGCTCACCAGCTCTCCGGCGGCCCGGTCGATGCGCTGACCCAGCGCGTTCGTGCCATCCGTGCCCCAGTCGTACGGCGAGGCGAACACGCCCGTCGGCACGATCAGGGCCTGCAGGTAGGCGAACAGCGGCCGCAGCGCGTGGTCGATCGCCAGCGAGTGGCGGGCGGTGCCGCCGGTCGCGGCGAGCAGGACGGGCTTGCCGATCAGGGCGTCGGCCTCGAGCACGTCGACGAACGACTTGAACAGCCCGGGATAGGACGCCTTGAAGATCGGCGTGACCGCGATCAGGCCGTCGGCCGCGACGACCTTGTCGATCGCGTCCTGCAGGCGCGGCGGCGCAAACCCGGTGAGCGTCGCGTCGGTGATCTCGTGCGCGAGCTCACGCAGGGACACGACCTCCACCGACACGTCGCCGGACTGCCGCTGCACGGACTCGGCCAGCCGGTCGGCGAGCATGCGCGTCGTCGACGGGTCGCTCAGTCCGGCTGAGATGGCCACGATCCTGGTCATGCGTTCACCTCTTCAGTGGTGGCTTCGACAGGCTCAACCAGCGAACCGGTCGCCGCATTCCGGGCCGCGACGCGAGCCGCGTGCGTCGGGGCGTCCGGTACGTTCGCCGGCCGGCGCGCGTCGAACTCGGCGCGCAGGGTCGGCAGCACCTCACCCAGCAGGTCGAGCTGCTCGAGGACGATCTTGATCGGCAGGCCGGCGTGGTCGACGAGGAACAGCTGACGCTGGTAGTCGCCGAAGTAGTCCGCGAACGTCAGGGTCTTCTCGACGAACTCCTGCGGGCTGCCCACCGTCAGCGGCGTCTGCGCCGTGAAGTCCTCGAGCGACGGGCCGTGGCCGTACACCGGGGCGTTGTCGAAGTAGGGGCGGAACTCGCGTACGGCGTCCTGGCTGTTCTTGCGGATGAAGAACTGGCCGCCGAGCCCGACGATCGCCTGCTCCGGCTCGCCGTGGCCGTAGTGCTGGTAGCGCTGCCGGTAGAAGTTGATCAGCCGGATGTAGTGCTCCTTGGGCCAGAAGATGTTGTTGGCGAAGTAGCCGTCGCCGTAGAACGCGGCGAGCTCGGCCACCTCGGGCGTACGGATGCTGCCGTGCCACACGAACGGCGGCACCCCGTCGAGGGGCCGCGGCGTCGCGGTGAAGCCCTGCAGCGGCGTGCGGAACTGGCCCTCCCAGTCGACGACCTCCTCGTCCCAGAGGCGACGCAGCAGCTGATAGTGCTCGATCGTCAGCTCGACCGCCTTGCTTCCGTCATAGCCGAACCACGGGTAGACCGGTGCGGTGTTGCCGCGGCCGAGCATCAGGTCCATGCGGCCGTCGGCCAGGTGCTGGAGCGTCGCGTAGTCCTCGGCGAGCTTGACCGGGTCGTTCGTGGTGATCAGGGTCGTCGAGGTCGAGAGGATGAGCTTCTCGGTCTGCGCCGCGATGTAGGCGAGCGTCGTGGTCGGTGAGGACGGCACGAACGGCGGGTTGTGGTGCTCGCCGGTCGCGAACACGTCCAGGCCGATCTCCTCGGCCTTCTTGGCGATCGTGATCGTGTTCTTGATGCGCTCGTGCTCGGTCTGGGTCGTCTGGTTCACCGGGTCGGGAGTGACGTCACCGACCGTGAAGAGTCCGAACTGCATGCTGGTCATCTGCTTCTCCTTCGCCAAGACCATCCCATGGCCTTGTTGAATGTTCAACTAGATTAGCACAGCCGCTATTCCCCTGGGCTCCTTGAGCTTGTCGAAAGGACCCGCTTCTGCCAGCCACCCTCGTAGCCGATCGCCCGGAACCCCATCGCCTCGTTGACGTCGAGCATGGGCCGGTTCTCCTCGGCGTTCCACGTGACGATCGCCTCGCGCTCGGGCGCGTGCTCGAGCAACAGGTCGGCCGCCGCGATCTTGACCAGCATGCCGAGGCGGTGGCCACGGTGGTCGCGCAGCACCAACGTGTCCTCCTGCGTGGCGATCGGCTTGCCCTCGGACAGGATCAGCTCCGAGAACGCGACCAACGACCCCGACGGTACGTGCTCGGCCGCCGAGGTCAGCATCGTCCTTCCGCTCTCGGCGATCCTGGCGTCGTGGTCGCGTACGCGGTCGACATCCCACTCGTCGACCGTCATCACGAGCCCGGCCGACGGGGCGTCGGTGCTCATGCGCGTACGCAGCTCGGCGAGGTCACCGGTCCAGCGCTCCGGCGTGGGCCCGACCCAGGAGATGACCCGGTAGTCGTCACCCGCAGCCTCGGCAGCCGCCTCACCCAGCGGGCGCATGCGCTCGGCGAGGCCGGCCGTGTCGAGCAGGCTGATGCGGCTGATCTGCTCGAGCGCATAGCCGCGGGAGAGCAGGAACCGTACGCCGTCGTCGTCAGCCGGCACGTCACCGAAACCTGTCGCCGAGGCCACCCGCGCACCGCCGGCGGTGGCGACGTGAGGCACGTTGACCTTGAGCACCGGCGCTCCCGCCTCAAGCGCGGCCCGCTCGACCACCTCGTACAACGCCGATCCGATGCCCTTGCGGCGATGCTCCGGCAGGATGTCGGCCATCAGGTGCGACCCCGTCTCCGGCTGGGTGGGGCGCAGCGTGACGATCCCGTGGCCGATGATCGCGCCGTCCTGCCAGACCGCGAAGTGCCGCCGGGTGCGGTGCGGGTTGTCGCGGTACTCCGACCAGATGTCGGCCAGCGACATGTCGAACAGATCGGTGCCCATCGTGTGGGACTCGACCGCGTTGCGCACGGTGACGTACTCCTCGAACACCTCCCAACCCGTGCCCTCGATCGTCTCCGGGATCTGGATCTCCTCGATCGTGAAGCTGATTGCTGCTCATCCCTTCCGATGACTCGCGAAGAACTGCTGGAGCATCGCCGTGGACTGCTCGGCGAGCACCCCGCTGACGACCTGCGGGCGATGGTTGAGGCGGCGATCGCGTACGACGTCCCAGAGCGAGCCCACCGCTCCGGCCTTGTCGTCGAACGCGCCGAACACCAGTCTTTCAAGACGAGCCGACACGATCGCACCCGCACACATCGTGCACGGCTCGAGCGTCACGACCAAGGTGCATCCTTCGAGCCGCCACTCCCCACGGGCGGCGGCGGCCTCGCGGATCGCCACGATCTCGGCATGGCCCGTCGGGTCGCCGTCACGCTCGCGCGTGTTGCGGCCCCGTCCGATGATCGCGCCGGCCGGATCCAGGACGATCGCGCCGACGGGGACGTCATCGTCGGCGAGTGCCGACTCGGCCAGGATCAGCGCCTGCGCCATCTCGTGTTCGTACGTCACCCGATGACGGCCTCGAACGCATCGCCGAACCCGAGCCGGTCGGCGACGTCACGCAGGATGTCCTCGGGATAGAGGTCGTCGTCGTCGCACAGCACGCCCAGGTCGAGGGCCGGCATGCCGAGGTCGCTCAGGAGCTCGAGGTCACCGCCGGCCTGCGGCTCGTCGTCGTCATCCGGGTTGGGCAGGTCGAGCAGGTCGGCCACGCCGACTGCGAGCGGCCAGTCCGTCACCGCCGTGATGTCAGACAGCATCGCCCGCACCTGGGTGCCTGATCGGCGCAGGATGACGAAGAAGTCGTCGTCCATCGACACGAGCCCCAGCACCCCCACGTCCGACGGGAATCGCGCCAGCGCGAGGCTGAGCTCCTCGACGTCCTCGCCGAGGCTCCGCTTGAGCTCGACGACCTGCCACTCGCCCTCGTCGCGGTAGGCGGCAACGGCGAAGTCGACATCGTCTTCGGCCATGCGCGCACCTCCTGTCGGACGGGCTCCACTGCGATGGTGACAGACGTCCCGTGGGCACCGCTAGTCTGCTGACATGCAGGTACACGTCGCCGACCACCCGTTGATCTCGCACAAGCTGACGGTGCTCCGCGACGAGAGGACCGACTCCCCGACGTTCCGGCGCCTCGCCGACGAGCTCGTGACGCTGCTCGCGTACGAGGCGACGCGCGACGTGAGGGTCGAGACGGTCGACGTCGTGACGCCCGTCGCGCCGGCCAAGGGCGTACGCCTTTCGGACCCGCCGCCGCTCGTCGTGCCGATCCTCCGGGCCGGGCTGGGCATGCTCGAGGGCATGCAGCGCCTGCTGCCGACGGCCGAGGTCGGCTTCCTCGGCATGGTGCGGAACGAAGAGACGCTCGAGGCCGTCACGTACGCCGAACGGCTCCCCGACGACCTCACGGGCCGCCAGTGCTACGTCCTCGACCCGATGCTCGCGACCGGCGGTACGCTCGCCGCCGCGATCGACTTCCTGGTCAAGCGCGGGGCGGACCACATCACGGCGATCACCCTGCTGGCGGCGCCGGAGGGCATCGCACGGCTGGAGTCAGAGCTCTCGGCGATCAACGTCCCGGTGACGCTCGTGACCGCCGGCCTCGACGAGAAGCTCAACGACCTCGGCTACATCGTGCCGGGCCTGGGCGACGCCGGCGACCGCCTGTACGGCGTCGTGGGCTGAGCGCGCTCAGCTGGGGTCCCCCACGAGCTCTGCGAGTAAGGCGCGCGAACGTCCTTTCGACAAGCTCAAGGACCGGCGCTCACGCCCAGCTGTTCGTGGGCTGAGTCAGCGGTAGATGCCGAAGTAGTAGATCGCGATGATGACGAGCGCCAGGACCACGAAGATGATGGCCTTGCTGCCCGTCGACTCCTTGTCGTCCGGCCGGTCGTACTCAGGCTTGTCCATCGGTCCTCCAAAGGATCGTTCGACATCAACAACGAATGGCGCCTGAAGGCGTCACGCCGGCTCAGAGCTCGCGGAGGATGTCCTCGACCCGCTCCTTGGCGTCGCCGAACAGCATCTGGGCGTTGTCGCGGAAGAACAGCGGGTTCTGCACACCGGCATAGCCCGCGGCCATCGACCGCTTGAACACCACGACGTTGTCGGCCTCCCACACGCGCAGCACCGGCATGCCGGCGATGGGGCTGCCCGGGTCCTCGGTCGCGGCCGGGTTGACCGTGTCGTTGGCGCCGATCACCAGCACGACCGACGTGCCGTCGAAGTCGTCGTTGATCTCGTCCATCTCGAGCGCGATGTCGTACGGCACCTTGGCCTCGGCCAGCAGCACGTTCATGTGGCCGGGCAGGCGGCCGGCGACCGGGTGGATGCCGAAGCGCACGTCGATGTCGCGTTCGCGGAGCTTCTTGACCAGGTCGGCGACCGGGTACTGGGCCTGCGCCACGGCCATGCCGTAACCGGGCGTGATGATCACTGACGAGGCGTTCTTGAGCAGCTCGGCGGTGTCGGCAGCGTTGATCTCGCGGTAGTCGCCGTAGTCCGTGTCGTCGGCCGCTGCGGCCTCCATGCCGAAGCCGCCGGCGATGACCGAGATGAACGAGCGGTTCATCGCCTGGCACATGATGTACGACAGGTAGGCACCCGACGAGCCGACCAGCGCACCCGTGACGATCAACGCGTTGTTGTCGAGCAGGAAGCCCGACGCCGCAGCCGCCCATCCCGAGTACGAGTTGAGCATCGACACCACGACCGGCATGTCGCCGCCACCGATCGACGCGACGAGGTGCCAGCCGAGGGCCAGCGCGACGATCGTGACCGCGATGAGGAGCCCGATGTTCGGATCGATGACGAACCAGATCGTCAGCGCCGCGAAGGCGACCAGGGCGCCGATGTTGAGGTAGTTCTTGCCGGGCAGCATCAGCGGGCTCGACTTGATGCGCGCCGACAGCTTGAGGAACGCGACGATCGAGCCGGTGAACGTGACGGCGCCGATGAAGACACCGACGAACACCTCGGCGTTGTGGATGTCCTCCAGCGACCCGGTGAGGTGGCTGTCCTCGAGGTGGCCGTTCCACCCCACGAGCACCGCGGCGAGACCGACGAACGAGTGCAGCAGCGCGATCAGCTCGGGCATGCCGGTCATCTCGACGACGCGGGCGCGCCACAGGCCGATCACCGCGCCGATGGCCACGGCGATCAGCAGCAGGACGATGCCGGTCGCGTCCGACACGTCCGCCACGACGATGAACGTCGCGACGAGCGCGATCGCCATGCCGACGATGCCGTAGAGCACGCCCTGACGGGACGACTCGTGCTTGGACAGTCCGGCGAGGCTGAGGATGAACAGCAACGCCGCGACGAGGTATGCCGCGGTGGCGACGCTTTGCGAAGTCATCCCGGATCAGCCTTTCGAGAACATGCTGAGCATGCGTCGGGTCACGGCGAAGCCACCGAAGACGTTGATGCTGGCGAGCAGGACGGCGACGAAGGCGAGCGTACGGATCGCACCGTCATCGACCGCGATCTGCTGCATCGCGCCGACGACGATGATGCCCGAGATCGCGTTGGTGACCGACATCAGCGGTGTGTGCAGCGCGTGATGCACCTTGCCGATGACGTAGTAGCCGATGACGATCGCCAGGACCAGCACCGTGAAGTGCTCGGGCAGCGGCTCCGGGGCGTACGCGTTGACGAGGAACAGTGCGACCACGCCGATGCCGATGAGCGTCAGCTTGCGAGCGGCCGACATGGGCTGCTTCTCCGGCTTGGGCTCCACGCCGGTTGAGCCTGTCGAAGCCCCGACCGCTGCGGCGGGCGCCGCCGAGACCTGCACCGGCGGTGGTGGCCAGAGCACCTCGCGGTCGCGTACGACCGTGATGGTGCGCTGCACGACGTCGTCGAGGTCGAGGACGAGCTGGCCGTCCTTGCCGGGCGTCAGCAGCTTCATCAGGTTGACCAGGTTGGTGCCGTAGAGCTGTGAGGCCTGCGTCGGCAGCCGGCCGGCCAGGTCGGTGTAACCGATGATCGTCACACCGTTGTCGGTGACGACCGCCTCGCCGGCGACCGAGCCCTCGACGTTGCCGCCGTTGGACGCCGCCATGTCGACGATGACGCTGCCGGCTTTCATGCTCGCCACATCCGCGGCGGTGATCAGCACCGGCGCCGCGCGGCCCGGGATCAAAGCAGTCGTGATGATGATGTCGACGTCGGCGGCCTGCTCGGAGTAGATCTCGGCGGCGCGCCGGTCGTAGTCCTCCGACGTCGCCTTCGCGTAGCCGTCGGTGCTCTGCTCGGTCTCCACGTCGACGGCGAGGTACTCACCGCCGAGCGAGGCGACCTGGTCGGCCACCTCGGCCCGCGGGTCTGTCGCACGTACGATCGCGCCCATGCTGTTGGCGGTGCCGATCGCGGCCAGGCCGGCAACGCCGACACCGGCGACGAGCACCTTGGCCGGGGGGACCTTGCCGGCGGCGGTGATCTGACCGGTGAAGAACCGGCCGAACACGTGTGCCGCCTCGACCACGGCGCGATAGCCCGCGATGTTGGCCATCGAGCTCAGCACATCCATCGACTGGGCGCGCGAAATGCGCGGCACGGCGTCCATCGCGAGCACCGTGATGGGCCGCTGCGCGAGTGCGTCGACGAGGTCGGGGTTGAGCGCGGGGCTGATGAGGCTGATCAGGGTGGCGCCGTCAGCCAGCTTGCCGATCTCGTCGGTCGAGGGCGCGTTGACCTTGAACACGATGCCGCTGCGCCACACGTCCTCGGCGGGCGCGATGACCGCACCGGCCTGCGCGTACGCCTCGTCGGTGAAGCTGGCCTTCTCGCCGGCGCCCGGCTCGACCGCCACGACATATCCGAGGTCGATCAGCTGGCGCACCGTCGCGGGAGTGGCCGCGACGCGGGTCTCGCCCGGACTCGACTCGGCAACGACACCGATCACCGCGGCCGGCGGGCTCTCTTGCTGTCCGTCGCTCATTCGGCGAACGTTATCTGTTCGTAACCCGCTGGGACCACCCCGTGAGACTCGCGTCTCACTCCTCGGGTACGACCTGAGCGCGATCCACGGTCCGACGGCTTCGCGCCGGGTCAGGCCCGCGCTGGATCCGGAAGGCGCCGCCAACGTGCCTGCTTGCGTGCCTCAGGCGTCTGTCGCTCAGTAGTACCAGGGGTAGGGCGTGAAGTCCGGGTCGCGCTTCTCGAGGAACGCGTCGCGGCCCTCCTGCGCCTCGTCCGTCATGTACGCCAGCCGGGTCGTCTCGCCGAGCAGGACCTGCTGGCCGACGAGCCCGTCATCGATGAGGTTGAAGGAGTACTTGAGCATCCGCTGCGCGGTCGGTGACTTGGCGTTGATCTTGCGACCCCAGTCGAGCGCCTCGGCCTCGAGCTCGGCGTGCGGGACGACCTTGTTGACCATGCCCATGCGGTGCGCGTCGGCGGCGGAGTACTCGTCGCCGAGCAGGAAGATCTCGCGGGCGAACTTCTGGCCGACCTGACGAGCGAGATAGGCCGAGCCGTAGCCGCCGTCGAACGAGCCGACGTCGGCATCGGTCTGCTTGAACTTCGCGTGCTCGGCCGAGGCGAGCGTGAGGTCGGCGACGACGTGCAGGCTGTGCCCACCGCCGGCGGCCCAACCCGGGACGACGGCGATGACGATCTTGGGCATGAAACGGATCAGGCGCTGCACCTCGAGGATGTGCAGACGGGCGAGCTTCGCGCGGTCCACCGTCTCGGCGGAGTCACCCTCGGCGTACTGGTAGCCGGCCTTGCCGCGGATGCGCTGGTCGCCGCCGGAGCAGAACGCCCAGCCGCCGTCCTTGGGCGAGGGCCCGTTGCCGGTCAGCAACACGCAGCCGACGTCGGACGACTGGCGCGCGTGCTCGAGCACCGTCAGCAGCTCGTCGACCGTGCCGGGACGGAACGCGTTGCGGACCTCGGGCCGGTCGAACGCGATGCGGACGGTCCCGTGGTCGACGGCGCGGTGGTAGGTGATGTCCTCGAGTTCCTCGAAGCCCGGGACGTCGCGCCAGGCTGAGGGGTCGAAGATCTCGGAGACGGTCATGACGGCGAGGGTATCGCGCAGGCTGCCGTCGATATCGTCGTGCCATGACCGATCGCGAGCTGATGAGGATCCACGGGACACCGGCACTCGTCCTGTCGGAGGACGGTCCAGCTCTCGACACGATCGAGGCCGCGACCGAGATGATCGGCGATGCGGCGTGGGGCGAGGCCGAGCTCGTCGTCATCCCGGTCGTACGTCTGACGGACGACTTCTTCGAGCTCCGGACCGGGTTCGCCGGCGAGGTCGCGCAGAAGTACGTCAACTACCGCCTCCGACTCGCGATCATCGGCGACATCTCGGCCCGGGTGGCCGACAGCGTCTCGCTCAACGCCTGGGTGGTCGAGTCCAACCGTGGCGGGCAGGTGTGGTTCGAGCCGGACCTAGAGTCACTGGAGCGACGGCTGCAGGTGTGAGCCGCGTCCTATGTGACATCGGGAGTGGCTTATTCCAGATACCGACGGTATGTTGACCTGATGACCGACAACTTCACCGGCAAGGTCGCGCTCGTCACGGGCGCCGCACGTGGCATCGGCGCAGGCGTGGCACGCGGCTTCGTCGCGCGCGGTGGCCAGGTCGCGCTCGTGGGCCTCGAGCCCGAGCTGCTCACCGAGCTGTCCGACGAGCTCGGCGACTCGGCCGCGTGGTGGGAGGCCGACGTACGCGACTCAGCCGCCGTCGCCGCTGCGACCGACGCCGCCGCGGCACACTTCGGCCGCATCGACTTCGTGCTGGCCAACGCCGGCATCGCGTCGTACGGCACCGTGCGCCAGATCGACGACGCGGCGTTCGAGCGGGTCGTCGACATCAACATCAACGGCGTCTTCCGCACGCTCAAGCACGCGACGCCGCACCTCGCGGCGACGAACGGATACGCGCTCGTCGTGGCGTCGCTCGCCTCGTTCACCGCGCTCGCGGGCCTCGCGTCGTACAACGCCAGCAAGGCCGGCGCGGAGTCGCTGGCGCTCGCGTACAAGCAGGAGGTCGCGCACCTCGGCATCGGCGTCGGTATCTGCCATCCGTCCTGGATCGACACCGACATCGTGCGCAACGCCGAGCACGACCTGCCGACGTTCCGGGAGATCCGCAAGAAGCTCCCCTACCCGGCCAACAGCACGACCAGCGTCGAGGAGTGCGTCGAGCTCATCCTGCAGGGCTTCGCCAAGCGCAAGAGCCGCGTGTACGTGCCCAAGGGCGTGCTGCTCGCGAGCTGGACCAAGGCACTGACCAACTCGCCGCTGGCGTGGCCGGTGCTCAGGCGCCTGGCCCGCAAGAGCGTCCCACAGATGGAGAAGGAGGTCGACGCGCTCGGCCGCTTCCACCACGCGCACGTCCCGGAGACCAAGCCGAAGGACTAGCCGGTGGGGTGGCGGTTTACCAAGAGGTCACGGCAAACCGCCACTCACCAAGGCGCGCGCGCCCTGCGGAGTGGCAGGTTGCCGTGCGGAGTGCAGGTTGCCCTGACCTCTTGGTAAACCGTCAACGGCTCTGGACCGACGCCGCGAGGGAGACCATGTGGCCGAGCCTGGCGAGCTCGGAGGCGAGGAACTCCGGACCGCCGTGCCGGCCCACGACGACCACGAACCCGTCGCCGCGGCGGTCGCGTGCGGGCGACGCCGCGAGCACCGTCGAGTCCCACTCGGGCACCTCCCGCAGCACCTTGGACTTGCGGATGCCGAGCCATGCCGACGCCTCGGCGACGAGCTTGGGCGCGGTCGACGACTTGGTCATGACCGCGGCCTCGCCATCGACGCGGTGCAGGGCCATCGCCCAGTCCGTCCGGAACGTCGCCGGGATGACCTCGACGAGGTTGTCGATCGCCTTGGTCGGGTCCTCGGTGAACCGCTCGACCGCCTCGAGATCCATGCTGAGGTTGGCGCCGGCGTTGTAGCGCGAGATCCAGTCGACCGTGACACCCTCGAGCTGGTGGCATGCCGTGATCAACGCGTCGGGCATGACGCGCGCCGGGAGCTCCAGCAGCACGTCGTCGACGACCCGGCCGTCGGGTCGCCGCTCGACGATCTCGATCGCCTCGATGTCGGCGCCGGCGCCACCGAGAGCCGTGGCGAGCGCACCCAGGGAGCCGGGCACGTCGGGCAGCTCGACGCGCAGCAGGAAGGCCATATGACCATTGTCACCGGCCACCATTTCCTTGGCGTTACGCGGGTAGCGTGGTGGCGTGAATCCCTCAAACGTCCGCACCACCTTTCGTACGATCGCCATCGCCGAGGCCGTGTCCTGGGCCCTGCTGCTGTCGGCCATGTTCTGCAAGTACGTCACCGAGTCCGAGCCGTTCGGCCTGCGCGAGGGCGGCGTCCCGGTCGCCGGAATGATCCACGGCGTCGTCTTCATCCTGTTCGTGATCACGACGTTCGTCGCGCGCAAGACGTTCGGCTGGACCACCAAGACGTTCCTGCTGGCGCTCGGATCGAGCATCCCGCCGTTCTTCACGGTCCTCTTCGAGGTCGTCGCCGACCGCAAGGGGCTGCTCAGCAAGCCTCAGCCCGTCGCTGCGACACCAGCTCCGTAGCCGGGCACAGGAGTGCCCCCGAGCTCGGGACTCGGGGGCACCGCGTCGCACACAAACACGCAGCGTTGCATGCGCCGCAACATGGATCAGCCGATCAGACGGCCCTGACGAGGAAACCGTCCTCCTGCATCTCCCGTGACTCGAACGTAGCCCGCGCGTCGCCGACGGTCACTGGGTTGCGGGAAACGTTGCGGGAGACCGCAACGACGACTCAGCCCGTCGGCGCAACATCCGCGCCGTAGCGCTCGACGCAGAATTCCCGCAGCCGGGCCGACAGCTCCCGCAACGTCGCCGCCGCGTGATGGGCGGGCTCCCACGCGGCGGACAGCTCGATGCGCAGCGGTCCGTCCCGCCCGACGATCTCCAGCGGGTGCAGCCCGAACCGCGGGTCGTCCGACACGACGGCGGTGCCTCGGCCGGCGGCCGCCAGGGCCTGCGCGACCTGTGGGTTGCTGCAGTCGACGACCGGTCCCGGTGCCACCTGCGCCCGCTCCATCGCGCTGTCGAGGATCTGCCGCGGCTTGAACGCCGGCGTCAGCGCCAGCACCGTCTCGGTCGCGAGCTCCTTCAGGCGTACCGAGCCCTGGTCGCGCCATCGATGGTCCGCCCGTACGTACGCCCAGACCGGCAGCACCGCGAGGGCAGCACTGGCGAGCCGGGCCGGCGGCGGCTCGGTCGCGATGGCGAGGTCGGCTCCGTGCCGCAACGCGTCGTACGCCTCGCGGGGGTCCGACTCGATGACCGTCGGCATCGGGTCGTCCGGTCCGAGCGTCGCCAGGAACGGGGCGATGACATCGGTGAGGGTCGTCGTCGGCGCGGCGATCGTGATCCGCTCGAGGCGCCCCGCGGCGTACGACCTGGCGGCGTTGCGCGCGCTCTCGGCGCGACGCAGGACGTCCTGCGCGTGCGGCAGGAACTGGCGTCCGGCCGCACTCAGCTGCAGCCGCCCCGCTGACCGCGCGAACAGCTCGACGCCGAGCTCGGTCTCGAGCTGGCGGATCTGTCGCGAGATCGCCGGCTGGGTCACGTGCACGACGTCGGCAGCCGCGCTGACCGAGCCGGTCTCGGCGACCGCGACAAAGTAGCCGAGCGTGCGGAGCTCCATGCCTCCAGAGCATAGTCTCGATCAGAACTGAGTATTGGACGGCATAGGGTGACGGCGACGAGAATCGCAGCATGTCTGCCTCGCTCGAGCAACGCCGCAATCTCGTCACCGCGATCCCCGGTCCCCGGTCCCAGGAGCTGATGACCCGCAAGAAGTCAGCGGTCGCGCAGGGCGTCGGGACGACGATGCCGGTCTTCGCCGTCGAGGCGGGTGGCGGCATCGTCAAGGACGTCGACGGCAACTCGTTCATCGACCTCGGCTCCGGCATCGCGGTCACGACGGTCGGCAACAGCGCACCGCGTGTCGTCGATGCCGTACGCGCGCAGGTCGAGGCGTTCACCCACACGTGCTTCATGGTCACCCCGTACGAGGGCTATGTCGCGGTCGCCGAGGCGCTCAACCGGTTGACCCCGGGCGACCACGACAAGCGCTCGGCGCTGTTCAACTCGGGCGCCGAGGCGGTCGAGAACGCCGTCAAGATCGCCCGCGCCCACACCAAGAAGCAGGCCGTCGTGGCGTTCGACCACGCGTACCACGGCCGCACCAACCTGACGATGGCGATGACCGCCAAGTCGATGCCCTACAAGAGCGGCTTCGGCCCGTTCTCCCCCGAGGTCTACCGGGCGCCGCTGTCCTACCCCTACCGCGACGAGAAGAATGTCGACGGTGCTGCGGCGGCGCGCCGCGCGATCACGTACATCGAGAAGCAGGTCGGCGCCGCCAACCTGGCCGCCGTCGTGATCGAGCCGATCCAGGGCGAGGGCGGCTTCATCGTGCCCGCCGACGGGTTCCTCCCGGCGCTCGCCGAGTGGTGCACCGCCAACAACGTCGTGTTCATCGCCGACGAGGTGCAGAGCGGCTTCGCACGTACGGGCGAGCTGTTCGCCTGCGAGCACGACGGCGTCGTGCCGGACCTGATCGTCACGGCCAAGGGCATCGCCGGCGGACTGCCGCTCTCAGCGGTGACCGGCCGCGGCGAGATCATGGACGCCGCACACGTCTCCGGTCTCGGCGGCACGTACGGCGGCAACCCCATCGCCTGCGCCGCAGCCCTTGCCACGATCGAGACGATCGAGGCCGACGGCCTCGTCGAGCGCGCCCGGCAGATCGAGCGGCTCATGCTCGATCGGCTGCACCGGTTGCAGGCCGACGACGACCGCCTCGGTGACGTACGCGGTCGCGGCGCGATGATCGCCGTCGAGATCGTCAAGAGCGGCACCGACGAGCCCGACCCGCTGCTGACCAACGCCATCGCCGCGGCCGCACACCTCGCCGGCGTGATCGTGCTGACCTGTGGCACGTACGGCAACGTGCTCCGCTTCCTGCCGCCGCTGGCCATCAGCGACGAGCTGCTCAACGAAGGGCTCGACGTCGTCGCGGCCGCCTTCAGGGACAACGCATGAACGGCGTGTTCATCGGCGGTGAGTGGCGGGCCGGCTCGGCCGGCGAGTTCGACGTCGAGAACCCGGCCGACCGCACCGTCATCGGTCAGGTCGCTGACGGCGGACCCGCGGACGCGACCGCGGCGGTCGACGCCGCCGCAGCAGCGCTGCCGGCCTGGTCCGCGATGCCGCCACGCCAGCGCTCGGAGATCCTCCGTCGTACGTACGAGCTGATGGTCCGCGACACCGAGGAGCTCGCGGCGCTGATCAGTGCGGAGAACGGCAAGTCGTTGTCGGACGCGCGCGGTGAGGTCACGTACGCCGCGGAGTTCTTCCGCTGGTTCGCCGAGGAGGCCGTCCGCACCGGCGGCGACTACGGGGTCTCGCCGGCGGGCGGCACCCGCACGGTCGTGACCCACAAGCCGGTCGGTGTGGCAGCGCTCGTGACGCCGTGGAACTTCCCGGCTGCGATGGCGACCCGCAAGGTCGCGCCGGCGCTCGCCGCAGGGTGCACCGTCGTGCTCAAGCCCGCGTCCGAGACACCCCTGACCGCGCTCGCCGTGACCCGGCTGCTCGTCGAGGCCGGCGTGCCCGACGGCGTCGTCAACGTCGTGCCGACGACCGACGCGTCGTCCGTCGTGTCGACCTGGATGGCCGACGCCCGCGTCCGCAAGATCTCGTTCACCGGCTCGACCGGCATCGGCCGCGTCCTGCTCAAGCAGGCCGCCGACCGCGTCGTGAACTCGTCGATGGAGCTCGGCGGCAACGCCCCCCTCGTGGTGACCGAGGACGCCGACCTCGATGCCGCCGTCGCCGGCGCGATGATCGCGAAGTTCCGCGGCGGCGGCCAGGCCTGCACCGCCGCCAACCGCTTCTACGTCCACGCGGACGTCGCCGACGCCTTCACCGCCAAGCTCGGAGCCGAGGTGGAGAAGCTCACCGTCGGCCCCGCGGCGGACGGTTCTCAGATCGGGCCGTTGATCTCCGCCAAGGCCGTCGACGGCGTCACCGCCCTGGTCGACTCCGCACTCGCCGCCGGCGCCCGGATCAGCCATCGGTCCGACGTGCCCGACAGCAAGGGCTACTACTACCCGCCCACCGTGCTCGTCGACGTGCCGGCCGACGCCGACGTCGTCACCACCGAGATCTTCGGCCCCGTCGCACCGATCGTGACGTGGACCGACGAGTCCGAGATGCTGCGCCTCGTCAACGCGTCGGAGTTCGGCCTGGCGGCGTACGTGTTCGCCGGCGAGCTCCAACGCGCGATGCGGATCGGCGAGGCGATCGACGCCGGCATGATCGGCATCAATCGCGGACTAGTCTCGGATCCATCGGCACCATTCGGCGGCATGAAGCAAAGTGGGCTCGGACGAGAGGGCGCCCGCGCCGGCCTCGAAGAGTTCACCGAGACGCAGTACCTCAGCATCGACTGGCCCTAGGTCCACCACCCGAGGAGAAGCACATGACCACGACATCAGGACCCGCCTACCAGGTCGTCAACCCCGCGACGGGCGACGTCGTCGAGACGTTCGAGACCGCGTCGGACGCCGACATCGAGCAGGCGATCTCGGCGGCGACCCGGGCGTACGCGTCGTGGAAGGACGTGCCGATCACCGAGCGCGGCGAGATCGTCAAGAAGGTCGCGGCGCTGTTCGCCGAGCGGGCCGACGAGCTCGCGGCGATCGCGAACGAGGAGATGGGCAAGCCACTCGGTGAGGGCGTCGAGGAGGCCGAGTTCTGCCAGTCGATCTTCGACTACTTCGCGACCGAGGGCCCGACGCTCGCCGCCGACCAGCCGATCAAGACGTTCTCGGGCGGCAAGGCCGTCGTGCAGAAGCTCCCGGTCGGACCGCTGCTCGGCATCATGCCGTGGAACTTCCCCTACTACCAGATCGCCCGGTTCGCGGCGCCCAACCTGATGCTGGGCAACACGATCCTCCTCAAGCACGCCGAGTCGGTGCCGAAGTCGGCGCTCGCCGTCGAGCAGATCATGAAGGAGGCCGGGGTGCCCGAGGGTGCGTACGTCAACGTGTTCGCCTCGCACGAGCAGATCGAGACGATCATCAGCGACCCGCGCATCCAGGGCGTCTCGCTGACCGGGTCCGAGCGCGCGGGCGCCGTCGTCGCCGCCCTTGCCGGCAAGAACCTCAAGAAGTGCGTGCTCGAGCTCGGCGGCTCCGACCCCATGATCGTGCTCGACAGCGACAAGCTCGACGAGGTCGTCGATAACGCGTGGGACTTCCGGATGTACAACACCGGCCAGGCCTGCAACTCCAACAAGCGCATGATCGTCATGGACGACCTGTTCGACGACTTCGTGGCCAAGCTGACCGAGAAGGCGCTCGCCATCGACTCGTTCTCGCCGCTCTCGTCCCGCCGGGCCGCCGAGGCCATCGCCGAGCAGGTCGACGACGCCGTGAGCAAGGGCGCGACGCTGCACGCGGGCGGCGTCCTGAGCGACGGGCCCGACGCGCACTACACGCCCGCCGTCCTGACCGGCGTCACCAAGGAGATGCGGGCCTACAGCGAGGAGCTGTTCGGCCCCGTCGCGGTCGTCTACAAGGTCGGCAGCGACGAGGAGGCCCTCGAGCTCGCCAACGACACGCAGTACGGCCTGGGTGGCGCCGTGTTCAGTGCCGATCCGGAGCGTGCCGCCACGATCGCGCAGCGCCTCGAGGTCGGCATGGCCAACGTCAACTCCACGGCCGGCGAGGGTGCGGAGATCCCGTTCGGCGGCGTCAAGCGCTCCGGCTTCGGCCGCGAGCTCGGCCCGCTCGGCATGGACGAGTTCGTCAACAAGCGGATGTTCTTCATCGCCGACTGAGCGACGCGCCCGGTCCTACCTGAGGGCCTCGGTGTCGCCGCTGATCTTCTGGGCGAGCCAGATCGGCACGACCGACAGCAGGATCAGGACGACGGCCACGACGTTGACGATCGGCGCCTGGTTGGGCCGGAAGAGGTTGTCGAGGATCCAGAGGGGCAAGGTCTTGACCCCCGCGCCGGCGGTGAAGGTCGTCACGATGATCTCGTCGAAGCTGAGGGCGAACGCCAGCAGGCCACCCGCCAGCAGGGCCGACCTCAGCTGCGGGAACGTCACGAGGCGGAACGTCGTCCAGACCCCGGCTCCGAGGTCGGCCGACGCCTCCTCGAAGTTGCCGCCCATGCGCCGCAGCCTGGCCTGCACGTTGTTGAACACCGTGACGATGCAGAACGTCGCGTGGGCGACGATCACCGTCATGATCGACAGCTGCAGGCTGAGCACGCCGCGGAACGCGTTGTTGAGCGCGATGCCGGTGACGATGCCGGGCAGCGCGATCGGCAGGATCACCAGCAGGTTGACCGAGCTCTTGCCGAAGAAGTCGTGTCGCTGCAGCGCAAGCGAGAGCAGCGTGCCCAGCACGAGCGCGATCGCGGTCGACGCGAGGGCGACCTCGACGCTCGTGGCGACGGCGTCGCGGGCACCGGCGCTGTGGAACGCGCGCTGCCACCAGTCGAACGTGAGCCCCGGCGGTGGCCAGGTCAGCGAACGGCTCGTGTTGAACGAGTTGAGCACCACGACCGCGAGCGGCAGGTACATCACCAGCAGGATCAGGCCGGTCAGCGCCGCCAGCAGGCGTCGGAGGGATGCGCTCAGGATCATCAGTGTCCCTAGAGGTTCTCGAGGGCGCCCGTACGGCGGACCGCCGTCAGGTAGCCGATCATGATGACGATGGGGATCAGCGCGATCGCCGCCGCCAGCGGGAGGTTGTTGGCCGCGCCGACGTTGGTGTAGACGAGGTTGCCGAGCATCTGGTTGGCGCCGCCGACGATGTTGACCGTGATGTAGTCGCCCAGCGTCAGCGAGAAGCTGAAGATCGATCCGGCGATGATCGCCGGCGTTAGCATCGGGAACACGATCGTGCGCATCGTCTGCCACGTCGATGCCCCGAGGTCGCCGGACGCGTCGAGCAGCGAGTTCGGCACCCGCTCGAGCCCCGCGAAGATGGGCAGGATGACGTACGGGAGCCAGATGTACGCCTGCGTGATGACGACCGCGGTCAACCCGTAGCCGGGGGTGTCGAGGCCGATGCGGCTGGCGGCCCACTGGAAGATGCCGCCGTCGGACAGGACCGAACGCCAGGCGAACGCCTTGACGAGATAGCTGGCCCAGAGCGGCGTCAGCACCGCGATCACGAGGATCCGCTGCATCCGCCTCGACGCGAGCTTGGCCATGTAGAACGCGATCGGCAGCGCGATGACGATGTCGACGACCGTCACCAGCGCCGCGACACCGATCGTGCGCAACGTGACGGTGCGATAGAGCGACTCGGTCGTGATCTCCTTGAGGTTGTCGAGCGTCAGGCTGCGGTTGAGCTCGCCGGTGAAGCTGTCGACGGTCCAGAGCGCCGAGACGAGCAGGGCCGCGAGCGCGACGACGTACACCAGGACGAGCCAGGTGAGCGGGGCGGCGAGCAGCAGCCCGAGACGTGCCCGCGGCCTGGCGCTCAGGGACGAGGAGATGCGCCACGCGGCCGTCCCCCGCGGTGGGGGGACGGCTGCGCGAGCGGCGTCGACCGACATGTGTTCCGTGACCTAGCCCTTGATCTCGGTCCAGGCCTTGGTCCACTGCGAGTAGTCCATGCACGTGACGTCACGGCCGTCGAGGCACTCCGCGACCGGCGTGCGCCAGTACCAGAGCTTCGACGCGAACTCCTTGTCGCCGGCCTTGTACGTCTCGCAGAAGCCCGGGTCACTCGCGAAGTCGCACGCCTCGGCGCTGTTCGGCGCCTCGCCGAAGTACTCGGTGGCCTGAGCGTTGGCCTTGGGCGACTCGATGTAGTCGAGCCACTTGTAGGCGCAGTTGGGGTGCTTGGCCTTGGACGAGATCATCCAGGTGTCCGACCAGCCGGTCGCGCCCTCCTCGGGCAGGATCGCCTTGACCTTGGCCTTCTCGACCGAGTTGACGATGACCTGCCACGTCGTGCCGATGACCGAGTCGCCGGTCTCGAACGCGGAGATCTCCTTCAGGTAGTCCGACCAGTACTCGCCCACGTTCTTGCGCTGCTCCTTGAGCAGGTCGACGGCCGCGTCGAACTGCTTCTCGTCAAGCGCGTACGGGTTCTCGATCTTGAGCTCGGGCTTGGTCTTCATGAGGTAGAGCGCAGCGTCGGCGATGTAGATCGGCGAGTCGTACGACGTGATCTTGCCCTTGTACTTCGACATCTCGCCGGGCTCGAACACCGCGGACCACGAGGTCGGGGCCGGTGAGACCTCGTCCTCGTTGTACATCAGGAGGTTGGCGCCGTAGCCGTGCGGCACGCCGTAGTGCTTGCCGTCGAACGTGTTCCACTCCTGGTCCTTGAGGAAGTCGTAGACCTTGGCGTAGTTGGGGATCAGGTCGGTGTTGACCTCGGTCGCCTCCTTGGACGCGACCATGCGGGCGGTGAGGTCACCCGACGCCACCACGACGTCGTAGTCACCGGTCTTGGCCAGGTTGAACGCCTCGTCCGAGGTGCCGTACGTCTTGCTGGTGACCTGGCACTTGGTCTGCTTCTCGAAGTCGCTGACCCAGTCGACCTTGGGGTCGTTGCTGCCGTCCTCGACGTAGCCGGGCCACGCCAGGATCGAGACCTTGCCCTCGGTCTTGCCGAGCTTCTCGACGGCCTTGCCGCCCTCGGAGTCGCTGCCGCCGCACGCGGCGAGCACGACGAGCGCGCTGGTGGCGAGCAAGGCCCCTGCGGCCTTCCTCCTGCGGGTGGTGATTCTCATCGTTGTCTCCATCTCTTCGTGGTGGGAGCTGACAGGTTCAGGCGAGGGGTACGAGGTCGTCGACGGACCAGGTGGCGAGGACCTCGTCGCCACGCTGCTCGTCGGCCTTGCCGCCGGTGCTCTGCTCGAGCACGACGATCCCCGTGCCGTCGTGCAGGCGTACGTGGATGCGGTGACCGGTGCCGAGATAGATCGACTCCGTGATGACGCCCTCGGCGCGGATGGTCCGCTCGTCCGGGACGGCCGAGCCCGACGGGCGCAGCGTGACCTTCTCGGGCCGAAGGGCGTGCGTGCCCTCACGCCCCAGCAACCGCGCGGACGTGTCGCTGTCGAAGATGTTGGACGTGCCGACGAACTTGGCGACGTACTCCGACGACGGCTGCTCGTAGATCTCCTGCGGCGTGCCGAGCTGGACGATGCGGCCCTCGCTGAACACCGCGACGCGATCGCTCAACGTCAGGGCTTCCTCCTGGTCATGGGTCACGAAGACGAACGTGATGCCGAGGTTGCGCTGCAGCTGCTTGAGCTCGACCTGCATCTGCTCACGGAGCTTCAGGTCGAGCGCGCCGAGCGGCTCGTCGAGCAGCAGGACCTTGGGGCGTACGACGATCGAGCGGGCCAGGGCCACGCGTTGACGCTGGCCGCCCGACAGCTGGCCGGGCCGACGGCTGCCGAGGTGCGCCAGCTGCACGGTCGCGAGGGCCTCCTCGGCCTGCTGGCGACGGGCGGCCTTCTTGACCCCACGGACCCGCAGCCCGTACGCCACGTTGTCGAGCACGCTCATGTGCGGGAACAGCGCGTAGTCCTGGAACACCGTGTTGACGTCCCGGTCGAACGGCGGCTTGGCGGTGACGTCCTCGCCGGCGAGCTGGATCGTGCCCTCGGTCGCCTGCTCGAAACCGGCGATGAGTCGCAGCACGGTGGTCTTGCCCGAGCCTGAAGGGCCCAGCATCGAGAAGAACTCGCCGTCCGCGATGTCGAGGTCGACGCCGTCGACGGCCTTGACGTCACCGAAGTGCTTGCTGAGGTTCCGCAGCGAGATCGCCGTTCCTCCGGGAGCGTCCACGCTCGCCCTGGTTCCGGCGGAGGTGCTGACGGCCATGGGTGTCCTGTTCTCTCGTCGGTGCGAATGTCCGGCGTCGTCCGGGTGTGACCGGGGCCACGTGATGCATAATCATATGGGACCAGATATTAAATGGCTAGGCCCGGTTTGCAACGATCGTGTGAACAGGACGGAGGGGTGCGTGGCGACTGTGCGACGACCGGCCACCCGTGCCCGCTCGGCGATCTTCGCTCCGATCGGGGACGAGGGACGTGCCGTGCGTGTGGAGAACCGGCTCGCGGAGGCGATCCGGTCGGGCGTCCTCGCCGACGGTGAGCGACTCCCCAGCGAGCCCGAGCTCGCCGCGATGCTCGGCGTCGCGACCGTCACGGCGCGCGAGGCGCTCGTCGCGCTACGGGCGCAAGGCCTCGTCACGACGACCCGTGGCCGTGGTGGCGGCAGCTTCGTCACCCGACCCGAGCCGACCGGTGAGGCCGAGCTCGGCAGCCGGCTCGCGTCGATGTCCCGCGTCGAGCTGCGCGACCGCGGCACGATCTACGGCGTCATCCTCGCCGGTTGCGCCGAGCTCGCCGCCGAACGGGCGGACGCCACCGATGTCGAGGGCCTCCACGGGCTGCTGCTCGACCCGGCCGAGCCCGACATCGGGCTGTGGCGGCACGCCGACTCCGAGCTCTATCTCTCGATCGCGGCCCTGACCCAGTCCGCCCGCATGACGCGGGAGGTCGTACGTCTCGAGGCCGACTTCGGCGCCCTGTTGAGGCTCCCGCTGTCCGACCCGGCCTTCCGCACGCACACCGCCTCCCGGCACCGCGCGCTGGTCGCCGCGATCGAGGCGCACGCCCCCGACGAGGCGCGACACTGTGTCCGTGCGCACGTCGCAGATGCCCTGGAAAGACTGGCCGATCTCCATGCGGCGGTGCCATGATCGACACACGTGATCGACTCCCACGCGACCAAGGAGGACCCTCATGAAGGTCCAGACCGCAGAGCTCTCCTCGTGCGTCGAGACCGTCGAGACCTACTTCCACGGCATCCTCGACGAGCTCGAGGCGATGCGCACCCTCCTCGTCGACCTGTTCGACCGGGGACCCGTCGACTCCGCCGTCGCCCGTGCGCGCATCGAGCCGAACGTCCGCCGGTTCCTGAGCACGACCGACATCGTCGGCGCCGGCTACGTCGCGGCCCGCGGCGCCCTCAGCGACGAGGCGCTCTACCTCGCCTGGTGGCAGGGCGACGACCAGCAGCTGCTGGCCGAGTCGGACGCACCGGGCACGGGCGACCCGCTCGACTACACGCGGCACCCGTGGTTCCGCACGCCAGAACGTACGGGCCGGTCCTACGTCACCGGGCCCTACGTCGACTTCGTGTGCACCGACGAGTACGTCATGACGTCGACCGCCCCGGTCCTCTCACGCGGGCGGATGGTGGGCGTCGTCGGCGCCGACACGCTCGTCGAGACGCTCGAGGGCCTGCTCCTGCCGGCCATGCGATCCGCCGACGCGACGCTCGTCAACGACCAAGGACGCACCGTCGTCTCCGCCGATCCGCATCTCGCGACCGGCAACCTGGTCGACCTGTCGGCGTACGCCGAGGTCCTGCCGTGCCGCGACCTGCCGATGTCGGTCGTCAGGCGCTGATGCCGTGGCGGCTCAGCCGCAGGTAGCCCCACGCCAGGCCGAGCGCCAGGAGCAGCACCACGAGGCTCGCGATCGCGACGGCCCAGCCACCATGTCGATCGACGTCCAGGAAGTCGTACGGCACCGGGGCCCGGCGGTCGCTCGTCACGGCGTAGGACGGGTCCGACACCCCGGCCCGCACCAGCGTGTAGGCCAACCAGGCCAGCGGCCAGACCAGGAACCACAGGGCGCTTCGGTCGAGGCGCGTGCGGGGACGGAACAGCGCGAAGCCGATCACCGAGAGCACGGGCACGACGTAGTGGAAGATCTTGTCGTACCACCACTCGATGCCCGTGAAGGCGCCGTTGCCGGCCAGGATCGTCGCGTAGACGATCCCGGTGATCGTGATCGCCACCAGGCTGCCGAGGCGAAGGATCCCGAACGCCGTGCCGCCGCGGTCGGGCTGCGCCGCGACCAGCGCCGCCGCGACCACCACGAGGAGGTTGGACTCGACCGTGAAGTAGCTGAAGAGATTGACCAGCGACCGGTCGCGGTCGACCGTCAGGATGGTCTGCCCGATGAGCGCGAACGCAGCCAGGACCGCGATCACGCCGTGCCAGAGTCGGATCACGCCCCGACGATAGCGCCGACCGACGTCAGCGGGCTTGCAACGCGTCGAGCGCGACACCCATCGCCGCGGCGACCCGCCAGTCGAGCTGCCAGCCGTTGGGCAGCACCGGGACGGTCAGCTCGTAGCGGTCGCGCAACGAGCGCTGGCGCTCCGAGGACAGGATGACCTGGCCATCGGTCGCGGTGAAGTCGAAGTGGAACAACAGGAACGGGATGTCGACGAACCGGCGGATGATCGCGATCGCGGCGTTGCGCTCCTGGCCCATCGAGGTCAGCCCGTCGGGCGTCGAGAGGTGCCACGTGGAGCGGAGCAATGACTTCTTGAAGTCCTTGCGGAACTCGCCGATCGGGTTGCCCTGGGCGTCGGTGACGTCGTACGTCGCACCGAGGTCGAGCCGCTGACGAGCCTTGAAGCCGAAGACCGGCTGCGTCTTGGACTCGTCGGTGAAGAAGGTCACCTGCTCCTTGAACGCCATGCGCTTCTGCTCGGCGAACGCGACCAGGGCGCCCTCCGTGCCGTCCGGCCCGATGGGTCGCAGCTCGTAGCGGTTGACCATCAGGGTGATCTTCTGTCGCAGGGCGAAGCGCTGCGTGGCGTCAGTCATGGCTACATCCTGTCAGCGCAAGGGGTCGAACCTCGACAGCAGGCTCGATGTCTCGCCGCGGGCCACCTGGGCGGCGAGCAGCTTGCCGCTGAGCGGACCCAACGCGATGCCCCACATGCCGTGCCCGCCGGACACGAACACACGTGACGACTTCGTACGCCCGATGAGCGGCAGCCCGTCGGCGGTGCACGGCCGCGAGCCGACCCATTCATCCGTGCGCGCGTCCCAGTCGACGCCGGTCAGCATCGGGGTGGCCGCGTCGATGATCGCCCTCACGCGCCGCGGATCGAGCGGCGCGCCGGGCTTGCGGAACTCCATCATTCCCGCGACCCGCAGCCCGTCGCCGAGCGGTGTGCACGCGACCCGCTGCGCCGGGAAGTACATCGGTCCGCTGGGCATCTGCTCGGGCTGCACCGTGAAGCTGTAGCCGCGGCCGGCCTGCACGATCGTCTTGACCCCGACGTCGCGCGCGAGCGAGCCGAGCCACGTGCCGGTCGCGATCACGACGGCGTCGGCGGTCAACGCGTCCCCGCCGGCTACGTCGAGACGTACGCCCGACGCCGACTCCGTGAGGTCGCGCACGTCGACGCCGGTGCGGATCTCGGCGCCCCGCTCGCGCACGGCGTCGGCGAGCGCGTTGACGTAGCGGCCGGGGTTGATGAACCGCTGGTCCCTCAGGCGTACGCCACACGTCACCGCGTCGCCGAGCGCCGGCACCAACGCGTGCACCGCGTCGCGGTCGAGCAGCTCGGCCGGGGTCTCGACGCCCAGCTCCCGTACGTGGTCGAACTCCTCGAGCAGCGCGTCCCGGTCGCCCTCGGAGGCGAACGCGGCGAGGAACGGCTCGGCGGCCTTGGTCGGCTCCGCGAGCCCACCGGCCGCGATCTCGTCGAATGCGTCGAACGCCTGCCGGTTGGCCTCGGCGAACACACTCATCGCGTCGCGCCACTTCGGCGCCGTGCAGTGCCGGGCGAAGTCGACGAGGAACCTGAGGAGCCGCGGATTGGCGCTGACCGGCACGTAGACGGGCGACGACGGCTTGAGCGTCGCCTTGATGCCACCGGCCAGGATCGCCGGGTCGGGCAGGGGCAAGGTCAACGCCGGGGCAAGCCATCCGGCATTGCCCCACGACGAGCCCGCGGCGACCCCGACCCGGTCGACGACCGTCACACGTACACCCTCGGCCTGCAGGAACCAGGCCGTCGACAGCCCGACCATGCCGGCACCCACCACGACGACGTGCTCCGGAGCCTGCATCCGTCCATTGTGCGGGTGCCGCGCCTCCGCGCGGCAGTCGATACCCTGACCCGGACCGGAGGAGGACGCGTGGACGAGCACACCCGCGGCGCGAGGCACGTGCAGCACATCGGCTCGTCACGCCTGTTCGTCGAGCCACCCGTACGTTTCCTCGGCCCGTTCGTCATCCGCTCCAAGACCCACGTCGGCGCGTTCACGGAGTTCGGCCGTGAGGTCGAGGCGCAGGCCGCGTCGCTCGGCCGCTACTGCGAGGTCGGACCCGGCAGCCTGCTCGGCGCGACCGGCCACCCGACGACGTGGCTCAGTGTCTCGGCGTTCCAGTACCGCAGCTCGACGTGGGGCTGGCACCCGTCGGCCGACGCCAACACCGTCATCGATCCCGAAGCAGGTGGCCGGCAGTCGTTCCGCAGCGTCGCGGGCGACCAGGCCGTCATCGGCAACGACGTGTGGATCGGGGCCAACGTCGTGGTGCTGCGCGGCGTCACCATCGGCGACGGCGCGATCATCGCCGCGAACGCCGTCGTGACCAAGGACGTCCCGGCCTACTCGATCGCCGGCGGCATCCCGGCCAAGGTCATCCGCCCTCGTGTCCCCGACGGCCTGCGCGACGAGCTCCAGGCGCTCGCGTGGTGGCGGTTCTCCCCCAACCAGCTCAGCGGCATCCCGTACGACGATCCGGCCGAGGCCGTCCGCCAGCTGCGCCCCAAGGTCGACGCCGGCCTCGAGCCGTACGAGCCCGGGTTCGTCGAGATCCGCAAGCCGGAGCCGGCCAGGCGCAGACGGCGCTGGTACGTCCGCTAGCGCGTGGACCTCTCACCGGCCAGCACGCCGAGGTAGATCCGGGCGTGCTCGGCCGCCAGCTGCTGGCGTTGCTCGATCCGTTCCTCGACGCTGATCGGCTCCACGGGCCACTGCTCGTACGCCCGGTGCACTGCGTCGACCAGCGAGTCCTCGTCGAGCCCGCGGTCGTCCATGCCGAAGCGGAACACCGGCGCCTGGTCGCCGAAGTAGCCACAGCTCGGCGCCACGACCGCGGTCCCCACGTCGCGGCACGCCTCGAGCCACGACGAGTGCGTGCCGAAGCGGTACGGCAGGACCGACGCGTCGAGTCCGGCGAGGTAGTCCCACAGCTGGGCGTCGCTGAAGAACTCCCGCACCCGCACGCGCACGCGGTGGACCGCCCGCTGCACGTGCCGCGTGAGGTCGAAGCCGAACCGGCCCCCGGACGGGCCCAGCACGTCGGGGTGCGCATCGACCTGCAGGATCGCTCCGGGCAGGGCCCGCACGGCCCGGATCAGCGCCGGCAGCAGGGTGAACGGGTCGTCGCCCGGCCGCGGTCTCGACACGCGAAGCCCGACCGTGAACGGCCGGTGCCGGTGGTCGGGCGTGTGCCGGCGCCGGTGCATCCGCTCCATGGTGGTCAGGCTGACGACGTGCGGGTGAGGCAGGACCAGCGCCTGCCGGCCCCAGCGCCCCTCGATCTCGGCCGCGGCGCCGGGCGTGAGCGTGACCAACGCGTCGGCGGCCGGGATCAGCACGTCCAGACGGGCATCGTGCTCCGCGCGCTCGGCTTCCCTGGGGCTGCGGAGGTCGTGCACCGTGTGGACCAACGGCTTGCCCGCCCGTCTCAGCGTGTCGACGAGGTCCGTGAGCTGCGCCGGCGCGTGACCGTCGAACCCGAAGTGGAGGTGGAAGACGTCGAACTCCTCCTGGTGCCGGCGCACCCACGACGGCTCCAGCATGACCGGCGGCCACCACTTCGACAGCGTCACCCGGCTGGGGTTGCGCGGGTCGGGGTCCGTGAGCCTCACGACGCGGGGCACATCGCGGTTCTCGTGAAGTGGCGCAAGATGCCGGACGTACGGGTGCGCGGCCGGCACCGAGGCGACCTTGACCCGGTCCCGTCGCACCCGGGGTCGGACGGGTCGCTCGGTCGAGCCTGAGCGGCGCGCGGTCGGCATGGCGCCCTGCTTCCGTCATCAGTCGGGGTGGCGACCTGCTGCACCACCCGGTGACATACCCCGAATCCGCTCCGCCATGCACGCGCCCGCGCATGGTGCCCGGACAACCGGGTAGCAGTCACTCGAGGCTCACACGAGAGGGAGAAACAGACATGGAACACGAAGACGGAGGGCCGGGCGGCAGGCCCCTGGGGCTGGTGACCGGCGCGTCGAGCGGCATCGGCGAGGAGCTCGCCCGCGAGATGGTGCGCAACGGGTTCGACCTGATGGTGGTCGCAGAGGACGAAGGCGTCGTCGACATCGCGGCGGAGCTCAGCGACCAGGCCGAGGTGCAGTCCGTACGCGCGGACCTCGCGACCCGGTCCGGGAACGAGATGGTCGTCGACCTCGTCGCCCAGCAGGGCCGACCCCTCGACGCCGCCGCGATCAACGCCGGCATCGGGGTGCACGGCCGGCTGATCGACACGGACCTCGACGAGCACCTGCGGCTCATCGCGCTCAACATTGTGTCGGCCGTCCACCTCGGACGGTCGATCGCCAAGGACATGGTCGACCGCGGCACCGGGCGGTTGCTGTTCACGTCGTCGGTTGCCTCGCAGATGCCCGGCCCGTTCTACACGACGTACGCCGCGTCGAAGTCGTTCGTGCAGTCGTTCGCCCTGGGCCTGCGCGAGGAGCTCAAGGACACCGGCGTCACCGTCACCGCCCTGATGCCGGGCCCGACCGACACCGAGTTCTTCGACCGCGCCGGCATGGACGGCACGAAAGTCGCCGAAGGGCCCAAGGACGACCCGGCGGACGTGGCCAAGGCCGGTTTCGCGGCGATGATGTCCGGCGACGACCACGTCGTCACGGGTTGGCGCAACAAGATGCAGGCGGCAGCGGCCGGCGTGCTCCCCGACGCCATGGCGGCCAAGGTGCACCGGTCCATGACCGAGCCGCCTGGCGACTCCTGAGCGTAGAGTCAAGGCACACCCACATGAGAGGCCCAGATGTCCGAGACCGACGTCCAGCGAGCTATCGCGAAGTTCGCGACGGTGCTGGCCTCCCTCAACCACGAGGAGTCGTTGACCGCCAGGCTCTGCGAGGCCGGCCGTCGGCTGCTCGACGCCGAGGGCGCGTCGATGACGTTGGACTATGCCGGCAACGGGCGACTGATGGTGCACGCCACCGACGAGCTGTCGGCCCAGCTCGACGACCTGCAGGACGTGGTCGGTGAAGGCCCGTCATTCGACGCCGCCGACTCCGGGGAGATCGTGGTCGCCCGGCTCGGCAACGGCGACGAGGATCGCTGGGCGCTGTTCTCGGACCGGCTGATCGACCTCGGGTTCCGCGGCACGCTGGTCGCGGTCCCGCTACGAGCCGAGCTCTCCGTGCTCGGAGTACTCTCCCTCCATCGCCGAGGGACCGACCAGGAGGAAGACCTCGTGTCAGCTCGCTTCCTCGGCGCCACCGTCGGCACCGCGCTGCTGCAGGACCCGCGCCTCGGAGGTTCCGACCAGGTTGCCAACGAGGCGTGGGCGACTCGGTCGACAATCCACCAGGCAACCGGGATGATCGTGGCGCAGGTCGGCGTACGCACCGAGGACGCGATGGCCCTGCTGCGGGCGCAGGCGTTCGCGCGCAACACGTCCTTGGCCGACGTGGCGCAGGACATCGTCGACCGCCGCATCAACTTCCGCGACTTCACGATCGAGGGAGACTAGCCATGGAAGCATCACACGCGGCTGACGCGTTGGCCAAGGCCTCAGCCGCTCTCGTCGGCGAGATCGACATCGCCGGGTTCCTGGCCGCCCTGCTCGCCAGCAGCGCCGACGTGCTGCGGGTCGACGCCGGCGGCATCCTCGTCGAGGACGCCGGTCGCCTGGACCTCCTGGCCGCGTCGAGCCACTCTGCCGTCGAGCTCGAGCTTCATCAGGCGCAGCTCGACGAGGGGCCGTGCGTCCAGGCCCACGAGTCGGGCGTCGCGGTCAATGCCCATGGCGCCGAGATCGCCGCGCGTTGGCCGCGATTCGGGCCGCACATGCAGGAGTCCGGGTTCCACGCCGTGCACGCATCGCCGTTGCGCTGGCACGGGATGTCACTCGGGGCGATGGGCCTGTTCCGGCGAACGGACATCTCGCTGACCCCTGACGAGGAGGTCGTCGCCCAGGCGTTCGCCGACCTCGCGACGGTGCTGATCGTGCGGGTCGACGACGTCGATCTCGACGCGGTCAAGCGCCGCATCCAGGAGGTCCTCCACACCCGCGTCGTCATCGAGCAGGCCAAGGGTGTGCTCGCCGAGATCTACGGCGTCGACATGGCCGAGGCCTACCGTCTGCTTCTGACTCGCGCCGGCGAGGACCACGACCGGCTCATGGCGACCGCTCACGCGGTGATCGACGAGGCCCAGCGCAACCGTCTCACCTGACAAGCAGCACGAGCACGCCCCGGTCGTCGTACGCACGATGCTCGGCCAGTCGCAGTCGGAGCTCCGGGTGATCGGTGAGGTGGTCGCTGACCGCGGCGACCTGGTCGAGGCCACCCAGCTGCAGGACCGCCGATCCGTCGTCCACCAGGTGAGTGCCGATCAGCTCGAGGCACGTACGCACGAGGTCGAGTCCGTCGGCGCCACCGTCGATCGCGTGCACCGGGTCGTCGACGTGCTCGCCGGTGTCACCACTCGGCACCCACGGCGGGTCGGCGATGATCAGCGCGAACCGCTCGTCGTCACCGATGAGCTCGGCCATGTCCCCGCACCGGATGTCGACAGGTCCGTGCACGTCGGCGCGTGCCACGTTGGCCGCCGCGTGCTCGCAGGCGATCTCCGAGGAGTCGAGGAGCACGAGAGGACGGTCCTGTCCGACCATCGCCAGCAGACCGATGTGCCCGACCCCGGCACAGAGCTCGAGCACGGGGCCGTCCGGCGCGGAGCGCAACAGCGCCGACGCCCAGGCCGACTGCGCGGTCGTCCAACGCCGCGGCTGCAGCACCCGCGAGTCGTACTGGATCGACAACGGCCCGAACTCGATCAACTCGGTGCGCACCTGCTCGACGTCAACGGTCACCGTCGCCGGGTACCCCGCCGTGCGAGTGCGCAAACCGTGTCAGTCCATCTTGACCTCGCGGGCCGGCACCAGGACCCAGGCGACGAGCACGAAGAGCACGATCAACCCGGCGACGAGCCCCGCGACCCAGCCGGTCGCGACGACGTCGAGGATCAGCCACACCGCGCCGACGTTGGCGAGGGCGAGGGTGCCGAGCCCCCACCGCGACGACTGGTGCGCCGCCTCGACGAGCCAGGGCCGGGCGTGCCGGTGGAACAGGGCGCGGTGCAGTGCGACCGGCGTCATGAGCAGGAACGTCGCGGCGACCGCACAGCACAGCACCGCGGCGTAGACCGCGTGCCGCGACTCCTCGAGGTCCTCGAAGCGGGGCGTGAAGGGCAGGGTCAGCAGGAACCCCGTCAGGATCTGCACGCCAGTCTGCGCGACCCGCAGCTCCTGCAGGAGCTCCTGCCAGTTGCGGTCGAGCTTGCCCTGTTGCGAGGACTCGGCCACCTCAGTGGTTGCGGAGGGCCTTGACCAGCTCCGACTTGTTCTTGTCCGAGTAGCCCTTCAACCCGAGCTCCTTGGCTCGCTTCTTGAGGTCGTCGACCTTCCAGTCCTCGTACGACCCGGACTTGCCGCCCTTGCGGCCGACGGACGACTCGGACCTGCCCTTCTGCGCCGCCGCGTTGGAGATGCGCGCTGCCTTCTCCTTGGACGCGCCGTCTTCACGCAGGTCTTCGTACATCTTCGGCTTCTTGATGCTGCTGGGCATGGGGTGTTCCTTTCTCCGTGGGTCAGAAGACGGGCTTGCCGCCCGTGACGCCGAGCACGGTGCCCGACACGTAGCTGGCGTCGCGCTCGGACGCGAGGAAGACGAACGCCGGCGCGACCTCGGCCGGTTGGCCCGCGCGGCCCAGCGGGGTGTCCTTGCCGAACTGCTCGACCTTCTCGACCGGCTGGGTTGCCGGCTGCAGCGGCGTCCAGATCGGACCGGGGGCCACGGCGTTGACGCGGATCCCCTTCTCCCCCACCTGGCCGGCAAGGTTCACGGTCGCGTTGTTGATCGCAGCCTTGGTGGCCGCGTAGTCGAGCAGGGTGCTCGACGGGTCGTACGCCTGGATCGACGTGTTGTTGATGATGGACGATCCGCGCGGCATGTGCGGGACCGCGGCGCGGGTGAGCCAGAACAGGGCGTAGAGATTGGTCTTGAAGACCCGGTCCATCGTCTCGTCGGTGATCTCCTCGATGCTCTCCTCGCGCGCCATCTGGAAGCCGGCGTTGTTGACGAGCACGTCGAGCCCACCGAGCTGCTGCACCGTGTCGGTGACGACCCGGTCGCACGTCTCGCGATCACGCAGGTCGGCCTCGATCGCGAGGTGCATGCGACCTGCCCGCTCGAGCAATGCGGAGGTCTCGTCGGCGTCGGCCTTCTCCTCGGGCAGGTAGGTGAAGGCGACGTCCGCGCCCTCACGTGCGTACGCGATCGCGACCGCGCGGCCGATGCCGGAGTCGCCGCCGGTGATCAGCGCCTTGCGGCCCTCGAGCCGGCCGTGGCCCTCGTAGGAGTCCTCGCCGTGATCGGGAAGCGGGTCCATCTCGCCGGTCAGCCCCGGCGGCTCCTGCTGCTGGGACGGGAAGGTCTGGGATTCGTCCTGACTCATGCGTGGGACGTGCCCCTCGCCGTACGCATTAAACGTGATGACTGGCGTCGGAGGATCAAGCACGATTCACTTAGGCATGCGATCCATCTGGAAGGGCGCCATCAGCTTCGGTCTGGTCAACGTGCCCGTCAAGGTCTACAGCGCGACCCAGAGCCACGACGTCCAGCTCCACCAGGTGCACAACAAGGACGGCGGACGCATCCGATACCAGCGCAAGTGCGAGGTGTGCAACAAGGTCGTGGCCTACGAGGACATCGACAAGGCCTACGACGACGGCGAGAAGACCGTCGTGCTCACCGACGACGACTTCGCAGCACTGCCGGCCGAGCGCAGCCACGAGATCGAGGTCGTGGAGTTCGTCCCGGCCGACCAGGTCGACGTGCTGATGCTCGACAAGGCCTACTTCCTCGAGCCCGAGGAGCGCGCCCTCAAGCCCTACACGCTGCTGCGCCGCGCCCTCGAGGACTCCGACCGCACGGCGATCGTCCAGTTCGCGCTGCGGCAGAAGACCCGGCTCGCCGCGCTGCGCGTGCGCGACAACGTGCTGGTGCTCCAGACCATGCTGTGGGACGACGAGGTCCGCAAGCCCGAGTTCGACGTGCTCGACTCGACCCCTCGCATCAGCCAGAAGGAGCGCGACATGGCGGCGCAGCTCGTCGACTCGCTGTCGGAGGACTTCGACCCCACGGCGTTCACCGACGACTACCAGGAGCAGCTGCGCACCCTGATCGAGGCCAAGATCGAGCAGGGCGCGTCGCTCGACACCGAGGCCACGTTCGGCGAGCAGCCCGAGGACGAGAGCGCCGACGTCGTCGACCTGATGGAGGCGCTCAAGCGCAGCGTCGACCGCAAGAAGGCCTCCAAGAAGCCGGCCAAGAAGAGCACCGCCAAGAAGAAGCCGGCGGCCAAGAAGAAGGCGGGCTAGTTCGCCGGGGTCTGCTCCGGCGACAGCTGCGGCGTCTCGAACGTCGCGTCCGGTGAGTTGCGGTGGTCGACGACCCACTCCGCGACGTAGCGCAGCTTGACGTTGTGCGCCTGCGACTGCCGGCGGAGGAAGTCGAACGCCCGGTCGGCGTCGAGGTCGAAGCGCTCCATGAGGATGCCCTGCGCCTGCCCGATCAGCTTGCGGGCGTCGATCGCGACCTGCAGCCCCTCCTCGTTGTGCGCGTTGGCCAGCGCGACCGCCGCATGGCGTACGAAGATCGTCGCGACCGCGACGTCGTCGTCGTCGAACGCATCGACGTGGTTCGCGTAGAGGTTGAGTGAGCCGTAGCGACGCGTCCGCGTCTCGAGCCGGACGCTCAGCACGCTGCGGATGCCCAGCTCGGCCACGGCCGGTCCCCACTTGAGCCACCGGGGGTCGTTGCCGACATCGCCGGACTGATAGATCGCCTCGCCCTCGATCGCGTCGAGGCACGGTCCCTCGTCGTGCACGATCTGCAGGTTGTGGGACTCACCGACCCGCTGCGACGTGGCGGCCGCGGTCTCGATCTGGTTGCGGGCGTGCACCAGCATGATGCCGGCGTCGTCGCAGCTCGTGGCGACCCGGGCGTACTCGGCGATCAGCTCGACCGTGCGCTCCGCGGTGGGCTCGTCGTGCAGGTCGAGAGCCATCTGCGAGAAGAAGGTCGAGCTGTCCACCTGAGAACTCCTTACTGGGCCCTTCAAGAGAAACACCCTATGACCGAAATATATAGCGGTCGAGGTCCGGTGTTTGCCGCCAGAGGCGCTGGGTACGTCCGCGGCAACATGTCGCACTCAAGTGACATTGTCTCGCCATTCATCGATGTTCGGGGAGGGGATACCCGATGACCTTCGATCGAGGCTCCGCCGCGACCACCGTGACCCTCTTCGGCGGGAGCGATCCGCTCGACCACGCACTGAGCGCCCACCTCGACCGACGAGGCTGCAAGACCCACTCCGTCACCGTCGCGACCGGATGGCTGCAGTCGGCGACCCACGCGATCCTGCGACTCGACACGGTGGCCGGCGCCGAGGCGTTCAAGCAGCTCGCCGCCACCCCGGAGCCCCGTTCGCACGTCGTCGCGGTGTGCCCCGAGACCGACGATGCGGCCGAGTCGGACCGGGTGCGCGATCTCTGCCGCGCCTGCGGCGTGCACCATGACGTCGCCCTCATCTGGCACCCGCCGCTCGGCGTCAACAGCTCCGCCGCGGCCACCGCGAGCACGACCACGGCGCTCGCGTCCACCGTCGCGAACGAGATGGCAGACCACCTCTCGGTGGGGGCGCCGGCGTTCGTGACCCGGCCGTTCACGTTCGATTCGGACGCTCATTGAGACGTGATCTCCTTGGCGTGGTCGTCGAACATGCCGACCGTCGCGCGTACGTCCCACAGGGCGGCAGGCGCGTCGAGCGTCTGGACGGAGATCTTCGAGGTGCCGTCACCGTCGAGGGCGTGCGCGACCACGTCGTGATGGAGGGCGAACTCGTGGAGCAGAGCGCGCTGGATGTCGGGGCCGCTGAGGCGAAACGTCAGGGTCGTACGTCGCAAGAAACCGATCCTCGGGTCAGCAGGATGAAGCGGCTGCTGCTGAACCGGCGACAGCACTCTACTCATGACATGCGTGGTGGCGGCCACCGGCCCGGTGACCGCCACCACCTCGGGGTCAAGCGGCGTCTGCCGCCATCGCGGACTCGCGCAACCTCGCCAGGAGCTTCGCGAGCCTTCGAGAGATCTGCATCTGGCTCACGCCGACGATCTCCGCGATCTCTTGCTGGGTCTTGTCCTCCACGAACCGGAGTCGGAGCAGCAAGCGCTCGTCGTCGTCGAGCTCGCGGCACAGCGGCTCGATCGTCACCCAGTCGTCGATGAACTCGTAGTCGGACGTCTCCCCCGCGATCGTCTCGCCCAGTGGCCGGCCGCTCTCGCGAACGGGCTGGTCGAGCGACGTCGGCGAGAAGCAGCTGCGTGCCGCCATCGCCTCCCTGACGTCGTCGATGCCGGCGTCGATCTCCTCGGCGATCGTCTCGATGTCCGGCTGCCGGGAGTCCGACTGCAGGCATCGTTCGGTCGCACTGGAGATGTCCGCCTGCATCTGCTGGATCCGGCGCGGTGGCCTGATCCCCCAGCAGTAGTCGCGGAAGTACTTCTTGATCTCGCCGAGAATCGTGACCGTGGCAAAGGGTACAAACTCACCACGGTCGTGGTCGAAGCCACGAATGGCCTTGACCAAGGCAAAACAGGCGACCTGGGCCAGGTCGTCCCGGTCAGCTCCCCGGCCGGCGTACCGCCCGGCCAGATGGTGCGCGAGACCGAGATGGCGACGAACCACCTCGTCCTCGAGGAGCTCTCTTTCGGCATCGCTGGCGTGACGTGCCGCTTCGATCAGATCGTGCGTGTCTTCATGCTGCGCCAATACGGGAGCAGTGTTCACGGTAAAACCCCCAGGGGTCTCGATCCGTCAACCGGCTTCTGCTCAACCGGCTCTCCAACCATGGCACTGTGGTGTCTGAAGCGCAAGAGGCTCGTGGTCGTTGCTGACTAGTCGCTATGGTTCTTTCGGGCCATGCGGGCATCTGGGTGCCGCGCGTCTCGCGCGTTTCGCCCGTTTTCCCCCGGGTACGAGCCGGTGAGCGAGAGGAGGCCCGATGGCGCGCAAGAGCGACACCCAGACTGTGTCGGTCGCCGGGCAGCGCCTCCGCCTCACCAATCCCGACAAGGTGATCTATCCGTCGACGGGCACGACCAAGGCCGAGGTCATCGCCTACTACATGGAGATCGCGCCCCACCTGCTGCCGCACCTGGCCGGGCGCATCGTGACGCGCAAGCGTTGGGTCGACGGTGTCGGCACCGCCGACAAGCCGGGCGAGGTGTTCTTCGAGAAGAACCTGCCGTCCTCGGCGCCCGACTGGATCCGGCGTGTGGAGATCCAGCACAGCGACCACGTCAACACCTATCCGGTGTTCGACAGCGCGGCGGCGCTCGCGTGGGCGGGACAGGTCGGCGCCCTCGAGCTGCACGTCCCGCAGTGGAAGGTCGACAGTCGCGGCAAGAAGCTGAATCCCGACCACCTGGTGCTCGACCTCGACCCGGGACCCGGTGCTGGACTCCCCGAATGCGTCGAAGTGGCCAAGCGCGCTCGTGCCCTGCTGCGCGAGCTCGACCTCGAGGCCTACCCGGTGACCAGCGGAAGCAAGGGCATCCACCTCTACGCGGGGCTCGACGGCGAGCACGACGCCGACTACGTCAACCAGTTCGCCAAGCAGTTCGCGCAGGTGCTCGAGGCGGACCTGCCGGACCTCGTCGTCAGCTCGATGAAGAAGAGCCTCCGCGGCGGCAAGGTGCTGGTCGACTGGAGCCAGAACAACGCCAACAAGACGACGATCGCGCCCTACTCGTTGCGGGGGCGGACCGAGCCGTACGTCGCGGTGCCCCGCACGTGGCGAGAGCTCAACGACGACCTGCGGCACCTCACGCTGGACGAGGTGCTGCAGCGCATGAAGCGGCGCAAGGACCCCATGGCGGACCTCGCCGGCCCTGAACAGAGGAGCGACAAGCTCGCGACCTACCGGTCCAAGCGGGACGCGAAGAAGACCCCCGAGCCGGTCCCCGACGCCATGCCGGGAGCCGGCGAGGGGAACTCCTTCGTGATCCAGGAGCACCACGCCAGCAGCCTGCACTGGGACTTCCGCCTCGAGCACGACGGCGTGCTGGTCTCGTGGGCGTTGCCCAAGGGCGTACCAACCGATCCCAAGAAGAACCACCTCGCGGTGCAGACCGAGGACCACCCGCTCGAGTACGGCACCTTCGAGGGCACGATCCCCAAGGGCGAGTACGGCGGCGGCGAGGTCACGATCTGGGACACCGGGACGTTCGAGCTCGAGAAGTGGCGCGACGGCAAGGAGGTCATCGCGACGCTCACCGGCCGCAAGGACGGCGGCCTCGGCGGGCCGCGCAAGCTCGCGCTGATCAAGACCGGCAAGAACTGGCTGATCCACCTCATGGAGACCCCGAAGCCGGCCCGCAAGAAGGCATCGCCGAAGAAGTCGATGAAGAAGGGCTTCGTGGCACCCATGCTCGCCAAGCTCGGCTCCGCGGACGACGTGCACGACGAGGACGACTGGGCGTTCGAGATGAAGTGGGACGGCATCCGGGCCGTCGCGGTGATCGACGGCAAGGACGTCGGCCTGTTCACCCGCAACGAGAACGACGTCACCGCCGGCTATCCCGAGGTCGTCAGCGCGCTCGCCGAGCTGGGGCTCGACGACACGGTCCTCGACGGCGAGATCGTCGCCCTCAACGCCGCCGGCGTCCCCGACTTCGGCCGGCTGCAGCAGCGCATGGGCCTGACCAAGGAGGCCGACGTCGAGGCGGCGCGGCGGGACGTCCCGGTCAAGTACCTCGTGTTCGACATCATGCGGTCGGCCGGCGACCCGCTCGTCGACGAGACGTACGTCGATCGGCGCAAGGCCCTCCGAGGTCTCAAGATCGCCGCCGACGTGGTCGAGATGCCCAAGGCGTTCGACGGCTCGCTCGCCGACGCGATCGAGTCGAGCAAGACGCTCGGGCTCGAGGGCGTGCTCGCGAAGCGACGCGACAGTCGCTACCTCGGCGGCAAGCGCGCGACGGCGTGGACCAAGGTCAAGCACCAGCGCATGCAGGAGGTCGTCGTCGGTGGCTGGCGCACCGGCCAAAGAGCGCGCAGCGGCAAGATCGGCGCTCTGCTGCTCGGCATCCCCACCGACGACGGGCTCCGCTACGTCGGCAAGGTCGGCACGGGGTTCGACGAGCGTACGTTGGCGGACCTCCAGAAGCGGTTGTCGAAGCTGTCACGCAAGACCAGCCCGTTCGCCGAGACGCCCCGTGAGATCACCCGCGACGCGCACTGGGTGACCCCCAGCCTCGTCGGTGAGGTGTCGTTCGCGGAGTGGACGTCCGGCGGCCATCTTCGCCAGCCCAGCTGGCGCGGCATTCGTACGGACAAGAAGCCCCAGGAGGTCGCCTTGGAGTGAGGCTGCGACTACCGAAACCATCACGACACGAGGAGAATCCATGCCGTTCAAGAAGAAGAAGTTCCGCAACCGACTCGAGGCACGCCTGGATGACCTGGCGAGCCAGACCGAAGACCTCCGCAAGCAGGTCGTCGACCGGGCGCCCGGCGTACGCGACTCACTGGTCGACATGCTGCCCGACAAGGACCAGCTGCGCGACCTGCGCGACGACCTGTTCGAGCGTCTCCCCGACGGGGTCGCGGACAAGGTGCCCGACAAGGTCAAGCCCAAGAAGCGCTCCAAGCTCAAGCGCGTCGCGTTCCTCGGTGTCCTGACCGGCGCCGGCGCCGCGGCGTTCGCGGCCCTCAAGGGCAAGGGCAACACCCCGCCTCCGCCCGCGCCGTTCCCGGCTCCGCCGACGCCGAGCTCCTCGGCCGGCACCACGCCGAAGCCGGCGAAGAAGGCTCCGACCAAGAAGGCGTGACCCCAGCACGAGTCCCCGGGCGGTGCCCGGGGATTCGTGCGTCCGGGCACGAATACGTCTCGCACCACGGGGTATGCCGGTCGGAACCACTCATGCCCGGAGGGACTCCCCATGACGACTGACATCGATCCGGCCTGGACCACGGAGGAGCTGAGCTCCATCCGTGACGGGCTGGTGCTGGCCGCCGAGCGGCTCCGGGCGGAGATCGCGATCCTCGACACGGCCTCGGCCCAGGCCGTCTCCGCGTCGACGCTCGAGGTGCTGCACGACGAGATCGATGTCGCGTCCCACCGGTCGGAGCTGATGCAGGATGCCGTGCAGCTGGAGAACGCCACGGCGATCCTCGAGCAGACCGAGCACGTCCTCGCCAGGCTGGACCTCGGGCTCTACGGCGTGTGCGAGCGGTGCTCGGCGGCGATCGGCCGGCCGCGCCTCGAGGCATTTCCCCGTGCCACGCTGTGCATGACCTGTGTGGCGTGACGCTGCGGAATCGCCGGACGGAATCCTGAACCCGTACGTTTGGCGGCCTCCCGCTAGGCTCACTGCGTGACGGATCAGAAGAAGACGCGCAAGCAGCTGCCGGTCTGGCAGGAGTCGATCCTTCTGGTCGCCACCGCCATGGTCATGGCCGTGATCGTCAAGACGTTCTTCCTCCAGGCGTTCTACATCCCGTCGGAGTCGATGGAACCCACGATGCTGGTCAACGACAAGATCCTGGTGCAGAAGGTGTCGTACTGGGGCGGCGACGTGAAGCGCGGCGACATCGTCGTGTTCGACGACCCGGGAGGCTGGCTGAGCGCCGAGGACTCCAAGCACGCGTCGAACCCGATCCAGAAGGCTCTTGAGACCGTGGGACTGTTCCCCACCGGCGGCCACCTGATCAAGCGCGTGATCGGGGTGGGCGGCGACACCGTGGCGTGCTGCACCGACGGCAAGCTCACGATCAACGGCAAGGAGATCACCGAGCCGTACGTGCTCGACGAGACCGCCACCAAGGACAAGACGTTCGAGGTCAAGGTGCCCAAGGGTCATCTCTGGGTCATGGGCGACAACCGCGGCAACTCCAGTGACTCCCGCGTCCACCAGGGCGACCCGGGCGGGGGCTTCATCTCCGAGGACAGCGTGGTGGGCAAGGCCTGGCTGCGCGTCTGGCCTCTGGGCCGCGCGGGGTTCATCCACAAGCCGGACACGTTCGACGCCAACCTCGATCCCTGACGGTCGACCCACGACGACAGAAGTCCCGCCTGAGCATCGGCTCGGGCGGGACTTCTTTGTCAGCGATGTGTCAGCCAGCGAACAGAACCACCTGCCGGTTGTCGCGACGATGGGCCCACGAGCGGCGAAGCGTCCGCTCCCGACCAAAGGACAGCTCATGACGCACAAGCCCAGGCTCGACCGTCAGGTCCAGGACGACCTGACCCGCATGACCCCCTTCGACTCCGCCCTCGTCAAGACGCTCGCCACTGTCGGGGTCTCGGTGCACATCCCGAAGGGCTGGGCGATCATGATGGAGATGACGCCGGCGGACTCGGCCTACATCCTTCTGAGCGGCAACGTCGAGGTACGCAAGGCTGGGGAGGTCCGCCGGACCCTCGGCCCCGGCGACGTGTTCGGAGAGATCGCCCTGGTCGACCATCGCCTGCGGAGCGCCTCGATCGTCGCGTCCACCAACGTCACCGCTCTGCGCCTCGACGCCACGGCCCTCGAAGCCCTCGTCGACCGGGACTCCGTGTTCGCCGGCGCTCTGCGATCGTCGGCGGAGAGTCGTCTCGCCGCGTTCTAGCGGTGCAGCGCGATCAGAGCTCATCGACCGGCTTGGAGGGTCAGCGCCTGCTCGTCGAGGATCGTCACCCTGCCGCGGGAGACCTCGACCACCCCTTCGAGCGAGAGCCGCTGCAGGACCTGGTTGATGGACGGCCGCTTGCCACCGACGATGTCCGCCAGCTGCTCCTGGGTCAGCGGGATCGTGAATCCCGACTCCCGGCCGCCGAACACGTCGGCCACATCGAGAAGCGCGCGACACAGGCGCTGGTCCAGGTCGACGTACCTCGCGTCCAACAGGTCCGCGCTGAGCTTCCTGATGCGGGCAGCCAGGAGACCGCCCACCAATCGCTCGACCCGAGGATGGCTCTCGCACAGCCGATGAAAGGCCGATTGCGTGAGCACCAGGGTCTCCGAGGCGTCGAGAGCCGCGATCGTCGCCGAACGCGGCGCCGGCTCCTGCTCGCCCAGCATCGACAGCTCGCCGAACCAGTCACCCGACCCGAGCACATTGAGCGTCGCCAGGTCGCCGTCCGGCGTGGAGACCATCACCGCGAAGTGTCCTGAGACCACCAGGTGGACCGAGTCGGAGCGGTCACCCTCGTGGAAGACGATCTCGCCCTTGTCGAAAGATCGACGTCGCGCCGCCCCCAGCACGGCCTCCTGCTCGGCATCGTCCAGCGAAGCCAGCGGTGACCAGTGCATGCCGAAGTCCTACCACAGTGAAACCTGCAATGGCAGGCTCAAGCCGGCAGCGGCTCGTACATCGCGATGGGGAAGTGAACCCCCTTGACCAGGACCTCGCCGCGCAGCTCGCAGGGGACACTGTCGGAGACAAGGTGCCAGCTCGTCTTCGACAGCAGCACGGATCCGGGTTGGCACTCGGACTGGATGCGAGCGGCGATGTTGGTCTGCAGTCCGATGCCGGTGTACGTCGCGCGCACGGCGGAGCCGAACGTACCGACGGACAGGACTCCCGTGTTGATGCCGATCCTGGCCCGGAGGTCCTGGTCGATCCCCAGCGCGTACCACTTCTGGCTCCAGACAGGCAGCGAGCGCTGCAGCTCCTGAGCGGCGCCGAGGGCAGACCTGACCTGCTCGTCTGGCTCCATCTCGTCGGGCGCGCCGAAGATCGCCATGACGCCGTCGCCGGCGAACTCGTTGAGCGTTCCGCCGTGGCTCTCGATGATCTGGGCAACTGAGCCGAGGTACTCGTTCACGATCTCGGCGAGAGCCTCCGGATCGAGCCGGTCGGCCAAAGTGGTGAACCCGATGACGTCGGCGAACCACACGGTCACCCGGCGCCGCTGAGGGGAGTCGACCGTGGTGTCGCCGTGCTCGAGGCGGTCGACCACGGCCGGCGGCGCATAGCGACGGATCAGCGCCCGGGAGCTCAGCAGCTCTTGCTGCTGACGGGCGATGACCTGCTCGTCGACGAACCGCCCGCGCAGCGTGTTCTCGATGACAAGGCTGATGCCGAGCACGATCAGGGACGTCGAGCTCAGCAGCCACAGCTGGTAGTTGAGCGTGCCGTTCCACGTCCCGTCACGGTCAGCGTTGACGACCGCGACGACGACCGCCAGTGGCACGGTCAGGAGCAGGACAAGGCCAGTGCTCCGGAACGGGAACTGCAGGATCGGCGCGAGGAACATGAAGAAGACGACCGTCGACAACAACAGGTTCGGTGTGTCGGCTGCGTCGGTCCAGTAGACGCCCAGCAAGGCACACGTGGTCGTCAGCGTCAGCACCGCCGGCGGCCACCACATGCGCATGCGGCGCTCGCCCAGCAGCGCGGGGACGAGCACCGCAGGGAGACCAATGGCCCAGCACACCGCGGTGACTCTGAACGGCAGGATCGACCCATCGAGATCGAGGACGCGCGGCAGGACGAACGGAGTGGTTGCCCAGACCACGACCGAGATCCACAGGATGGCTCGGCTGCTGGGCCACGTGCGGCTGAGGAACCACGCGTCGTACTGCGCCTCGATCGGAGCCGGGAACGTGCCGAGCACGCTCGCCCGCTCCAGGTCGGAGGGCACGAGGCGGTCGACGTCCATGGTCGGACGATACGGCCTCAGCGCCGACATCCGGCTCATGTGCGGTCAGAAACGAAAAATCCCGTCATCTCAGCGTGTCGCTGGAACGGCGGGATGGTGTGGCGCGCCCGAAGGGATTCGAACCCCTAACCTTCTGATCCGTAGTCAGATGCTCTATCCGTTGAGCTACGGGCGCATGCCCCGAAGGGCCTCGCTGAGTCTAGCGTGGCCGTGCTCGGAGAGAAAATCTGGGCACTTGGGACGACTTCGCCCGTGCCCGCTCGCCGTGCCCTACTGTTGCTCAAACAACAACCTGTCACCGATCGCGGAGGATCCCGCTATGTCACCACGCCCGCTGCGCACCCTTGCCAGCGTCACGTCCACTTTCGCGTTGGTCGCGGCCGGCATCGCCGCCACGACCAGCGCTGCTCAAGCCGTGCCGAACGTCGACACCACGACGTGCCCCGGCACGCCGGTCTGGACCGGTGGGTTCACGCCCAACCAGCCCGTGCACGGTCTCACCACGACGCACGGCATCGACCCCGAGGAGTTCACCGGCACGTACGTCGGCACGCTCGATGACGGTGCCGGACGCGGCAAGGACATCTTGGTGTTCAAGATGGCCGGCAGCCGCATCACCAAGACCAACAGCGACGGTGACGTCAGCGTCGACGCCGGGATCTGGGCCGGCATGTCCGGCTCGCCCGTCTACGACGCGGACGACAACCTGATCGGCTCCGTCTCCTACGGGTTCAGCGGCGCACCGAGCGACTACGCCGGCATCACGCCCGCCGCCGACATCCTCAGCATCGACAAGCCTGCCGCCCCGCTGGCCGCCGCCAAGACCGTGGCCGTGCCCAAGGCGATGGCGCGTTCCCTGGCCGCCACGAGCGAGTCGGCGTCCGACACCCCGTCGAGCTACTCGTCGATCCACCAGCTCGCCCTCCCGCGGGTCTCCGTCGGCACGCCCGGCAAGGACGCCACCACCATGGCGGCCAAGTCGCGCACGCTCACCAAGAAGCTGCGCGGCAAGGTCTCGTTCCAGACCGCGGCCGCTGCCGCCGACCTCCCGGCCTCCGCGATCACCGCGGGCGGCAACATCGCCACGGCATGGTCCTACGGCGACGTCACGATGGCCTCGGTCGGCACGATCACCGCGGTCTGCGGCTCCAAGGTGTTCGCCTTCGGCCACCCGGATGACTTCAGCGGCTCGTCCACCGAGACGTTCCACGCGGCCTCGGCAGCGTTCATCCAGGAAGACACCTTCGGCTCGTACAAGCTCGCCAACATCGACATGGATCCGGTCGGTCAGGTCACCCAGGACCGCCTCAGCGGCATCATGGGCGTCACGGGCCAGCTCCCGTCGACCACGTTGGTCACGTCGAACACGAAGGTCGACGGCGTCACCACCACGGCCACGACGCACGTCGCCGTTCCTGAGGCCCTCGGGTCCGCGGTCGGCAACCAGGTGTTCAACGACGTCATCGCCGGGCTCGACCAGTACTCCGGTCCGGGCGAGGCGCTGATGACGTGGAACATCAACTACACGCCCAAGGGCGGTCTGCCGGCCACGTACACGCGCACCCAGCGGATCACCTCGAGCTCGTACTTCGCCGAGGACGCGCCCTACGACGTGGCCAGCGACGTGGAGTTCCTGCAGACCGGGTCGGACACCAAGGTCACGATCAACTCCGTCACGGTGGACACCGAGCTGAAGCCGATCTACAACGCGCTGCGCATCTCGCAGATCGACGTCCGCAAGAGCGGCAAGTGGGTCAAGGTCCCGAGCGGCGGCAAGGTCCTCGCCCACCGCGGCAAGGCGTTCCCCGTGCAGGTCCACCTCGTCCCGGCCAACGGTGACTCGACGGCCGAGCCCGTGGTCACGCGCCTCGACCCGACGATCTCCACGTCGGCGTACGGCACGGGCTACCTCTCGTTCTTCGGTGGCGCGAGCTACTACGACGACGAGGAAGAGTTCACGATCGACGTCGACTCGGAGGACGAGGAGTTCTACTACGACGACGAGGAGCCCCTGACGCTTGCCCAGGTGCTCGCGGCGCTGAAGGCCCAGGTGCGGTACGACTCCGCCCAGAGCACCCAGCGCTACACCACGAAGTACGGCACTGATCGCGTCTCGCGCAAGTCGGTCGCGACGCCGGCAGTGACCAACGGCGCGGCGTACATCCGGTTGGGCTACGTCAAGTAGCCGAACCAACCAGGGAGGGGCGGTGCCGCGAGGCGCCGCCCCTCCCTGTCATATGTGTGACTATGTTCACCCCTTCTGACCAGCCCACATGCCAGATATGGCACGTAAAGTCGGCTGAATCGTCATCGCCCGTCGGTGACGATTCATCACACATCAGCTACCCGAGGCCCGCATGCCGAGGGAGTGCGAATCAATGCGCTTGGTTCGCGATGCGCGAGAAGGAAAAGTTCACACATGTCCGCAGACACCGTCATTTCCACCTACCGGACGACGCACCCCAGGCTCCAGGCCTGGGTCGACGACGTCGCCGCCCTGACCAGACCGGCCGCCATCCACTGGGTCGAAGGCACTCCTGAGGAATGGGTCTCGCTGACCGATGACCTCGTCGCCTCCGGCACCTTCGTACGACTCGACGAGTCCAAGAAGCCCAACTCATTCTGGTGCGCGTCCGACCCGAGCGACGTCGCCCGGGTCGAGGACCGCACCTACATCTGCAGCGTTGACGAGGCCGACTGCGGCCCGACCAACAACTGGATGGAGCCTTCGGACATGAAGGCGATCATGACGGACCTCTACGACGGCTGCATGCAGGGCCGCACGATGTACGTCATCCCGTTCGTCATGGGCCACCTCGAGTCCGACAGCCCCATGTTCGGCGTCGAGATCACCGACTCCGCGTACGTCGTCGCGTCGATGACCGTCATGGCCCGCGTCGGCAAGAACGTGCTGGACAAGATCGAGGAGCTCGACGCCGACTACGTGCCGGCGCTGCACTCGATCGGCGCCCCGCTCGCCGACGGCCAGCAGGACGTCCCCTGGCCGTGCAACGAGACCAAGTACATCGTCCAGTTCCCCGAGGAGCGGATGATCTGGTCGTTCGGCTCCGGCTACGGCGGCAACGCCCTGCTGGGCAAGAAGTGCTATTCGCTCCGTATCGCGTCGGTCATGGGCCGTGACGAGGGCTGGATGGCCGAGCACATGCTGATCCTCAAGCTCACCTCGCCCGAGAACGTCGTCAAGTACGTCGCGGCCGCGTTCCCGAGCGCGTGCGGCAAGACCAACCTCGCGATGGTCGAGCCGACCGTCCCCGGTTGGAAGGTCGAGACGATCGGCGACGACATCGCCTGGATCCGCGTCGGAGCCGACGGCCGCCTGTATGCCGTCAACCCCGAGTTCGGCCTGTTCGGCGTCGCCCCCGGCACCGGCTGGGACACCAACGCCAACGCGATGCGCACGATCGACCAGGGCAACTCGGTTTTCACCAACGTCGCGCTGACCGACGACGGTGACGTCTGGTGGGAGGGCATGACCGACGAGCCGCCGGCCCATCTGACGGACTGGAAGGGCCGCGACTGGACGCCGGAGTCCGACGAGGTCTCGTCGCACCCCAACAGCCGGTTCTGCACGCCGATCAAGCAGTGCCCGACCCTCGCGGCCGAGTACGACGACCCCAACGGTGTGCCGCTCGACGCGATCCTGTTCGGCGGGCGTCGCAAGACGACGATCCCGCTCGTCACCGAGGCTCGCGACTGGACCCACGGCACGTTCATGGGTGCGACGCTGTCGTCGGAGACCACGGCGGCTGCGACCGGCGCGGTCGGTGTCGTCCGCCGCGACCCGATGGCGATGCTGCCGTTCATCGGCTACGACGCCGGTGACTACTTCAGCCACTGGATCAGCATGGCCAAGAACAACGACGAGTCGAAGTTTCCCAAGATCTTCTACGTCAACTGGTTCCGTCGCGACGAGGACGGCGGGTTCCTGTGGCCCGGCTTCGGCGAGAACAGCCGCATCCTCAAGTACGTCATCGAACGCGTCGAGGGCAAGGTCGAAGCGGTCGAGACGCCGATCGGTCTCGTGCCGGTCGCCGGCGCGATCGACACGGACGGCCTCGACGTCACCGAGGAGCAGCTCGAGAAGGCCCTGCGCGTCGACGTCGACGAGTGGAAGGCCGAGATCCCGCAGATCAACGAGTGGTTCGAGAAGTTCGGCGACAAGCTGCCGACCGTCCTCTGGACCGAGCTCGACGGCCTGAAGGCCCGTCTCGAGGGCTAGTCACCAATCCCCGAGATTTGGCCGCAGATCCACGTCCCGGACGTCCTACGACGTGGATCCAAGGCCAAATCTCGGGGGCTAGGTGCGGGGTTTCCAGCCGATGGCGGGAAGCACGTGGTCGGCGAGGGCGCCGAGGAGCCGGGCGTTGTAGTCGACGCCGAGCTGGTTGGGCACCGTGAGCAGCAGGGAGTCCGCCTCGCGTACGGCGACATCCCTCGCGAGCTCCTCGGCCAACGCGTCGGGCTCGCCGACGTACGACTTGCCGAACCGGGCGATGCCGCCGTCGAGATGGCCGATCTGGTCCTCACCGCTGCGTTCACCGAAGTAGGCGCGGTCCTGCGCGTCGAGGATCGGGATGACGCTGCGGCTGACCGAGACGCGCGGCTCACGCTCCCAGCCGGCCTCGGCCCACGTGGCCCGGAACCGCTGGATCTGCTCGAGCTGGAGCTCGTCGAACGGCACCCCGGTGTCCTCCGTGAGCAGCGTCGAGCTCATGAGGTTCATGCCCTGCTGCGCGGTCCACTCGGCCGTCGCGCGGGTGCCCGAGCCCCACCAGATCCGCTCCGGGAGCCCAGGCGACTGGGGCATGATCGGCAGCGGCACCGACTGACCCGTCATCTTGGGGTCGGACATCACGACGCCGGAGCCGGCGATCGCGTGCCGGAACAGCTCGGTGTGCGCGCGGGCCATGTCGGCGTCGCTCCGGCCCTCTTCAGGCACATGGCCGAACGACTCGTAGCCGCGGATCGCGGTCTCCGGTGATCCCCGGCTGATGCCGAGCTGGAGCCGCCCGCTGCTGATGAGGTCGGCCGCGGCAGCGTCCTCGGCCATGTAGAGCGGGTTCTCGTAGCGCATGTCGATCACGCCGGTGCCGATCTCGATGCGGCTCGTACGGGCACCGACCGCGGCCAGCAGCGGGAACGGGGACGCCAGCTGGCGGGCGAAGTGGTGGACGCGGAAGAACGCGCCGTCGAGCCCGAGCTCCTCGGCAGCCACCGCCAGGTCGATCGACTGCAGCAGCACGTCGCCGGCCGTACGAGTCTGGGATCCGGGGACGGCCTGGTAGTGGCCGAAGGACAGGAAGCCGACGTTCTTCATACCCGGGTCAACGTCGGAGGACCGTGGGCTGTTCCTACTAGAGTCGGGGCGTGATCGTCGCCGCTCTGCTCGTGCTCGTCCTGGGCCTCGCGACCGGCGTCGTGGCCCGTCGCAGCGCGCTGGCCCGGCCGCCTCGGGCAGCACACTTCCCCGGACAGCCGACCCACCTCGCCGACCAGCCGCCGATCCGCTTCCGGGTCTGGGCGATGGTCGCCGCGCTGCTGACGGCCGTCGTGGTCATCGACGTCCTGTTCCAGCCCGGCACGGCTCTCGTGATCGCCGTCGTCGGCGGCCTCGGCCTGGCCGCGATCGCCGGCCTGCTCCACCGGTACGCCCGGGAGTGCGACGAGGCCCACCGTGCTGTCGAGGCGTACGCGCCGACGATCGCGATCCCCTACGCCGGCAAAGTCGGCGTGCACATCGGCATGTGGTCGCCGTGGGTCGAGCGCACCGGCGTGCACTGGTGCATCGTCGCCCGTACGCCCGCGCTGTTCCGCCAGCTCGCCGACACGTATCCCGGCACGCCGATCGTGCAGGGCCAGATCCCCGCGAGCGTGCGTGGCGCGCTCTATCCCCACGGTGCAGCGGCCAACACCGACTTCATCGCCGGCTCGTCGGCGACCCACGTGTTCCTCGGACACGGCGACAGCGACAAGCCGCTCAGTGCGTCGGAGCGGGTCCTCCAGTACGACCTCGTCACCGTCGCAGGCCAGGCCGCGATCGACCGGTTCGCCGCAGCGGGACTGTCGATCCCGGCCGACAAGCTGCGCATCATCGGCCGCCCGCAGACCGAGGGCATCGAGCCGGCGAACGGGCCGGTCCCGAGTCCCGCGACCGTGCTCTACGCGCCGACCTGGCGGCACGCCGACGACAGCCTCAACGTCTCCTCGTTGGCGGTGGCCGACCGCATCGTGCAGGCGTTGCTGGATCGCGGCTGCACGGTGGTCTTCCGCCGTCACTTCGCCGGTCAGAACCACGCCGAGGCGGAGGCGATGATCGTGCGCGTCAACGAGCTCCTGACCACCGACGCCGCTGCGACGGGTCGGCCGCATCGCGGGGGACCGTTCGCCATGGAGGAGCCGCTGATCGACGCGTTCAACTCGGTCGACGCCATGGTCTCGGACGTGTCGGGCATCGTCGTCGACTTCATGGCGAGCGGCAAGCCGTTGGTCATGTACGCCGCGCAGTACGCCGACCCCGACGCGTTCCGCGCAGCGCACCCGTCGGCGGCTGCTGCGTACGTCATCGATCGCGATCTCGTACGCCTCGACGAGGCACTGGACGCAGCCCTCGGAGACGATCCGCTGGCGGCGTCGAGGGCCGCGCGGGCCGACCACTACCTCGGAGGCCCCGATCGCGCTGATCCGGCGCGGCGGTTCATGGACCTGGTCAGGGAGCTGTCGAGCTCCTAGAACACGTGCGCCAACTGCCAGACGAGCACCACGGCGCCGAGGAGCCGGCGGAACGGCGAGGCACCGCGCACGAGTTCGTCGAGCGCCCACACGATGAGCGCGCCGGTGCCGATCCAGCGGAGCTCGGTGTCCCGCTCGTCGTACTGGCTCCAGCGCAGTGCCGTCGCCGTCAGCCAGACCCAGAGCGCGGGGTTGGGGAGCTGGACCAGCGCGAGTCGGCCGGAGCTGTCCCGGAAGAACCAGTCCATCACCGGCACCAGACCTCGGCGACGGCGACGAAGGCCGAGGACGACGGCCGGCCGGGTTCGCCGCTGAGCTGGGGTGCACCTGCGACCGGGTTGCCGTCGACGGTCAGGGTCGCGCGGCCGCACGGCGCGAGCACGAGGCTCAGGCTGTGCTCGACGCCGCCGAGCGGGAAGCTGTCGGTCGCGAACGTACGGCGGTCGAGCACGTCGGACATCCGGATCTCGAGGCCTTCGGCCCGGGCCTGCAGTCCCGTCGCCAGGTCGATGTCGACCTCGACGGCCTGCTGCTCGACGACAGGTTCGGGCCACGACAGGCCCTCCGCCTCGGGGAAGTGGCGGACGAAGTCGCGCTCCAGCCAGGTCGCCAGCGCGGCGTTCTCGCCGAGCAACCGCACCACACCATCACGCCAGAGCACGATCGCGGTGCCGCCGCCATGGATCGACCAGTCGACCTGCCACACCGACGCGTACGCCGTGAGCGTGTCACCGTCGTACAGGCGCAGGCCGGGATTGGCCCCGACCAGCACGGGCGCTCTGCTCACAGACATACCGAAGCCTTCCCCTCGAGCCACAACGTAGCGGGAGGGGAAGGCTCGGTGGTGGTCAGGCCGTGGCCGGCTCCATGAGCGACTCCGGGGAGGGCTCCTGCTCGAGCTGCTCCTCGAGCTTCTCGGCCGAGATCGTGGGGATCGCCAGACCGGCGATCGCCGCGAGCAGCAGCGCGCCACCCAGCACGGCGAAGCCGGCCGTGTAGCCGACCTCCTTGGGGAACCCGCTGGGCAGGAAGTGTGCCGTGACGATGCTGGCCATGACCGCGGTGCCGACGGAGCCGCCGATCGTACGGATGTTGGCGTTCATGCCGCTGGCGACGCCGGTCTGCTCGGGCGGGACCGCGCCCACGATGAGCCCCGCGAGGCAGGCGAACGCGAGACCGATGCCCACGCCGGTGATGCCGTTGGCGATCGCGATCTGCGCCTTGGTGTCGTGCATGTAGGCGAGCATGAACATGCCGGCGGCACCGAGGGCCGAGCCGAACACGACGACGGTCTTGGGACCGATGCGGCGGGCGATCGACGCGGCGACGAGGCCGGTCAGGAACGTCGCAACGGCCGACGGCAGCATGAGCATGCCCGACTCGGTGACGCTGGAGCCGAAGCCGTACCCGTTGGCGCTCGGCGTCTGATTGAACTGCGGGATGAAGCCGAACGAGGCGTACATGCCGATGCCGACCAGGAGCGCGACGAGGTTGGTCGTCCAGACGCCGGGCAGGCGCATCATGCGCATGTCGATCAACGGCACGGCGGCGCGCTGCTCGACCTGGATCCACGCCACCATGAGGACCACGGCCAGCACGAGGAGGCCGATCGTACGGCCGGAGCCCCAGCCCCACTTCGGAGCCTCGCTGAGGGCGAGCAGCAGGGCGACGAGCCAGCTCGACAGCAGCACGGCGGGCAGCACCGAGATGCGCCCCGGCGTACGGACAGGCGACTCGGGGACGAACAGGATCGAGGCGACGGCGGCGATCGACGTCACGATGAACGGCAGCCAGAACAGCCAGTGGTAGCCCAGGCCCGACACGATGGGGCCGGCCAGCACGATGCCCGCGCCGAAGCCGACAGCGAGCAGTGAGGAGACGACGCTGACGGCGCCGCCGACCTTGTGGTGCGGGAACTCGTCCCGGATGATGCCGAACGCCAGCGGCAGCACGCCACCGCCCACGCCCTGAATGATGCGCGCGACGATCAGGACGCCGATGCTGCCGGCCAGAGCGGCGAGCAGCGAGCCGGCGGCCAGGGCGACGAGCGAGAGGACCAGGAGTCGTTCCTTGCCGAACGCGTCGCCGAGGCGGCCCATGATGGGCGTGAAGACCGAGGCCGACAGCAGGTAGGCGGTCAGGACCCACGTCACGGTGTTCTGGTCGGTGTTGAGCTCGTGCTCGATCTCGGACAGCACCGGGATCGTGAGCGACTGCATGAGCGAGTAGGACGACACCGCCACCGCGAGCACGGCGAAGGTCAGCCAGTAGTGAGTGCGTCGGGTCGACGAAGGCACAGGAGATTCCTTGGGAAGAGCGAGGGTGGATGCGGAGCGAGGTAATTGCTCCGCGCAACCAACTATACGGAGGTCTTCTCCGGATCGCTACGTGCGCCTGATCACGCTCGCGCGCGCTCCAGGTCTCCAGATGTCAGTCGCCGCGGATGACTCAGCTCTCGGTCAGGTCGTCGAGGATGCGCTTGTCGTGTGCGTTGAACACCGTCACGCCCGCCTCGTCGTTGAGTCCGCGCAGCGTCGCGTGGTTACCGTCGAGGCGCTTGCGGTCGACCGCCATGAGGCGCTCGAAGCCGCGCAGGACGCGCAGCCTCGACAACGGAGTGCCCGAGGGAGTGGTGGCGGCGTAAAGGCTGGCGTCGAACACCGCGTCGCCGGCATGGACGAGGAGGCCACGATCCGCGGTCTCGACAGCGACCGCCGCGTGACCCTTGGTATGGCCCGGCATCGGCAGGTACGTGATGCCCGGCAGCACCTCGACGCCGTGCAGGTCGTACTTCCACGGCTCCCCCGGACCTTGGTGCGTCTGGATGCGGGGCCCGTGCGACCACTGACGCTGCGAGTAGCGCTGGCGTGACGTGAAGTCGGGGTTCAGCACGGCCCAGTCGTACTCATCGGCCGTGGTGTGGACGGTCGCTTCGGGGAAGTCGGCGATCCCGCCGATGTGGTCGAAGTCCATGTGGGTCAGCACGATGTGCTGCACGTCGCCAGCGCTGAAGCCCCTCGCCTCGACCTGGCCGACCGCGGTCTTCGCGTCGTCACGATCGGGTCGCATCAGGAATCGCGCGGGACCCATGCGCTTCGGCTCCGCGAAGTCTCGCCGACCCAGACCGCTGTCGACGAGCACCAAACCGTCTGACGTCTCGCACAGCAGGACATGGCAGACGACCTCGGTCGTCACAGGTGGGTGGAGCGACCCGCAGTTGAGGTGATGAACACGCATGGCCCCGATCCTGTCGGAGTTCCCGACGGCACGTCACCCGAACGCCGATATGAGCGGCGTCAGCGGGGCGGGTTGCCGTCCAGGTGCGCCTTGACCAGCTCGCGGATCGCCTCGACGAACACCTCTTCGTTGTAGCGCTCGGCGTGCTCCTTGATGCGGTCGACGTCCCACTCGTGCACGTCGAGCTGCGCCAGCGCGTCACGCAACGAGGCGGTCGTCGGCTCCTCGACGAACAGCGCCGTGACGTGCTCGATCATCGTCTCCATGTAACCGCCCCACCGCAGCACGATGCTGGGCTTGCCGAACGACGCCGCCTCGAGCGGGGTCAGCCCGAAGTCCTCGTGGCTGATCGCGATGAGCGCCCGTGACTGCCGGTAGAGCCAGGCGATCTCGCCGTCGGTGATGTCCTCCATGAGGCGCACGTTGTCGGGCGCGGCAGCCCGGAGCTCGGCGCCCATCGGCCCACGGCCCACGACGACCAGGCGGCGGTGCGGCTCCTTGGCGTACGCCTCGATGATCGTGCCGACGTTCTTGTAGGGCAGCAGCCTCGAGATGCACAGCTCGAACGGGTGGCCGTCGAGCCAGTCGACGATCTCCGGCATCGGCACCGACGGGCGGTCGACGGTGTTGGGGCGCGGAGCCGGCAGCACGACGGACGTACGCCCGTACTCACTGAGCACACGATCCTGCACGATGGACGAGATGGCGACGTACGCGTCGGCGGACCGGGCAGCCCGGCGGTCCCACCAGACGAGGAACGGTCGCAGCAACCTCAGGGCCACCCGCTCGGTCCACGTGGCGTTGTCGCCGAGGTAGCGGCGGGACTGGTAGAGCCAGCGAGCGGGCGAGTAGCAGTAGACGACCTTGTGGCCGGTCGACCGGAACCCGTGGGCCCAGCCGCTGCTGCTGACCAGCACGAGGTCGGCGTCGATCTTGGTCGTCGAGGCCGCAAGCGGCAGGAGCGGCAGGGCGAAGCGGTGATGGCGCCGGAAGAACCCGATGCGGTCGAGCCAGGACGTGGCGATCGGCAGGTCGCGGAACTCGGGGAACGTGGCGTCCGGGTCGTAGACCGTGGTGTGGATCGTGGCCTCGGGAAACGCCGCCGCCATGGCCAGCACGACGCGCTCAGCACCCCCGCGCTGGGTGAGGTAGTCGTGCGCGATCGCGACCGTCGGTCGGCGCAGCCCTGATTCGCTCACCTCCCCATCGAACCACGCACGGGGTTCGGCCGCCCCGGTGTGGGGCCTCCGCGCGTCGTTCAGGCGATGACGCGGGGCAGGCCGATCGCCCGGCGCAGGCCACGGCGGGCCGGTTCCTCGGCGAGGTGGAAGACCAGGGCGGCGACCGCGATCACGGCGGCGTACACGAGGAACGGCGTGGCCGCGCGCATGAAGTCGCCCGGCGGATGCCGTGGCCACAGCCAGCCGATGAAGAGCGTCGCCAGCGCGAGCGTCATGGTGTGGGTCATGTAGAGCGAGTACGAGACCCGACCCAGCCACACGACGCCGCGGGTGCTGAAGACGTAGCGGAGCGGGCCTGTCGCGCCGGCGCACGCGACGACGACGACGGCCAGGCAGGGCACCGCGGCGTACGGGTAGAAGCCGACGTGGTGTATGTCCTCGATCGAGCAGGCGACGACGATGACGACTGCGGCGACGAAGCCGGCGACGTCCCAGTGGAGCCCGTGGCGCCAACGACCGCTGCGCTGCCACGCGACGCACAGCAGGCAGCCGGTGACGAACTGCATCGCGAGGCGGGTCCAGCCGGCTTGGTAGGAGAAGAAGCCGAACCCGTGGATGTCGAGCTGGTCGAGCCGCACCAGGCCGGCGGCCGTGACGGCGATCGCGAGCAGCCACGCCACCCGCGCGGACCGCAGCCTGACCAGCAGCAGGGCCAGGACGGGGAAGGCGAGGTAGGCGCCGGCCTCGAGGCACACCGACCACGACACCGAGGCGATCGACGACCCGGGAGGTACGTGGTTGAGCAGCGCCACGTTCATGAGCACGTTGCGAGGGCTGAGGACCGAGTCGGTCAGGATCGACACGTCCGGCGCGCGGACGATGAAGAACACCGACCAGGCGAGCACCATCAGCAGGAACACCGGATAGACGCGCGCGAAGCGGAGCCACAGGAACCCCGCGGTGCCGCGCCACGACCAGCGATCGAGGACGTCGAGGTAGTTGAGCGTGATGATGAAACCACTGAGCACGAAGAACAGGTCGACACCGAGGTTGCCCCCGAGAGCCACGCTCCGGAAGTGCTCAGCCGGCGGCCAAAGCGTGATCATCAGGTTGAGCGAGTGGCACGCCAGGACCCAGATCGCGCCGACGGCCCTCAGCCCGGTCAGCTGAGGGACGTCCGGGACGCGGCTCATGCGTGGCTGCTGACCGCGGGCGCCCTGCGGGGCCGGGAGATCGCGCGCCGTGCCGGCTCCTCGACCAGGTGGTAGAACGCCGCGCCCAGAGCCACGACTGCCGTGAGGGCCAGGACGAGCACCCCCACCCGGACCGCGAACGCGGACGTCGCGATGTCGTTGCGCCGCACGATCTCCACGTAGACGAGGAAGACCACGTAGTGCGTGAGGTAGATCGAGTACGAGATGCGGCCGCCCCAGACCACGACGCGGCCCGAGAGCGCACGGGCGACCCACCCGGACGCGCCCGCGCAGCCCACGACGACGAGGCACAGGAACGGCAGGCCCGCCGGCGGGAGGTAGAGCGTCGGCGTCGGGTGACCCGTCATGATCGCGCCGAACAGGCCGGCGAACCCGATCCCGGCGATCACGTCCCATGCCGGGGATCGACCGCGGTCGCCCAGCAGCATCCAGCCACGCGCGAGCAGGCAACCGGCCGGGAAGGCCCAGCCGGCGCGCATCCACGACAGCTCGTAGAGCGAGTAGCCGAAGTCGTCGGTGTACGTCGCCGCGATCAGGCTCGCACCGGCGACCGCCACGAGCGCGGCAAGTCCGAACGCGATCCATGCCTTCGGGATCCGGACCACGGCGAGGACGAGGACGGGGAACAGCGCGTATGCGACGACCTCGCCGGGCAGCGACCACGCCGGAGGGTTGATGACCATGCCGTCGGGCAACGAGTGCAGGAACAGGGCGTTGCGGATGATGCTGCCCGGCTCGATCACGACCGACGGGATCGGCGGATCCGTCAGCCGCTGCGTGATCGCGACGAACGCGATGAACAGCGCGAGCGACAGGGCGTACACGGGATAGATGCGGGCGAACCGGTGGCGCCAGAAGTCGCGGGTACCGGCCCAGGAGAACGTGGTCATGCGCTCTGCGTAGATGTACGTGATGATGAACCCGCTCAGCACGAAGAACGTGTCCACGACGAGGCTGCCGCCGAGCGCCGGACGCGCGAGCTCGACGAGCCGGGGGAACTGCGGAACGGCCGGGGTCCAGAAGTGGCCCAGGACGATCCAGGCGGCGAAGACCCCGCGGAGCCCGGTCAGCGGGCGGATCTCCCTCATGGCACGCCGGCGCTCTCGACGCTCGCCCGGCTCGGGTTGCTGCGCATCGCGGGAGCCTCGACGAGGTAGAACGTGATGCAGGCCAGCGCGGTGGTGATCGCCGCCACGACGGCCACGCTGGCGACCATGCCGGCCGCCGAGTCCGAGCCGGCCCAGCCGTGCCGGGCGACGAGCAGGATCACGGGGTAGTGCCAGAGGTAGACGCTCAGCGAGATCTTGCCGACGAAACGCAGGGGCCTCAGGTCAGCCAGGCGCGTGAACGTGGACTCCCGGCCGCGGGCCGCGGGCTCGGTGACGACGAGCAGGAAGATGCCGGCGGCGACAGCGAACGCGGTGCCGGCGAAGCGCGAGCCCGTCGAGGTCAGTGCCAGCGCCAGGCCGAACGAGAAGAACCACGCCGGAGCACCGAACAGCCACAGGCGGCGAGCCGTGAGGCGACGCAGGCCGCCGCGCTCGATCCACACGAACAGGACGACGGCGACCATGCCGTACGCGAAGTTGTCGGCCAGCACGAACAGGCTGCGGGCGAGGACGGCGATGCCGTTGGACCCGAAGTCGGCGTCGGCCACCGACATGGGTGCCCGGTCGGCCTGCAGGGCAGCGGTCACGATCTTGCCGACGACACCGAGCACGGCGAGCGCCACCGCGGGCATCAGCGCACGCCACAGACGCGGGGCGGAAGAGCGGGAACGCAGGAAGGCGATCGCCAGCAGGGGCAGCACGACGTAGAAGCACAGCTCGGTCGTCAGCGACCACGACGGCGCGATGCCGGTCTGCAGGCCGTCGGGCGAGAAGTTCTGGACGAGCGTGAGGTTGGCGATGATGTCGGGCAGCGACGTCATGCGGCCGGAGCCGGCGTTGGTGCCCGCGCGGGCCACGTCGGTCGAGTTGTGGAGGTAGACCGCGGCGAGCACCAGGTTGGCGATCAGGAAGATCACGATGTAGCCGGGGTAGACCCGGCGCAGGCGCTGGGCGGTGTAGCGGCGGAGACTGGGGCGTGGCTGCCCCGCGGCGTACGCGCGGACGAACGGCAGGTAGATCAGGAAGCCCGACATCGCGAAGAAGTAGACGATCGCCTCGCTGAGGTACGTCAGGTGGAACCGGTCGAGCTGCAAGGGCGCGAAGAACGCGATCGTGTGGACTGCGAGGACGCAGAGGCAGGCGATGCCGCGCGGCCCGTCGAGCCCGACGAGCCGGGTGCGCCCGGTCATGGTGGGTCACCGCCGGGCTCGCCGGTCCACCGGTCGTGCGAGACGAACGCCAGCAGCACCGCGAACGACATCGTCGCCGGCGGCAGCAGCGCGACCGGGAAGTCGAGCTGCAGTGCGACGAGGGCGACCGCGACGAAGCCCGCCGCGACGACCGCCTGCGGGAAGCTTCCGCGCTGCAGCAGGCCGACGGAGCGGAACATGCCGGCGATCAGCAGCACGACGAAGAGGGCACCCACGAACACCCCCGCACGATAGACCGTCAGGAGGGGCGCGTTGGCCACGAAGTTGGTCATCTGCCCCACCGTCGGGTCGCGGAACTCCTCGATGCCCCACCCCTTGCCGAACCACCAGTGGTGCCGCATCGCGTCGGTGTAGTCGTTGAACGCCGCCCGTCGGGCCACCGTGCCGGCGTCGGTCGGGCCGAACGAGTCGAGCAGCCGGTGCCGCACGGTGGGGATCGCGAGCGCACTCACCGCAGAGGCCGCGACGGCGACGATCATGCCGAGCCGTGCGCGTACGCCGACGTTGCCGAGGACCACGATGACGATGAACGCGGCCGCGACGGTGGCGATCGACGTACGGCTGAGGGTCAGCAGGACCGCCGCACCGATGATGCCGGTCACCACGACGCGGGGGACGCCGCGCAGGAGCGCCACCGCGAGGACCAGCCCGACGACGAGGACGAACCCGCCCATGTTGGGGTCGACGTACGTCCCGGTGAGCCGCAACGAGGTCTCCTCCGAGCCCTTGACGATGCGAAGGTTGCCGCCGCGCACGTCGTAGCCGAACGCCGTGAGCTGGTCGAGCAGGTAACCCTTGCGGTCGACCGCGACGAGCAGCATGCCGACGGCGGACCCGAAGCACGCGCCCGAGACGAACGCGCGACCGAACGAGACCAGGTCGCGGGCACTCAGCATCCGTAGCGGGATGACCAGGACGAACGCGATGACCCAGCGGCCGTACTCGACGATCGAGGTCAGGTCGGGCGACGTCACGAGCACGGAGATGCCCGAGGCGATGACCGACAGCGCGATCAGGGCCTCGACCCAGCCGAGGCGGACCGGCGGGCGTACGGCCATGGCGAGCGCCACCCACACCGCGATGCCGAGCACGAGGATCAGCGGCGCGCCCAAGCCCGGGGCGGGCAGCAGCGGTGCTCCGGCGAGCACGAACCCGGTGAAGCGGAACACGGCCTGAGGATGCGCGATGACGACATAGGCCGCGATCGCGCCGAACAGCCCCATCACCGTGAGCGGGCCGATGCCGTCGGGGCCGATCAGGGCGAAGACCACGGCGGCCGTGACGATGCCTGCCAGCGCGGTCCAGGCCACCGGTTCGGTCCTCGTCTTGATGTCGGTCATGACGCGATCCAGTCCAGGACCGTGCCCTGCGGCACCCCGGCGGCCCAACGGTCGGCGTTGATCGTGTGGATGCGGGTGCCCTCGGCGGCCGCCGCGTCACGGTCCAGCAGCATCGCGCGAGCGGCCTCGACGAAGCCCTCGCGGTCGTCATGGGGTGGGATCTCGAAGACGCTCGACAGCGAGCCGACGGCCGCCGACGTCGCCACGACCGGCAGACCGCGGCTTGCGGCATCGAGGATCTTGACGCGTACGCCGCCCCCGGTCGTCACGGGCGCAACCACCGCGCGGCACGTCCCGAGGAACGCGTCGAGGTCGGGCACGAAGCCGAGGTCCTGCACGCCTGGAGGCAGCGCGAGCGTACGTTCGCGGTTGCCGACGACGCACAGCTCGGCGTCGTCGATGCCGCGCGAGATGTCGGGCCACCACTCCAGCAACGTCTCGAACGCCTGCTGGTTGGGCGGCCAGGCGCGCTCGCCGACGAACACCAGGCGCCGCCCGCTGGCTGCAACGTCCACGGCGGGCTTGGGCGCGAGCGTGACGTCCAGCCACCGCGCGCGAGGGACGCCATGCGACCGATAGTAGGCGGCTTCGTCGGCGTCGTACGTGCCAACGCCGCGTGCCGCACGGGCCACCCGCAGCTCGTCGCGGCGGATGCGGACGCTGTCGATCCGGCCCACGATGCCACGGGTCTCGGACCACACGAGCGACTCGGAGATGACGGTGTTGACCAGCAGCGGCTTGCTGCCGGCCCAACGGGACCGCAGGAACGGCTCGGCCATGTAGCTGTGGTCGGCGACGTAGACGTCCGCCTCGATCGTGTCGAGCGCCTCGACGTACGCGTCGTCGTCGAAGCGTGTGTGCACGAGGCTGCGGCGGCGACGGAGGCTGCGCAGCGCGATCGCGGCGGGGGCGACGGCGGGCTTGGGCACCTTCCAGAGATCGCCGTCGAGCCGGGTCGAGGTGACGTCCGGCGACAGGCAGAGGCCGACCGTCTCGTGCGCGCTGCGGCTGATCGCCATGAGCTCGCGCGAGATCGTCAGGTCCCCGCCGTGCGTCGTCGCGGGATCCTTGGACAGCAGGAAGGCCACCTTCACGGCGTCCGCCCCTCGTCGACCTCGACCGGCCGGTGGACGGCGCGGCCATAGGCGTACGTCATGACGATGTCCGAGACGAGGAACGCCGCCGCAGCGGCGGGCCCGCCGAGGTGGCCGACGGCCAGTAGCAGCGGGAACTTCACGGCGACCGAGATCCAGGTGACGACGGTGCGGAACCGGTCGCGCTTCTGCACCGCGAGGACCGTCGTGAAGATGCTGCTGAGCGTGCGCGGCACCGCGACGACCGCGAGGATCGCGAAGGTCCAGACCAGCTCGGCCGGCGCGTCCGCGAACGGCATGACCACGGCCACGGCCGCGACGATGCCGCCGAGGCCCAGCGACAACCGCACCGATGGACCGACCGCCGGGCCCGCGGACGCGTGGCCGCCGGCTTCGCGGAGGCGCTCGGTGAACGTGTAGCTGTAGTTCTGCCCGACCGCTGCCAACGACCAGATCAGCAGGCTCCCGTACGCGTAGTAGCCCGCCGACTCCTTGGAGGCGAGCGCGCCGAGCATGACGATGTCGGCCTGCGCGTAGACCGCACCTCCGACGGCCTCACCGATGATCGCGGCCGTGCGGGCGGTGATCTCGGGGCGCAGTGGACGGTGACCCCACGAGATCCACGCGGCCCAGGCAAGGAACGGCACGAAGCTGGCGAGCGTCCACGCAGCGATGCCCAGGAGCGTCGGGCTGTCGACGCCGAGGAAGTAGGCGGCCGTCGCACCGAAGCCGATCAGCTGTCGGGCCGTGTCGAGGCCCATCGCACGCGCGGGATGGCCGACGCGGATGAACTCGCTCTTGGCCGCGTTGAACGCCATCTCGCCGCCGGCCTTGCCGATCGCGAAGCCGCTCAGGTAGTGATCGCCCTGCAGCAGGATCGCGCCCACGGCGAGCAGTGCGAGGCCGCCGACGAGCCGTGTCGACCGGTCGCCGAGGAACGTCGGCTTGTCGACGCGCAGGATGCGGACGACGTAGTAGTGGTCGAGCGGCACGGTGATGAGCACCGAGATCGCGATGGCGATGGCGTACGCGCCGTAGACCGCGATGCCCATCTCACGGGTCAGCAGCACCGCCCAGAAGAGCCCGATGAACCGGCCGAGATACATCCACCCCGACGCCAGCACGGTCTCGGCGACCTGCCGGGAGACGCGCCGGATCACCGCGACCACGCCTGCAGGTAGGGCGCGATGGCCGACTCGACGGTCTGCGTCGCGGCGAAGGCGTCCAGGTCGTCGGTCGCCGCGCGCAGGCGGTCGGCGTCGTCGACGAGGTCGGACGCTGCCGCCGCGACCGCCGGACCGTCGCCGTCCAAGGCGATCGTCGCGCCGTCACGGGCGGCGCCCGTCAGCGGGCCGACGGCGGTGCTGAGCGAGGGGGTCCGATACGCGATCGCCCGCGTCAGGACGCTCGACGCCGGGAACACCTCGGTGCCGTAGACGTACCGGCGCTCGTACGGGAGGAGCAGCGCACGGACGGAGGCGAAGAAGTCGTCCTCGGCCCTGCCGCGCACCTCGCCGAGGATCTCGACGCCCGGTGTCGGTGGCAGGTCGGCGGTGCCGCGGCCGGCCACCCGCAACGCGATGCCGGGGTCGAGGGCCTCACGGATCGCGACGAGCTGCTCGAAGCCCTTGCCGCGGTAGACGTGGCCGAACAGGCCGACCGCGCGGGGGCGGTCAGCCGCCGGTGGCAGCGACGCGCGCTCGGGGACGAGCAGATGGCTCGCGGACTGCGAGGCGCCGATGCGCGCCGCGGTCATCGCATCGACACCCTCGGCGCTGAGCGCGAACGCGTGGACGTTCCGCATCAGGCGCCGCTCCATGCGTGCGGTCAGGCGGTTGAGCGGGAGGTGCGCACCGTGCACGACGTAGCGACTGCGGGCGAGGCCCCTGGTCAGGTAGGGATACCAGACCGGTCGCGGCGGATCGTGCAACGTTGCGGTGCGGATCGTCGCGTCGGCTCCGGCGGCCGCCCACAGGCCGGCAAGCGATCCGCCGCTGAGCTCCGCGTGCACGATGACCGGGCGGTCGCCGCGTTCCGCGAGTGCCGCGCGGAGCGCCCGTCGTACGCGAAGGACGTCCGCGATGCCGTCCTCGCGCGGCGGCCCGTGCCGCAGCTCGACGACCTCGCCGAGGTGTGGCGCTACGGCGGCGACGAAGTCGTCCGCGTGGTCGCCGACGCCCGACGTACCCCCACGGGGCGCAAGGTAGAGGAGCGTGGCGCTCGCCAGGTCGGGCACGCGGCGACTCAGAAGAACAGCGGCCGGAAGACCGGACGGTAGTCGAGGGTCGACCGACGGGTGCCGATCGAGACCGCCGGGACGCCGGCGACGATGTCCATCGCCGGCACGTCGGCGCGTACCAACGAGCACGCCGACACGACCGCGCCACGGCCGATCGTGACGCCGCAGAGAACCGTCGAGCGTACGGCGAGCCACACGAACTCCTCGACCACGATCGGCTCGAGGATCGCCGGGAAGTCAGCTGCGTGGACGTCGTGGAAGGCACCGACGAAATGGGTGTCGCTCGCGATCACGGTGTTGGAGCCGATCGTCAGCCCGCCCCGGGCGTCCAGCACGCAGCGGAACCCGATCGACACGGCCTCGCCGATCTCGAGGTGCGCGATGCCCAGCACCGTCGTGCCGCGTAGCAGCGAGCAGTCGCGGCCGATCGTGGCGCCCCAGAGGCGCAGGGTCGCGATGCGCAGGGTGTGCGAGGGCACGTACGTCATGACGGCGTTGTAGAACGCCTCACCGAGGTGTGCCCAGATGCGCCCTGGCCGCGACACGGGTCAGGCTCCGGTCGTGCCGTGAGCTCGGGCGCGGCGGGCGAGGTCGCGCGCGACGACCACGGCCGAGCCGATCACGACGCCCACGACCAACCCGACGATGAGGTTGACCGGCCAGTTGGGCGTGCTGGGGCTGTCCGGCACGCGGGCGGCGCTCACGACGGTGCCGGTCATCGCCGAGGGGCCGTCCTTGTCGGGGCGCTCGAGCGCGCTGACCTGGTTGATGAGCGAGCCGCTGACCGCGTCGGCGGTCTTGGCGGCGCGCTTGGCCGAGGTGTCCTGGACCGAGACGTCGACAAGCGTCGTCGTGAGGCTGGTGTCGACCGACACCCGGTCGGCCAGCTCCTCGGCGTTGACGCCGTCGCCAACTGCTGCGGCAGCCGGCTCGAGCACGCTGGTCGAACGCGCCAGCGAGTCGAAGCCCTGAACCCTCGCCTGCGTGTAGGTCGCGGCGTACGCGAGGTCCTCGCCCTTGGGTCCACCGGCGGCGGCGAAGTAGATCGTGGTGGTCGCGGTGTACTGCGTCGTCGCCAGCGCCGACACCACGCCTGCGGCCACGAGCCCGAGGATCGCAGCGCCCAGCATGATCGGCCACCCGCGGAGGATGGCCCTGACGTAGTCGTACGGGTGCACCTGTGACTCCTGTTGCTCAGCGTCGCTCCGGGCGTTGACGGACTACCTCACTCTATGAGGCTTGGCCGTACGACGAGCAATAACCCGCTGGAGGCGCGGCAACGGGTGGTCAGACGACCGGTCATTGAGCCTGTCGAAATGACATCCAGCGTTGCGTTGTCATCTCACCTGCGGAGCAAGCTCCTCAGCTGGTCACCACGCAAAGAGACCAGCCACGTTGCGTGGCTGGTCTCTTCGATTCGTGCTTGTCACGTTGCGGCGGAGGTGGCGAGATTTGAACTCGCGAGAGGTTTAAACCTCAACCCGCTTAGCAGGCGGGCGCACTAGGCCACTATGCGACACCTCCCCGCCGCCGATCGAGACCGGCAACCGGAACAGGATACCGACCACGTCGCCCCTCCGACGAATCGGGCGTGATCGTCAAGTAGTCGGGTCGAAGCGGCGGTAGCCGTTGGCGGCGTTGAGCCGGTCGTAGATGTCGCGGATCAGCTCCGCGACGCGACCGCCGACGTACGCCAGCGGGAACGCCAGCACCTCACCGTTGCCGCGGTCGACGAAAAGCCGACCGCCGTCGGTCGTGACGTCCTCGACGTCGAGCCACGCCACGTCGACGGGCTTGACCGTGAGCGGTCCGCCGACACGCAGGCCACCGGCGTCAGTGCGTGCGACCACGGGCGGCAGGGCGTACACGCGGACGGCGTTCGCCAGCGAGGCGACCGCCAGGATCCCGAAGATCCAGGCGAGCGCCGTGACCGAGGACAGGAAGAACGCCAAGGCCGCCGCGACACCGCCGACCATCACGTTGATGCCGACGGAGAGCAGCACGAATCTGCGGTCGAGTCGATAGTTCGTCAAGCAGAGGGGGCGGGATTCGAACCCGCGGCTGACATCGCTGCCAGCGAGCGCTTTCAAGGCGCTTCCGATCGGCCGCTCCGGCACCCCTCCTGGGTGGCAGCACCGAGGCGCTGCGCCGCGAACGATTATCGCACTACTTGAGCGCGGCGAAACGGGGAGGTTCCACGCGTACGACCGGGGCGATGGCTCGCGCCGCCCGTGACGACGGCTCCTTGAGGAACTGACGACGCAGGACGAGGCCCACGATCAGGCCGAGCACGGCGGAGTAGAGCGTGGAGAGGCCGATGTACTTCGGGTACGCGCCGGGGGACACCAGCGACGTCGTCAGCACCGCGGTGCCGATCACGGCGAAGACCAGGATCCACCAGCCCTCGCGGCGCTTCGACCGCAGCGAGACGCCGACGATGAGCGCCGGGAAGCCGATGAGCACCTCGATCGGACGCGGCGCCCCGTGGAACGTACGCCGGGTCCAGATGACCATGTCGGTGAAGGCCTGCACCAGCGACTGCGAGCCGTGCGTACGGACGAAGCTGCTGTAGGCGATCACCACCATCACGAGCGCGGCCACGCCGAGCAGGATCGCGAGGTTCTGGCGGCCGAGGCCGTGGAGGCCGGCGCCGAGGTTCCACACCAGCGTGATCGCCAGGCCGAGCGACACCGTGAGCACGATGAGGTTGAAGCGCTGGTAGTTGACCGGGGCGTTCCAGGCGGCGACGCCGAGGGTGCCGCTCAACGCGACCAGCAGGGCGAAGGCGTACTCGCGGATCGCGCCCCACAGCGTGGCCACCGGCCGGGTGACCAGCACCGCCCACACCGAGGCCAGCACCGCCGTCACCGCCGCGGCGGATGCGAGCAGGACGTTGGTCTCGAGCGTCACGGCGAGGGCTCCGAGCGCCGCCGTCATCGGCAGCCAGATGCGCATGTGCCCGCCGCCACGGTGGGTCAGCCCGATCGCGAACACCACCATCAGCAGGGCGGCCGACGGTCGTACGATCCACGACGGCGTGTCCACGGCGATGATCGAGGTGGCCGCACCGGCCGTGCCGGCGAGCCAGCCGATGAACACGAGCACCATGACGAAGCGCGCCGCCCGCGGCGAGTCGAGACGCGGCTCACGGGTCGGGAGGTCGTACTCCGGGGGTATGGAGGCGTCGAGGCGACGACGTCCACCCTTGGTGGCACGGCTCATGGTTGGGTACGGATCCTTCGGTTGGCCAGGGACGGGTTGATCTCCCGTGCATGCGCCACGACCTCGGGCTCGAGGGTGGCGCGGATGATCTCGGGGGCCGAAACCGCCTCGCCCACGATAGAGCCCCATGGATCGACAACCAAGGAGTGGCCGGTGTAGCGGTCCCCACCCTGCGCGGCTGCGACGACGTACGCCGTGTTCTCGATCGCCCTGGCCGCCAGCAACGTGCGCCAGTGGTCGAGCTTGCGGTCGCCGGCCACCCACGCCGCCGGGACCGCGATGACCTCGGCCCCGGCGTCGACGAGAGCCCGGGCGTGCTCCGGGAACCGGAGGTCGTAGCAGGTCATCAGGCCGACGGGTGTGTCGGCGATGTCCAGCACGACGGGCTCGATGTCGCCGGCACGCAGCCGGTCGGACTCCTTGTAGCCGAACGAGTCGTAGAGGTGGATCTTCCGGTACGTCTGACGCAGCGCGCCGTCGGGACCGACGACGACGAGCGTGTTGAACGGCAGCCCGTCCGTACGCTCGAACATCCCGGCCACGAGCGTCGCGCCGAGCCGCTGCGCCTCCTCGCCGAGGAGCTGGACGAAGGGCCCGTCGAGCGGTTCGGCGACGGCGGCGAGGTCATGGTCGGCCGCCCCGAAGTCGTGCATCGACGCCTCCGGCAGCACCACGAGGTCGAGCGTGTCGGCGGCGCTCAGCACTGCGATCTGAGACCGGATGTCTTGCCGATTGGTCGCCGAGTCGGTCGCCGAAGCGAGCTGGACCAGTGCGACACGCATGGTTTCCATCTTCGCAGGTGGGACCTGAGCATGGTGCAACCTCGCGATTTGTGACGTTGCAGGCGCTTCAGCGCCTGCGAAGCGCCCGCAACTCCACACATCGCGGGGGTCCGGCTCAGACCGGGACGGTCTCGCGGAGGAAGTCGATCTGGTCGGTGACGACCTCCTCGAACCACGGGTCGAGGTAGAGGTCGAAGTGACCCGTCCGATAGCGCTTGATCCGGCCCTGCCGGGCCTTGCGGACGTGCCAGATCGTCGAGCGCGAGGGCGCCACGCTGTCCTTCATCGCGACGCAGAACAGTGCGGGGCACTCCAGCGACGCCGCGGCCCGTCCGGGGTAGTAGAGCGGGATGCGGAGCCCGACGCGAGCGGCCACGCGATCCGGCGGACGAGGTCCCGGAGGACTCAGCGCGACATACCCGGGCAGCGCGTCAGGCGCCGTCATCAGGGCCGCTTCACCTCGCGCCCCGGCGACCGCGACGCGTACGGGGGGCTTGCCCCGCAGTCCGCGCACCGCATCGCGCAGGCCGAGCACCGTCAGCTTCAGCAGGCTGCGCAGGCCGACCGTGCGTGCCGAGGCGAACCCGTCGGTGAACGGGCACTGCGAGATGATCGCCGCGACATCGCCGTCGCGACTCCCCGCCTCGATGACGTGCCCACCGCCGAACGAGGTGCCCCACAGCACGATGCGCCGACGATCGACCTGCGGCAGCGACCGTACGTGATGCATCGCGGCGGCCCAGTCGTCGAGCTGGCGCTGGATGTCGAGCAGCTCGCGCGGCTCACCGTCGCTCGCGCCGAAGTGGCGGTAGTCGAACACCAGGACGCGATAGCCCTCGGCGACGAACCGCTCGGCGTACGCGTCGAGGCGCATCTCCTTCACGGCGCCGAGTCCGTGCGCCATGATCACGACCGGCCCGGGGCCATCGGCGCCGTCAGGCTCGTACCACCAGGCACCGCACCATCCCGGCCCTGAAGGGAAGCGCACATCGACCCGGCTCATGGGAGAAATGCTAGGGCGTGGCTCGGCAGCAGAGGGGGAGGGCGGCTAGCCTGCGGGGATGCGCGCCGTCATTGCTCCCAACCCCGGAGGCGTCGATGCCCTCGAGGTGGTCGACCTTCCGCAGCCCGAGCCCGGACCCGGCGAGGTCCTCATCCGCGTCGCTGCGGCCGGCCTCAACCGGTCGGACCTCCTGCAGCGGCAGGGTCTCTACCCACCGCCGCCGGGCGTCACCGACGTCCTCGGGCTCGAGTGCTCCGGTGACATCGTCGCCGTCGGTGAAGGCGTGACGGACCTGCCGCCCGGCACGCACGTGTGCGCGTTGCTGGCCGGCGGCGGCTATGCCGAGTACGTCGCGGTGCCCGCGGGCCAGGTCGCGACGGTCCCCCTGGGCATCTCGCTCGTCGATGCCGGCGGCCTCATGGAGGTCGCCGCCACGGTGTGGTCGAACGTCTTCATGATGGGCAAGCTGCAGCACGGCGAGACGCTGCTGGTCCACGGGGGTGGCAGCGGGATCGGCACGATGGCGATCCAGCTCGCCAAGGCCTTCGGGGCCCGCGTCATCGTCACAGTCGGCTCGCCCGAGAAGGCCGAGTTCTGCCGCGAGCTCGGCGCCGACGTCGTCATCGACTACAAGCAGCAGGACTTCGCCGCCGAGATGAAGTCGGCCGGCGTGACGGCCGACGTCATCCTCGACATCATCGGCGCCAAGTACCTCGACGCCAACGTCTCGGTGCTCTCGACCGCAGGGCGTCTCGTGGTGATCGGCCTGCAGGGCGGCGTGAAGGCCGAGCTCAACCTCGGAGCCCTGATGTCCAAGCGGGCCGCCGTCATGGCAACGACGCTGCGGGCCCGGCCGACCAGCGAGAAGGCGGCGATCGTGTCCGCGATGGTCGCACAGGTCTGGCCGCTCATCTCGGACGGCACGGTGCGCCCGATCATCCACGCGACCTATCCGCTCGACGACGTACGTCAGGCGCACCAGGTGCTCGAGGAGTCGAGCCACATCGGCAAGGTCCTGCTCACGCCCTGACGCGTTCCGGCTCCGGCACGTCGTGCACGAGCGGTGGCGGCACCACGACCTGGGCCATCGTCGATGCCGTACGCCGGACGGCCCGGTCGAAGAACGGGTGCACCAGCACGCGCAGCACGACGACGGTCACCCCTGCGGCGAGCAGGGAGGCCTCGACCTGGCCGACGCCCGCACCCTGGAACGCGTCCTGCAGCACGAAGACGACCGGGATGTGCAGGGCGTACACGGCGAGGCTCCGGCGACCGAGACCCTCGACCGGCCGCAGGCGGTTCGGCACGACGGCGAGGACGCACGCGCCACACACCGTCGCGAGTGCCAGGCAGAGCGCGCGGTACGCCACGGCGTCGACGCCCGTCACGCCCATCGACGCCGCGGTGTCGGCGCCGCGGATCCAGCGCGGGTCGAGGCCAGACCTGACCACCACGGCCGTCACCGTCAGCAACGCGGCACCGGCCGTCGCCATCACCACGGTCGACGTCTCGGCCGTGCGCCGCAGAGCCCCGGTGCCGTAGAGGTGCCCGGCGACGAAGAACGTCAGGTAGCACAGGGCCCGCGACCACGAGACGAGATCGCCGTCGGGGTACGGCAGCAGCACCGCGGCCACCGACACGGCAGTCGCGGCAGGCAGGGCGTACGCACCGAGGCGGACGACGAACGGCAGCGCGACGAGCCACCAGCCCATCGCGAGCAGGAACCACAAGGCGTACGTCGGGTGGAGCAGCCGTTCGGCACTGAGGTCGCCGACGCCGAAGCGGAGCGCGACGTACGTCGTCTGCAGCAGCACGTAGAGGCCGACCATCTCGACGATGCGGTGGGCGAGCCCACGCGTACGAGCGGTCACGCCGGCCAGGAACACGAACAACGGCATGTGGAACAGGTAGAGGAACGTGAGGACCCAGCGCTGCGGATCGTGGTGCCAGCCGGAGTAGAGCACCCCGGGGGCCTGGCCGCCCGACGTCTCCAGGAAGTGGCCCAGCACCACGCCGGCGATGAGGAGTCCTTTGAGCAGGTCGAGGCGGCGATCGCGGGTCCGGGGCATCTCTTCCACCCTTGCAGCCCGGTTCAAGAGACTCAGATCACGGCCTTCAGGACCGCTGGATAGTCTGAGGCAATGACTGAGCAATCCCCCGAGATCATCGGTCCCGACGGCAACGCCATTGCCGCGCCGGCACCTGGTACGTCCCTCGGCGACCTCGTCGAGCAGCCCGCCAAGGTGATGCGCATCGGCGGGATGATCCGCCAGCTCCTCGACGAGGTCAAGGCCGCTCCGCTCGACGAGGCCAGCCGCGCCCGTCTGCGGGACATCCACCTCCAGTCGATCAAGGAGCTCGAGGACGGCCTCGCCCCCGAGCTGGTCGAGGAGCTCGAGCGTCTCAGCCTGCCGTTCGACGGCGAGACGCCCAGCGAGGGTGAGCTGCGGATCGCCCAGGCCCAGCTCGTCGGCTGGCTCGAGGGGCTCTTCCACGGCATCCAGGCGGCGCTCTACGCCCAGCAGGTGCAGGCCCAGGCGCAGTTCCAGAACATGAGGCTGGCTCTACCGGGTCCAAACGACACCAAAGGTGACAATTCGGAAACCTCGGCCGAAAGCGATGGCTCCGGGGGCATGTACCTCTAAAGTTGCCTCCAACGCGAGCCAAGCACGATGCAGGAGTGTCATCGGGCCGGGCTCGTGGGGAAGAGGGAGCCCATGACCATCGTCGACGACACGACAGCACCTCCGTGCGCCTTCGAGCCGGAGGTCTACCTGGATGAGCTGTTGCACTCACCACCGGCCCGCACCGACATCACGGCGGCCGAGTGGGAGCGGCTGACGCTCAAACGCGCGACGGCCCATCGGCAGTGCGCCGGTTGCCCGCTCATGGTCGAGTGCCTCTACCGGGCAGTCGTCCAGATCGACGTCTCCGGCTACGTCGCGTGCACGACCGAGCACGACCGCGAGGTGATTCGCCACCGGCTCGGCATCGAGGTGCAGCCGGAGGCGACCACGGCCTACGGCGCCGCGCGTGTCGGCGGCGGACCGGTCAACCACGACGCCGTCATGACCGCGCGTCAGGCGTACCCCAAGGACACCTGCCACCAGCTCGCCGAGCGCCTCGGGTGCTCGACCTCGACGATCAAACGGCACCTGCGCCGGGCCCGGGAGCAGAAGCGCGACGACGCGCTCACCCCGCCCGCAAGCCCGTGCCTGCCGACGGTCGACGCGGTCCTCGACGTGTTCGACGAGCTGGAGACCAGCAAGACCGCCTGAGCGTTCGACGTCCTTTTCGACAAGCTCAAGGACCGGTGCAACGATCGTCGTATGCGCAGTGAGCTGGTTTCCGTACGGACGGGTGGGCGCTCGGTCGTCCACGACCTCACCTCGGAGTGCGAGCGGTTCGTCCGCGAGGAGCGCGACGGGCTGCTGCACGTGTTCGTCCCGCACGCGACGGCAGGTGTGGCGATCATCGAGACCGGCGCCGGCAGCGATGGTGACCTGCTGACCGCACTCGACGACCTGCTGCCCCGCGACGACCGGTGGGTGCACCAGCACGGCACGCCCGGGCACGGCCGCGACCACGTCGTGCCGGCATTCCTCGCGCCCTCGATGACCGTGCCGGTCCAGGGCGGCCGGCTCCTGCTCGGCACGTGGCAGTCGGTGTGCCTCGTCGACACCAACGTCGACAACCCGGACCGCGAGGTGCGGCTCAGCTTCCTGAAGGGCTAGACGTAGCGGGCGAGCTCGGCGACCAGGCCGTCCTCGTCGATCGTGCCGACCACCTCGTCGGCGGCAGTCTTGACGTCGTCGGGCGCCTGGCCCATCGCCACCCCGCGGCCGGCCCACTCGATCATCTCGAGGTCGTTGTTGCCGTCACCCACGGCCAGCACGTCGGACCGGTCGATACCGAGCTTGGTGCAGAGGAACTCCAGTCCCGACGCCTTGGAGACACCCTCGGGCGCGAGGTCGAGCCACGCGGAGTAACCGATGTAGTAGTTGGTGCCGGTCAGGCCGAGGTCCTTGACGATCGCGGTGAACTCGTCGCGGCTGTGCTCCGCCGACCGGATGACCACACGGGCGACCGGCTCGGCGATCAGTGACTCGACGTCCTCGACGACGAACTGGCCGGAGATCTCGTTGTCCGGGAACGGCTTGTTGAGCCGGAACCCGACGCCCACCTCCTCGACCGCGACGAGCGCCTCAGGCATGTGCTCCAGCACGCGGCGCACGGCCTCGCTGGCGTCGAACGTGACGACGTCGAGCAGCTCGACCTCCGGGTCGTAGCGGAACGTCACGGCACCGTTGCTCGCCACTCCGTAGCCCTCGGTGAACCGCAGGTTGTCCACCGCGTCCATGACGCCGGGCACCCCACGACCGGTCGCGATGACGGTCTCGATGCCGGCGTCACGCACGGCGTGGACTGCCGAACGCACGGCCTCGGTCATCACGTTCTCGCCGTCGACGAGCGTCCCGTCGACGTCCAGCGCGATCAGCCGAGGCTTCCAGGTCACGCGAGGGGCCTCAGGACCTCGCCGAGCAGCGGGTGCAGCGCGGCGGGCAGGCGTACGGAGCCGTCGGCCTGCTGGCCGTTCTCGAGCAGCGCGATGATCGTGCGGGTCATGGCGCACAGCGTGCCGTTGAGCGTCGCCGCGGACTTCGTCCCCTCGGCGCCGCGAACGCGGATGTCGAGGCGGCGGGCCTGGAACTCGGTGGTGTTGGACGTCGACGAGACCTCGCGGTACTTGCCCTGCGTGGGGATCCACGCCTCGCAGTCGAACTTGCGGATCGCCGACAGGCCGAGGTCACCGGACGCCACGTCGATGACGCGGTAGGGCAGTTCGAGGGCCTCCAGCCAGGACTTCTCCCAGGCGAGGATGCGCTGGTGCTCGGCGTAGGACTCCTCGAGCGTCGTGTAGACGAACATCTCGACCTTGTCGAACCAGTGCACGCGGAAGATGCCCCGGGTGTCCTTGCCGTACGAGCCGGCCTCGCGGCGGTAGCACGGGCTGAACGCCGCGTAGCGCCGCGGCAGCGACTCGGCCTCGAGGATCTCGTCGGAGTGGTACGCCGCGAGCGCGACCTCGGACGTACCGACGAGGTAGAGGTCGTCCTTCTCGAGGTAGTAGACGTCGTCCGCCGCGCCCTGCCCGAGGTAGCCGGTGCCCTCCATCGCGCTCGGCTTGACCAGCGCGGGCGGGATCATCGGCGTGAAGCCCCACTCGGCGGCCTTGCTCATCGCGAGCTGGGTCAGCGCCAGCTCGAGCTGCGCGCCCACACCGGTCAGGAAGTAGAAGCGCGAGCCGCTGACCTTGACGCCACGCTCGCTGTCGATCGCGCCGAGCAGCTGCCCGAGCTCGAGGTGGTCGCGCGGCTCGAAGCCCTCGGCCGCGAAGTCGCGCGGCGTGCCGACGGTGTCGATCACCACGAAGTCGTCCTCGCCACCCTCAGGGGCTTCGGGCGAGGCAAGGTTGGGCAGCGTCTTCATGAGCCGCTCGAACGTCTCGGCCGCATCGACCTGCGCGGCCTCGGCGTCCTTGACCTGCTGGCTCAGCTCCTTGGCACGGGCCAACAGCTCCTGCTTCTCGTCGCCCTGGGCCTTGGGGATCAGCTTGCCGAGGTTCTTCTGCTCGCCGCGCACCGCCTCGTACGCCGAGATCGTGGAGCGCCGCTCCTCGTCCGCGCGGATGAGCTCGTCGACGAGCTCGGTCGACTCGCCCCGGCGCCTCTGGGCAGCGCGTACGGCATCAGGGTCTTCTCGCAGGATCCGGGCTTCAATCACTGCCTCAGCCTATCGTCCGGCTGGCGCCCGCAACTCAGTCCATTAGGCACTGTGATCGGTCCCGCCTCGATCAGCGAGCCCGCCATCCGCGCTCGATCCGGCAAGGCCGACGACTGAGGCGCACCGGGGTTGTGCGGCGAAGGAGGAGAACGCCGCCGGGCGAGATGCGGGGGCGGGTGAGCCGAGGCGGGCCCGGTCGCAGTGCCTTAGGCTGGGTCGACCCCTGAGGAGGAAGCTTGTCGTTCGATCTGCGTCGTGCCGCGCCTGCACGCCGGGCCATCCTCTGGTGGGCCCTCGCCGCCCCGGCCACCCTGTTCGCGGTCCTGGCGATCTGCGTGGGTGTCGGCGCCAATGCGGTCATCGACCTCGACCACGACGTGGCACAGGACGCGTACGACTACGCGTCCCGCCACGGCGGCCTCGTCGACTTCCTCGACGTCGTCGCGGTCGTGTTCAGCAACCTCGGCGCGGCGATCGTCCTGCTGCTGCTTGCCGCGTACGCGCTGTGGCGCCACGAGCGTCGCGTCGCGATCTGGATCGCCGTCAGCGGGATTGTCGCGATCGTCGGCAACGCCCTGATCAAGCTGGCGTACGAGCGCGAGCGCCCGGTCTTCGACAAGCCGCTGCACGAGATCGGCGGCTACTCGTTCCCGAGCGGGCACTCCTCCGGTGCGGGCATGCTGTTCACCGTTGCGATCCTCATGACGATCGTGCTGACGGGCCGCGGCTGGAAGCGCCGCATCCTCATCACCCTGCTCGTCCTCATGGCCCTCGGAGTCGGCGCGAGCCGCATCTTCCTCGGCGTGCACTACCTCAGCGACGTCGTGGCCGGTCTCAGCTTCGGCACGGCGGTCGCCCTCGGGCTCTGGATCGTGCTGGTCAGCGACGCCACCCGTGTGCCCCACGAGCTCGCCGCCCTCACCGGCTCTGGTCGCAAGCGGGCAGCCGTCGTGCTCAACCCGTCCAAGATCGCCGACGTCGAGGCGTTCAAGGAGCGCGTACGCCTCGTGGCCCACCGCGACGGGTGGAAGGAACCGCTCTGGTTCGAGACCACGATCGAGGATCCCGGCCACGGTCAGGCCAGCGCCGCGCTGCGCGCCGACGTCGACCTCATCGTCGCGGCCGGCGGCGACGGCACGGTCCGCGCGGTGTGCGAGGAGGTTGCCCGCACGGGTGTGGCCGTCGGCATCCTGCCGCACGGCACCGGCAACCTGCTGGCCCGCAACCTGTCGATCCCGCTCAACACCCGCGACGCCCTCGACGTCGTGTTCGGCGGCCAGGACCGGGCGATCGACCTGTCGACGCTCCGGACCGACTCGGGCACCAACACGACGTTCCTCGTCATGGCCGGCCTGGGCATGGACGCCGCGATCATGACCGGCGTCAACGACCAGCTCAAGGCCAAGGTCGGCTGGCTGGCCTACTTCGTCAGCGGGGTCAAGGCGGCGCGCTTCCCCGCGATGAAGGTGCAGATCTCGGTCGACGACGGCGAGTTCAAGAAGTTCCGCGCCCGTACGGTCGTGGTCGGCAACGTCGGGTTCCTCCAGGGCGGCATCCCCCTGCTGCCCGACGCCCAGATCGACGACGGCAGGCTCGACGTCGTGGTGCTCGCGCCTAAGCGGTTCATCGGCTGGCTCGCGATCATCGTGCGCGTCATCGGCCGCCAGAAGCGTACGAATGAGCGGCTCGACCGGCTCACCGGTCACAAGGTGCACATCAAGGCCGAGAAGATGATGCCGATGCAGCTCGACGGCGACCCTGTCGGCGAGGGCCAGGAGATCACCGCCGAGGTCCAGCCCGGCGTCCTGCTCGTACGCGTGCCGCTCGCCCCGGCACCCGCGACCGCGATCTGACCCCGCGGGAGCAGGATCAGTCGCGCTTGACGGCGTACTGCAGATGCGTCGCCCGGGTCCCCGGCGTCACGATCGGGTCCTCGAGCCTGTGCGGAGCGGCGCCCAGATTCGCGAAGTACGGGATCCCCGAGCCCAGCAACACCGGGACGAGACTGACGTGGACCTCGTCGAGAAGACCCAGGTCGAGCGCCTGTCGAGCGACGTCGGCGCTGGCGACGGTGACGTCCTTGTCACCGGCGATCTCCTTCGCCTGGGCGATGCCGGCCTCGACGCTGCCGGCGAACGTCGTCCTCGGCCAGCGGTGCGCGTCGTCAGGGACGTGATGCGTCACCACCACGACCGGCGAGCCAACCGGATGGTTGTCGCCCCAGCCGTCGGTGATGTCGAACAGTCGCCGACCGCAGACGAGCGCACCGACGTCCGCCATCCAGGCTCGCAGAAGGCCGGCGCCGGCCTCGTCCACGTTGAACGCGATGTCCTCGTTGGCTGAGGTGAGGCTGACGTCTCCCGCGCCGTACCAGCCGAACAGCTCGTCGATGCCGTCGTGCGGGTCGGCGATGAAGCCGTCCAGCGACATCGTCATGTGTGACATGACCTTGCTCATCACGATCTCCTCCTCACGGTGTGGATGTCAGAGGGTGGCCAGGATCTCGTCGAGGCGCTCGTAGCCCTCGCGAACGCCGACGTCCATGCCGCTGCTCGCCATCCCGTCGCGATCCTCGGTCGAGGTGAACACCGTGACGCTGTCGGCGCGGGAGCGTCCGTCGCCGAGGTCGACCAGTCGCAAGGTCTCGAACGAGACATGACCGGGCATGCCCATCCACTCGAACGTCCGCATCGACAGCTCGGGAGTGGGCTCGCCGTGGACGACGCCGCGGAAGGCGTACTCGTTGCCGTCAGGGTCGCGCTGGACGAGCGACCACGTGCCGCCGTGGCGCGGCTCGTGGGTCATCTCGGTGTTGGTCAGGTATCGGGGGCCCATCCAGCGGGCGATCAGCTCGGGGTCCGTCATGGCGCGATAGACCTTGTCGACCGGGGCGTCGAACTCGCGCGAGACCGTGATCGCGTGCGTGCCCGGGGTCTCGATGGTCAGGGTGTCGGTGGTGTTCTTCATGGTGCTCTCCTTGGGTGCGTGGGTCAGTCGAGTGAGTCGAGCAGCTCGTCGAGTCGCGCGTAGCTCTCGGACCAGTACTCCCGGTAGTCCGCCAGCCATCCGGTGGCGTCCTTGAGGGGCGCGGCCTCGAGGTGGCTGAGGCGCATCGTCCCCTGCCGGTTGCGCGAGATCAGCCCGGCCTGCTCCAACACCTTGAGGTGCTTGGAGATGGCCGGCTGCGACATCGTGAACAACGCGGTGAGGTCACCCACGTTGGCGTCCTCCTGCGCGAGCCGGGCCAGGATGGCGCGGCGCGTGCGGTCGGCCAGCGCGCCGAACACGAGGTCGAGCTGATCGTCGTCCATTCGATAACCATTCCTTTATGTAACTTGGTGGTTATAGATAACCATGTGGTGATGCACCCGTCAACCCCTCAGCGACGGGCGGTGGGTTCGTCGCCCTTCAGGCAGCCCGAAGGGCGACCAGCTCACCGCCGAGCGGAACGATGGGCGAGCAGGTCACCGCCAACGGCTGAAGGGTCAGGCGTTGGCGGTGTAGGTGTCGATCTCGTCGATGATCGCGGCCTTGGTCGCGTCGTCGGCGAAGGACGAGCGTACGGACGCACGCGCGAGATCCGCGATGCCGCTCTCGTCCAGGCCGAGCAGCTCGGCGGCGACCTCGTACTCGTGGTTGAGCGTCGTGGAGAACATCGGCGGGTCGTCGGAGTTGATCGTGACGGGTACGCCGGCGGCGACGAGGGCGGGGAGCGGGTGCTCGGCCATCGACGGCACGGACCGCGTGCAGACGTTGGACGTCGGGCAGACCTCGAGCGTGATGTCGTGCTCGGCGAGGTGGGCCATCAGGGCGGGATCCTGTGCGGCGGCGATGCCGTGCCCGATGCGCTCGGCGCCCAGGTGGTTGATCGAGTCCCAGATCGTCTCGGGTCCGGTCGACTCGCCGGCGTGCGGGACGCTGTGCAGCCCGGCCGCGATGGCCTGCTGGAAGTAGGGCGCGAACTGCGGACGGGTCACGCCGATCTCGGGACCACCGAGCCCGAAGCTCACGAGACCGTCGGGCTGCAGGCGCAGGGCGGTGTCGAGCGTGACCTCGGCAGACGGCAGGCCGGACTCGCCGGGGATGTCGAAGCACCAGCGCATCGTGAGGTCGAAGTCCGCCTCAGCCCTGCGGCGCGCGTCCTCGAGCGCTTCGCAGTACGCCTCAGCGCTGATGCCGACGGCGATCGAGGTGTAGGGCGTGCAGGTCAGCTCGACGTAGCGGACGTTCTGCGCGGCAAGGTCGCGGGCGACGTCGTAGGTCAGCGTCCAGAGGTCCTCGGGCGTGCGCAGGAGGTCGACGACGGAGAGATAGACCTCGATGAAGTGGGCGAAGTCGGTGAACGTGAAGAACTCGGCGAGGGCTTCCGGGTCCGTGGGCACGGAGGTGGAACCGGCGTGGCGCTCGGCCAGCTCGGCGACGGTGCGCATCGAGGCAGAACCGACGTGGTGGACATGGAGCTCTGCCTTGGGCAGCCCGGAGACGAACGACATGCGATCGAGCGTAGCGAGCGTCCTTGCGACAAGCTCAACGACCGAGGGTCAGGCGTCGGCCGACTGCTGCCGTTCGACGACGCTGCCGCGCTGCTCGAACTCGACGTCGATCGTCAGCAGGACCTCGTCGTTGATCGAGAACTCGACCCGGTTCTCCTCGGCGGTGAGGTTGCCGGCGGTGCCCTCGTCGAGCCACGTGATCGAGCCGATGACGCTCACGAGCGCGACCTTGGCGCCGTTGTCGATCTGGCCGCGGAACACGACCGGTCCGGGACCCGCGTCGCGGATCACCAGGGCCGTACGGCTGACGGCGGGGTTGTCGACCGCAACGGTCAGGTCCTCGACCCCGCCGGTACGTCCGAACGTCCACTTGGCGTCGCCGTCGAGCATGACCTCACCGGTCTCGCCGTCGGCGGTCTTCCACATCACGGTGATCACTGCGTTTGCCTTCCGATACGCCTCGACTCCCGATTTCAGGGTAAGTCGTTTGCCCACATGAGACGTTCGAACAGCAGAATTATGACTCGAAAGGACCAGACGACCTGATCCGCGCCGTCACGTGCCGGGGACGATGGCCGAGATGATCGTGCCGTCAGCGCGCCGGCGACCGGGCACCGGCGACGGCTCGCCCTCGATGCGGGGGCCCTGGCCGTCGAGCGGGACGGACACCGGGTCGCCCGGCAGCACCGTGACCTCGTGGCCGCGGATCGAGATCGTCGCCTCCTTGCCCTCCTCGACGCTGAGCTCCACGCTTTCCGGCAGGACCGTGACACGTACGCGGGTGCCGCGCAGGGTGACGCGGAAGACCAGCGAGTCCCACGACTCGGGGAGCCTCGGGTCGAGCGTGAACACGCCCTGGTAGTCGCGGAAGCCACCGAACCCGTTGACCAGCGCGCTCCACACGCCACCCGTCGACGCGACGTGCACGCCGTCGGAGGTGTTGTGGTGCCGGTCGGCGAGGTCGACGAACAGCGCCGACAGGAAGTAGCGCAGCGCCAGGTCGTGGTAGCCGACCTCGGCCGCGATGATCGACTGCACCACGGCGGACAGCGTCGAGTCGCCCGTCGTGATCGGGTCGTAGTACTCGAAGTCGGCGCGCTTCTCCTCGGGGTCGAACTGGTCGCCCTGCAGGAACAGCGCGAGCACGACGTCGGCCTGCTTGAGCACCTGGAACCGGTAGATCACGAGCGGGTGGTAGTGCAGCAGCAGCGGCCGCTTGTCCATCGGCGTGTTGGCCAGGTCCCACACCTCGCGCTCGAGGAAGTGCTGGTCCTGCGGGTGCACGCCGAGGTGCTCGTCGTAGGGGATCGCCATGTCGCTGGCGGCCCGCTCCCAGTCGGCGACCTCACGCTCGTCGAGCTCGAGGCGCTTGACGACGCGGTCGTACTCGCGCCCGTCGCGGATCGCCAGCTCGCGTACGGCCTCCGCCGCGCGGCGCAGGTTGAACCGGGCCATGACGTTGGTGAAGAGGTTGTCGTTGACGACCGTCGTGTACTCGTCGGGTCCGGTCACGCCGTGGATGTGGAACGTGCCGTCCTCCTCGTTGCGCCAGAAGCCGAGGTCGACCCACATGCGGGCGGTCTCGACGAGCACGTCGATGCCCTCGCGGGTCAGGAAGTCGAGGTCCCCGGTCGCGGCGAGGTACTGGCTCAACGCGTACGAGATGTCGGCGTCGATGTGATACTGCGCGGTGCCGGCGGCGTAGTAGGCCGAGGCCTCCTCGCCGTTGATCGTCCGCCACGGGAACAGGGCGCCGTGCTGCGCCAGCTGCTTGGCACGGTTGCGAGCCGCGTCGAGCAGCGTGTAGCGGAAGCGCAACGCGTTGCGGGCCGCGCGCGGTGTCGTGTAGGTCAGGAATGGCAGGACGTAGACCTCGGTGTCCCAGAAGTAGTGGCCGCCGTAGCCGGAGCCCGTGACGCCCTTGGCGGGGATGCCGGTGCCCTCGGCACGAGCCGACGCCTGCGCGATCTGGAAGAGGTTCCAGCGCACGGCCTGCTGCACCTCGGGCTGGCCGGGGACCTCGACGTCCGAGCGCTCCCAGAAGTCGTCGAGCCACTGACGCTGGTCCGCGAGCTGCTGGTCCAGACCCTCGGTCTGGGCGCGGTCGAGCGTCCGGGTGCAGCGGTCGAGCAGCTCACGCGACGGCACGCCGCGCGACGTGTGATAGCTGACCATCTTGGTCAACGTGATCGGCTGCCCGGGCTCGGCGTCGATGCGATAGGTCATCTTGGCCAGGTCGTCGTCGGTCTGGATGCGCTTGGTGTAGTTGTTGGCCGTCTCGAGACGGTGGTCGGCGGCGACCGCGATCGTCATGCCGCTCTCGGCGCACTGGTAGCCCAGCGCGACCCGGCCGTCGGCGACGTTGCCCCAGTTGCTCTGCGGCAGCAGGACGCGGTGGCGCATGCTGCTGGCCTTGCGCGGGTCGACGCCTTCACCCATGGCCTTGGCGCGTACGTGGTACTCGTCCTCGCCGTCCTGACGGTTGAGGATCTGCGACGAGATCGCCACCGGGGCGTAGTCGTCGAGCATCGTCACCTCGAACGTCATGATCGCGAGGTGGCGCTGCGTGAACGAGACCATGCGACGCGAGCGGATCTGCACGCGCTTGCCGCCGGGCGTACGCCACAGGATCTCGCGGGACATCACGCCGGAGCGGAAGTCGAGGCGCCGCTCGTACTCCATGAGGTCGGCGATCTGCAGCAGCAGCGGCTCGTCGTCGACGTAGAGGCGGATGACCTTGGCGTCGGGGGCGTTGACGATCGTCTGGCCGACGCGCGCGAAGCCGAAGGCCTCCTCGGCGTGCTGGATCGGCCAGGTCTCGTGGAAGCCGTTGATGTAGGTGCCATGCGAGTAGGAGTCGCGTCCCTCGTCGACGTTGCCGCGCAGGCCGAGGTAGCCGTTGCCGACCGAGAACAGCGTCTCGGTGGTGCCGAGGTCCTGGCTGTTGATGTTGTTCTCGATCAACGCCCACTCGTCGACCGGGTAGCGCGTGCGGTCGAGGAAGTCGTGGACCTGGGGGGCGACGTGCGAAGGCCCGGTCATCGTCATACGAGCTCCTCGAGGTCCTGGACGACGACGTCGGCGCCGTTCTCCCGCAGCTTGTCCGGGCCGACACCGCGGTCGACGCCGACGACCAGGCCGAAGTCACCGGCGCGCCCGGCAGCGACGCCCGACAGCGCGTCCTCGAACACGACGGCCCGCTCCTTGGGCACACCGAGCTGCTCGGCGGCGTCGAGGAACGTGTCGGGCTGCGGCTTGCCGGCGAGGCCACGCTCGCCCGCCACGGCACCGTCCACGATCACGGGGAAGAAGTCGATCATCTTGGCGGCTCGCAGCACCGGCTTGGCGTTGCGCGAGCTCGACACGATCGCCATCTTGGTGCCGCGTTCGACCAGCGCGTTCACGAGCGCCACCGAGCCGGGGTAGGGCTCGACGCCGTCGGTCTCCAGGATCTGCTCGAAGTCGACGTTCTTGCGGTTGCCGAGACCGGCGACCGACGAGGACGACGGAGGATCGGCGGGATCACCCTCGGGCAGCTCGATCCCGCGGCTCGCGAGGAACGACCGGACGCCCTCGTAGCGCGGCTTGCCGTCGACGTACGTGTAGTAGTCGTCGTCGGTGTACGGCTCGGCGATTCCCCGCTCCTTGAGGAAGTCGCCGAACATCTGGGCCCAGGCGCGCATGTGCACTTCGGCCGTCGGCGTGATCACGCCGTCGAGGTCGAAGAGCGCAGCGTCGTAGTCGTTCCAATCCACACGTACGAGCGTATGCCCGGGAGGGCCACCACCGTTAAAAAACGGGGTGCGTCGCTCGACACAGAATCGGCCCGGAGTCAGCCCGCCGCGACGACCCTCACCGTCGGCGCGCTCGTGGCGTACGTCGTGAGGTAGCCGGTCTTGGCTCCGGTGACCCGGACCTGGATCCGCTTGTTCACGTCAGCCGCCGTCGGGACGTACGTCTTGGCGGTCGCACCGGCGACGAGGACGCCCTCGGAGTACCACTGGTAGGTGAACGTCACGCCGTCCGGCGTCCAGGTGCCCTCGTTGGCGGTCAGCGTCTGCCCGACCTTGGCGGTGCCGGTGATCGTCGGCGTGCCGTAGCCGAGCTGGGGCAGCTGGGCGATCGGCGCCGTCTCGGCGGTCGTGACGGTGACGGACGTGTAGCCGGCCTTGGACCCGGTCACGGCGACCGAGAGCTTCTTGCCGGCGCGGGCGGTGCCCGGCGAGAACTTCGAGCCGGTGGCGCCCTCGATCGGGACGCCGTCGACGAGCCACTGGTAGGTGAACGTCACGCCGGTCGGCGTCCAGGTGCCGGGGCTGACGGTCAGGGTCTCACCGACCTTGGGCGTGCCGCTGATGGTCGGTGCGACGGTGTTGGTGACCGGTGTGGCCACCGCAGGGGCGACCGACGCCGTGGCCTGGCTCGTGACGAACGTCGGGAGGTAGCCGGCCTTGGTGCCGGTGACGGTCACCTGGATGCGCTTGCCGACGTCGGCCGCTGTCGGCACGTACGTCTTGGCGGTCGCGCCGGCGATGACGGTGCCCTCGGCGAGCCACTTGTAGGTGAACGTGACGCCGTCAGGGGTCCAGGTGCCTTCATTGGCGGTCAGGGTCTGGCCGACCTTGGGGGTGCCCGTGATGGTCGGGACGGAGTAGCCGAGCACCGTCATGGCCGGCACCGCCGCGGTCTGCGCGCTGGTGGCGCTGCCCGGGTTCTTCATGCACTTGGAGGCGGTCACCTTGACCGAGATCTTCTTGCCGACGGCGCCCGCAGGGACCACGTACGTCGGCGAGGCCGTCGCGGGCGTGACGGCTGCCCCGTCGGCGAGCCACTGGTAGGTGAACGTCGCACCCGTCGGGCTCCACGTACCTGGGGACGCGGTCAGCGTCGAGGCGACCTTGGCGGTGCCGGAGATCGTCGGCGCGGCCGTGTTGGTCATCGTCCCGAGCCGGATGCCACAGAGCAGGCTGCCCAGGTCGATGCCGTCAGGTTCGGCGGCCTGCGCGTTGGACGGCGCGGCGCCGATCAGGCACACGGCGGTCACGAGCAGCGCCGAGACGCGGCGGAATGAACGGGTTCGGAGGAAGTGCATGGGAGTGTCTCCAGGTGTCGTCGGTCCCTCGGAAACGAGACTAGAACAGCCTTTCCGCTATTGCAGCAGAATCAGCCGACTTTCCTGCGGGCCCCGTCATCTAGGGTGACTGCATGGGTCTCGGAGCGGACAGCGAAGTCGGTCGCCTGCGTACGGTCATGCTGCACCGGCCCGGCCCCGAGCTCGGCCGGCTGACCCCACGCAACAACGACCAGCTGCTGTTCGACGGCATCCCGTGGCTCGGCCGGGCACAGGACGAGCACGACGCGTTCGCCCAGGCGCTGCGCGACCGTGACGTCGAGGTGCTCTACCTCGTGGAGCTGCTGGTCGAGGCGCTCGCGGTCGAGGAGGCTCGCGCGACGATCATCGAGAGCACCACGGCGAGCCTGCAGCTCGGCGACGGCCTGCGGCGGCACATCGCCCGCGTCATGACCGACCTCGCGCCCGAGGAGCTGGCCCTGACCCTGACCGCGGGCCTGCGCAACGACGAGGTGACGAGCTTCCGCAGCATCGTCACGAGCCTGCTGCCGCCCGAGGACTTCCTCATCGAGCCGCTGCCCAACCTGCTGTTCACCCGCGACTCGTCCGTGTGGCTGCCGGGTCACGTCGCCGTCACGAGCCTGGCCATGCCGGCCCGGGTCCGCGAGACCCAGCTGACCGGCCTGATCTACGAGCACCACCCCCGCTTCGCCGACGTCCCGCGCGTCCACGGCCCGCACCTCGAGCACGTCGAGGGCGGTGACGTGCTGCTCCTGGCGCCCGGCGTCATCGCGGTCGGCGTCGGCGAGCGTACGACCCCGGCCGGCTTCGAGCGGTTCGCCCGCCAGGTGCTGACCGGCGGGCTCGCCCACACCGTGCTCGCGGTGCCGATCGCGCAGGAGCGCGCCACGATGCACCTCGACACGATCGTCACGATGGTCGACGTCGACACCGTCGTCATCTATCCCAACATGGCCCACGACCTGCGCGCGCACGCCGTGACCTTCACGGGCGATGAGCTCGTGGTCGACGACGAGCAGTCGTTCTTCATTGCCGCCGCCAAGGCCATGGGCATCGACACCCTGCACCAGATCGACACCGGCCTCGACCCGGTCACGGCCGAGCGCGAGCAGTGGGACGACGGCAACAACACGTTGGCGATCGCCCCGCGCCTCGCCGTGGCCTACGAGCGCAACGAGCAGACCAACGCCCGCCTCGAGGAGCACGGCATCGAGGTCGTCGCCATCAGCGGCTCGGAGCTCGGCTCGGGCCGGGGTGGTCCGCGGTGCATGTCCTGTCCGATGGAGCGCGACTGAGCCATGACCCTGGTCGACACGTTCGAGGCTGAACGCCCTCGCCTGATCAACGTCGCCTACCGGCTGACCGGCAGCGTCGCCGACGCCGAGGACGCGGTGCAGGAGGCCTGGCTGCGGTTGCACCGCACCGACGCAGCCATCGACAACCTGCAGGCCTGGCTCACCACCGTCGTCAGCCGCCTGTGCCTCGATCGCCTCACGTCAGCTGCCGCGCGGCGCGAGACGTACGTCGGACAGTGGCTGCCCGAGCCGATCGTCACCCCACTCGCAGCGTCTGACCGTTCGGACGACCCGCTCGAGACCGTCGTCCGCGACGAGGACAACCGGTTCGCGGCCCTCGTCGTGCTGGACGTGCTGCCGCCGGACCAGCGCGTCGCGTTCGTGCTGCACGACGCGTTCGGCGTGCCGTTCGACGAGATCGCCGACGTGCTCGGCATCCAGGCGGCCTACGCACGACAGCTCGCCTCCCGCGCCCGGAGGACCGTCGCGGACCCGCCACCGCCGGTGCCGGACGAGGAGCACGATGCGGCTGTCGGCCGGTTCCTCGCGGCGATGGCGACCGGCGACCTCAACGCCGTGCTCGCGACCCTGCACCCCGACGCCCTGGTCATGGGCGACGCCAACGGCACCACCAACACGGCGGTCAACGTGATCCACGGTGCCGAGAAGTTCGCCCGGTTCTACCTCGGTCTGCTCAAGCGCTACGGCCCCGACGCGCTCACCAGCATGGAGCTCGTCCGGGTCAACGGGCAGCTGGGCGTCGCGACCTTCGGGTGGCAGGGCGAGACCGCTCGCAACAGCTCGCCGCCGCGCGTCGCCGGGTTCGCGGTGCGCGACGGCCTGGTCTGCGCGACGTACGACGTGGCCAACCCGGAGAAGTGGTCGGGCGTCAGACTGCCTGACTGGCCGGCTCGGCCGAGTCAGTAGCCCAGGGCACCCGGCACGCGTCGCCGGAGCTGAAGCCCTGCTCGGTGATGCCGAGCGCGTGATACATCCGGGCGCGCTGGTTCTCGTGCGAGATCTGGTAGGTCAGCTCGAGCACGCCGTCGTACCCGTACTTCTCCACCAGCGACGCGACCTGCTCGTCGGTGACCTCCGTCGGCGTCGCGGTCATCGCGTCGGCGTAGCGGATGACCTCCCGCTCGTCGTCGGTGAACTTGCCCGACGCCTCGAACTCGCCGATCTCCTTGAGCCGGTCGATGTCGAGGCCCTCGAGGCGCTGCAGCATCGCGCCGAAGTCGACGCACCACGAGCAGCCGACGGTCCAGGCCGTGCGGTAGACCGCGAGCTCGACGAGCGGCGCCGGAACGACGTGCATCGCCTTCTGCAGCGCGAGCTCGTGCCGGGCGGCGAGCACGAAGATCTTGCGGTGGTGCGCCATGATCGCGAAGGGTTCGGGCACCTCACCCAGCTGCTTGCGCGCCATCCGGTAGCCGATCTTGACGAGCGCGCCGGCGTCCTTGGGAGCGAGGGCGGGGATGCGAGGCATGGGATTCTCCTGTCCTGCGGCGCCCCTTGCGCCGCTCACCCCCCAGACGACGCAACCCCGTCAGGTGTGACAGCTACAGGTTGATCATGTGGCCGGCGAGGCCGTGGAAGCCCTCCTGCAGCGCCTCGCTGAGCGTCGGGTGCGTGTGCACGTTGCGGGCCAGCTCGAGCGCTCCGAGGTCCCACTTCTGCGCGAGCGTCAGCTCCGGCAGCAGCTCGGCGACGTCGGCACCGATGAGGTGCCCGCCCAACAGCTCCAGGTGCTCGCCGTCGGCGATCAGCTTGATGAACCCTCCGGGCTCACCCAGTCCCTGCGCCTTGCCGTTGGCCGTGAACGGGAACTTGGCGACCTTGACGTCGTAGCCCTCGTCGCGCGCCTGCTGCTCGGTCAGCCCGAAGCTCGCGACCTGCGGCTGGCTGAACGTCGCCCGCGGCATCATCCGGTAGTCGCCGAGCTCCTGCGTCTCCGCGTTGCCGATCGTCTCGGCCGCGACCACGCCCTGCGCCTCCGCCACGTGGGCGAGCTGCAGCTTGGCGGTCACGTCACCGATCGCGTAGATGTGCGGGACGTTCGTACGCATGCGGCCGTCGATCGCGATCGCCCCGCGGTCGGTCAGCTCCACACCGGTCTTCTCGAGCCCGAAGCCCTCGACGCGGGGCGCAAACCCGACCGACACGAGGACCCGGTCGGTCTCGATCGTGGTGCTGGCACCGTCCTTGCCGGTGTAGGTCACGGTCACGCCGTCGCGGTGGTCGGTCACGTACTCGACCTTGGTCGACGTCAGGATCGGGATGCCGAGCTTGCGGTAGGCCTTGGTGATCTCCTTGGAGACCTCCACGTCCTCGTTGGGCAGCGCCCGGTCGAGGAACTCCACGATCGTCACGTCGACGCCGTAGCTCCTGAGCACGTACGCGAACTCCATGCCGATCGCACCCGCGCCGACCACGAGCATCGTGCGCGGCAGGTCGCGGTCGAGGATCTGCTCCTCGTACGTCACGACGTTGGCGCTGGGCTTCACGCCCGGCAGCATCCGCACCGTCGACCCGGTCGCGATGATCGCGTTGGCGAACTCGACGGTCTCGGTTCCGCCGTCGGTCAGGGCGACCTCGAGGGAGTTGGGGCCGGTGAACGTTCCGCGGCCGTCGAGCTCGGTGATGCCGTTCTTCTTCATCAGGAAGTGGACGCCCTTGACCCGTCCGGCGGCGACCTCACGGCTGCGGTCGAACGCGACGCCGTAGTCGAAGCTGACGTCGCCGCGGATGCCGAACGTGTCCGCGTGATGCGTGAAGATCTGTGCGAGCTCGGCATTGCGGAGCAACGCCTTCGACGGGATGCACCCGACATTGAGGCACACGCCGCCCCAGTACTTCTCCTCCACCACGGCCACGCTCAGGCCGAGCTGGGCGGCGCGCACGGCAGCAACGTAACCACCAGGGCCGGCGCCGAGCACGACCACGTCATAGGAACTCGTCATGCTTCATTCAACCGCTTCACGCCACGCCGGATTCCCCCGGGGATCGTCAGCGGATCTGGACCTGGCCGCTCAGCAGGGCGGCGCGAGCCGAGCGCTGCTCGGAGGTCAGCGGGGTGTCGTCGGCGAGTGCCGCGTCGAGGCGGGTGCGGAACTCCAGAGCCGGCTTCTCGAGGTCGGCGGCCGATGCCTCGAACTCCCAGACCGGCACGAGCCGGCCGTGGGCGCGGAAGTGCCCGATCAGCTTGGTGTCCTCACCGAGGGTCTCCTCGCCGCGCACCTTCAGACGGGCGAGTGCGTCGAGCAGCGGCGTCTCCTCGTCGGTCATGACCCAGCGGAGGAAGCGCTGCGGACCCATCTCGGTCCAGTAAGCCGACTCGACCGACTCGAGCCGGACGGTCGGAGCGATCGTCTGGTTGGCCTCGGCCAGGAGCTCGGCGGTCTCAGGCCGGTCGTCCGTGCCCTCGACCCAGTAGTCGAAGCCCTCGTGGACCGCGACGTCGAAGCTGCTCGACGGGTCGATCAGGTCCTGCAGGCGCGGGCCGACCCCGGGCTCGGCCATGCGCACGGGCTGGCCCGGCTCCATCTCGAGCGCGGTCTCCACGACGTACGCGAGGTCCCGGCTGATGTCGCCGAAGTTGTGCGCGACCTGCAGGCCGACCCAGATCTCGCCGTCAGGACGGACGATGCCGGCGCCGTTGCCCGGCAGCAGCGAGCAGATACGCACGGACTGGCCTGAGGCCAGCGTGATCGTCGCGGTCGCCGAGGGGACGAACTCGCGCAGGGCGATCCAGTCGGCCTCGTGGGGGAGTCCTTCGAAGGTGCGCGCCACGAACGGCATGCGGTCCTTCTTGGCGGCCTTGTTCTTGAGTCGCGACTTCTTGCCCATGACGGGCGAGTCTATGCGGCTCGTGCGAACGGATCAGCGGGGGCTGAGGCCGAGCTCGGCGTTGACCCGCGTGCCGGTCGACATGTCGACCCACCAACGGTCGGCGACCCGGTTGATGATCGACAGACCACGACCGCTGAGCGAGTCCTCGTCGAAGTCGATCGGCTTGAGCGATCCACCCTTGCCGGCGTCGTAGACGCTGAGCTCGAGCAGCGTGCCGTTGATCGCCCAGGAGATCTCGATCGTGCCGTCGGAGGTCGGGACGCCGTGACAGACCGCGTTGGCGATCATCTCGCTGATCACGATCAGGGCGTTGTCGATGACCTCGGCGGATGCCCGGTTGACCGTCAGGAACGCGGCGAGGCGGGTGCGGGCGACGCCCGGCGTCGAGGCCACGAAGGGTAGGCGGATGGTGTCATGAGCCTTCATGACACACCACCCATCTGCAGACGAACACGAGGTGCCGCTGGTTCCGCAGGGGCGAAAGGCGACACGCGTATAGCCCAAAGTAACTACTCGAGGGGGTTCATCGCTACTCCCTGGGCAAAGAAGACACCCGTACGTGTCACATCACACCGCACGAGGGACCATGGAGACATGAGCGAATCCGGCATCCCCAGCACCGACATCCACGGCGTTCCCGAGGTCATTCCCGCCGATCTGGTCGTTCTCGACGTACGCGAGCCACACGAATGGGCGGCCGGCCACATCGCCGGCGCGATCCACATCCCGCTCGGCGAGCTGCCGAGTCGGGTCGGCGAGCTCGACCCCTCGGCGCGCACGCTCGTGGTGTGCCACGTCGGCGGCCGTTCCGCCCGGGCGACGGCCTGGCTGCACGCGCAAGGGCACGACGTCGTCAACCTCGAGGGCGGCATGGACGCCTGGGAGCAGGCCGGGCGACCCGTCAGCTAGCGCGTGCCCCAGTCCGGCGGCAGCTCGCCGGGGTAGTCCGGTGTCTCCGGATGCAGCCCCACCGAAGCAGGTGGGTTGGCCGGCCGGGGCTGCGGTGGCGCGGGGGGCCACTGCGGTGCGGCGTGCACCGGCGCAGGGGGATACCACTGCGGTGGCGGAGCCTGCTGGACCGGCGGCCACCAGTACGCATACGGGGGCGGCGGCCACATCGGAGCCGGTGGCGGCGGTGGCGGCGGGATCGGCGCGCGGGTCCGCTGCAGCCCGTAGCGGCGGGCCGCCAGCTCGACGAGGAACAGCAGGACGACGCTCGAGATGATCGTCGGGATGAGGTCCGTCGGCCCTGCGTCGCTGTCGTCGGTCGCCGAGAACATGCCCAAGGCGTCGAAGACGAACAGCACGACGTTGTTGGCGGTGTGTGCCGCGATGCCGGCCTCGAGGCCGCCGGTCCGGATCGTCAGCACCGCCGCCGTCAGGCCGAAGATGCCGACGTCGACCAGGCCCCACCACTCGTACGTGTGGCCCGCGACGAACAGCGGCACCGAGACGAGCACCGGGATGATCGCGAAGCGGGTCCACGACCCGACGAGCTGCATGAGGTAGCCGCGGAAGACGTACTCCTCGGCGGCCGCCTGGAACGGCGTCAGCAGCAGGACGAGGGCGATCGCGACGATCGTCCGGGTGCTGACGTGCGGTGCGCTGACGTCGGCCGGATCGGTCATCTCGCCGATCGCGACGGACCCGCCGATCGTCACGATGAACACCGCGAACGCGAGCACGGCCATGCGCGCCAGCCAGCCGACACGAAGCCGCCCGGCGACCGAGGAGAGGTAGCCGATGGGTCGTGGACCCGTGACCAGCACGGCGAGCAGCACGGCTGGGATCAGGATGACCAGCGAGAGCATGTCGAGGGCGAAGAAGTCCAGGTGCTGCAGGTCGAGGTCGCCGGCAGCGTCGGTCCAGGCGTCGAACTTGTCGATGCCGGACTCGGCCGAGAAGACGACCAGTGCGATCAGCAGCAGGACCATCCCGAGGCCCATGTAGATCGCGAACGCCAGGAGACCGGCGACCGGGAGCTTCCACCACGCGTACGCCGGAGTCTCCCGGGCGAGCCGGTGGTAGCGCGTGGACATGGCGGTCATCCTCACATCAGACATGGAACAGCGCCACCGGGATGTCCCGATGGCGCTGCGCGATGTCGTGCTGGGTTACTTGGCGGCGGCCTTGAGGCGCGAGCCGACGCTCACCTTGACGCCGAAGCCGGCGGGGATGTCGATGGTCTCGCCGGTCGAGGGGTTGCGGCCCGTGCGAGCGGCACGCGGGACGCGCTCGACGGACAGGATGCCGGGGATCGAGACCTTCTCGCCATTGCTGACGGAGTCGAGCAGGATCTCGCTGAAGGACGAGAGGACGGCGTCGGCCTCGGCCTTGCTGGTGCCGGCCTTCGAAGCGAGGGCAGCGACGAGGTCGTTGCGTGAGATAGCCACAAAAGCTCCTTGTGAGTGAATGGGTGTGTCGACAGTCTATGAACCCGTGGCGACGATTCAATCGCGCCCCCACAAGGAGTCCCGCTCCCTGGCCCTGCTATCACCGCCAGGCGGCGGGTGGTTCGGCGTCGACGAGCGGGGCGATGGCTCGCAGATAGCGTTCGCGGGACCACTCGGTGACACCCAGCGAGCCGAGGTGGTCGGTACGCCATTGGGTGTCGATCAGGCCCTCGTCACCCACCACCTCGACGAGGCCCATCAGCGCGACCTTGGAGGCATCCGTCGCGCGGTGGAACATCGACTCGCCGGCGAACAGCCGCCCGATGCTCAGTCCGTACAGGCCGCCGACGAGCTGCCCGTCGGCGTCACGCGTCTCGATGGAGTGCGCCCAGCCCAGGCGATGCATCCGCACGTACGCCTCGCGGATGTCCGGGTCGATCCACGCGCCGGTCCGGGACGGGTCGGCGCACGCGTCGATCACCTCCTCGAACGACTCGTCGACCGTCACCTCGTACCGCTTGCGTGACCGGGCGAGCGAGCGGCTCACGCGCAGGTCAGACGGCACGAGGACACCGCGGCGCATCGGTGACCACCACAGCAGCAGGCCGTCGTGCGGCATCGGGAACGCGCCCCGCCG